>JANNSB010000720.1:0-21726 GCA_031402175.1 Planctomycetaceae bacterium
CCGGCGATGTGAATGACCGGGATGTCCCGCTGGGGGTTACCTAACCGCTCCAGCAATGCCTCCATCCGCTGCAGCTTGAAGTCGGATGTGACGTAGCTGCCCGCCGGCAGGCGTTCGAAGTTGATGCGGTCGAACAGGAACGAGATCAGCCTGTCGCGCTGTCTGCGTTCATCGTCGGACCATGCGTCGCAAGGCAGACCGTGCGATCGCCAAAGCGGGCCGTTCGTGGCGCTATGAGAGTTAATCACTGACATCGATCGCAATCATCCATCTCGCAGTGCGTCTCTGGCATCTTTCGCGGCTTGAAGTCCTGCAGTCAGTCGCTGCCAGTCTTGTTGGGCGATCCACTCTTTCCATTGGGCCAGCAGAGTAATAAGCCGATCGGTTTCCGTCAGCATCGCCGCCGAGTTTGCCTCGAAGATGGCCCGCCATAATGCCGGATCGCCAGACGCAATGCGGGTCGTGTCACGAAACCCGGTCGAAGTGAGCGAACGATCCGCCGACTCCAGCAGACACGAGAGGGCGGCCGCCGTCAGATGCGGCAGATGACTGGTTCGCGCCAACCGCCGATCGTGCTCGTCGGGAGTCATGCTCAGCACGCGCATGCCGAGTCCTTCCCAAAACGACTTCACTTTGGCAAGGTCACCTGCGTCCGTGTGCGAATCAGGCGTAACCACGCACACTCGTCCTTGAAACAACTCGGCATCAGAGTGAGCAATGCCGGCTTTCTCCGAACCCGCCAGTGGATGCGAGCCGACAAACCTGATTGCCGTATCACCAGAAATGCCGCTGCAGATTGAGCCCTTCACACTGCCGGCGTCGGTGACAATTGTGCCTGCGTGACAATGACGATTGAGAGCCAGCACGTCCTCGACGATGCGATCGACCGGCGTCGCGACAACGGCAAAGTCGCAGTCCGCGAGCCGGCTCCAGTCATCGGTCGCGACATCAATGATGCCTGATTCGATTGCTCCTTGAAGTTTCGCGGCATTTCGCCCCAGCCCCGTGACCTTGACAGCCAGCCCGCGCGCGCGAACCGCCGCTCCGATCGACCCCCCGATCAGGCCGACGCCGACGATGCCCAGATGCTGAATGAGTGGTGAACCCATGGCGAGTCCCATCATAGTGGGAAGAAGGGAGTTGGCAGTAGGCAGTGGAGAGTAGAGAGTAGAGGCAGAGACCTGAATCCCCACAGCCTATTGCCTACTCCCTTTCTCCAACTAAGATCACCTGCATGGAACGCGTCAACAGTTCGAGCCTGGCCTACATCGAATCGATGCTGGAGGATTTTCTCTCCGGCCAGCGACCTGTGCCGCCGGAATGGGCCGAGGTCTTCAAATCGTACAACGGCAATCTGCCCACGACATGGTCGGCCCAACCGCCGGTGCCGCGACGCAGCGTGTTCAATCCCGCGCCGCAGAGCGATCCCACGCTGGTGCCGAGCGGACGGGATCAACGACTCGACATCGCCGCGATTCAGGAGCGGCTCGATCAGTTGATCCGCAATTATCGCGTTCGCGGCCACATCGTGGCGGCCATTGATCCGCTGGGAACCGAGCGGATCATGCCGGTCGAACTGGAACCGGCGCTCTACGGCTTCACCGAGAAGGACATGGACCGCGAAGTTTCGACATCCTGGGTCGGCGGGCCCGAGACCCGGACGCTGCGCGGCATCTTGAACTGGTTGAAGGCCACCTATTGCCGGTCGATCGGCGCGCAGTTCATGCACATCGACAGTCTGACGGTGCGGCAATGGCTGCAACAGCGGATGGAAGAAACCGGCAATCGCATCAAGCTGGGGCGAGAGGAACAGCTTCGTATCTTGCGCCGATTGGCCGACGCCGTCATCTTCGAGGAGTTTCTCGCCAAGAAGTTCGTCGGTGCCAAGAGCTTTTCGCTGGAAGGCTCGGAAACGCTCATTCCGCTGCTCGACCTGGCCATCGAGAAAGCAGCCAATGAAGGGGCGCGAGAGATCGTCATCGGCATGGCACATCGCGGTCGGCTGAACGTGCTCGCCAACGTCATGGGCAAAAGTCCTCGGCTCATCTTTCGTGAGTTTGACGACCAGGATCCGCAACTCCATGTCGGGCGCGGAGATGTCAAATACCACCTGGGTTACAGTTCCGACTGGACCACGTCGCAAGGCAACAGGGTCCATCTGTCCCTGTGTTTCAATCCGAGCCACCTGGAGTACGTCAACACGGTGGCCATCGGCCGAGTGCGGGCGAAGCAGGATCGCTTCAAAGACTTCGGCCGGAAGCAGGGTGTTTGCTTTCTCATTCACGGCGACGCCGCCTTCGCCGGTGAAGGAATCGTGCAGGAGACCCTCAACCTCAGCGAACTCAAGGGCTATCGCATCGGCGGGACAGTGCACATCGTCGTCAACAATCAGGTCGGCTTCACCACGTCGCCGAGCGAGGGCCGTTCGACCACGTATGCGACCGACGTGGCCAAGATGCTGCAGATCCCGATCTTTCATGTGAACGGCGAAGATCCCGAGGCCGTGGCGCAGGTCATCTCGCTGGCCCTCGACTTCCGCAAGAAGTTCCGCCGCGATGTCGTGATCGACATGTACTGCTACCGCCGACGGGGACACAACGAAGGAGACGAACCGGAGTTCACGCAGCCCACGATGTGCCGCGCGATCCGTCAGCGTCCGAGCGTTTACGAAGGCTACCTGCAGCACCTCGAGTCGCAGCGCGGCGTGACGCGCGAAGAGGCCGGGCGAGTGGCCGACGAGCGCCGGCAAAGGCTCGAGGGCGAACTGCACGAGGCCCGCAAGGAAAGCTTCATTCGCTGCCACGATCACTGGGGAGGCGTGTGGACCAGCCACTTCGGCGGACCTGCGTCGAATGCGGACAATCCGCCGACACATGTGGCGGAGAGCAAGCTTTGCGAAATCCTCCTGTCGCTGCTCGATCTTCCCGATGACTTCACGCCGCATCCGAAGATCGTGCGATTATTTGAATCACGCCGTGAAATGGCGGAAGGCAAACGCCCGCTCGACTGGGGCGCCTGCGAGATGCTGGCGTTTGGTTCGATCCTCAGCGACGGCAGGCCGCTGCGCATGAGCGGTCAGGACGTGCGCCGCGGCACGTTCAGCCATCGACACGCCGTCGTGTACGACTACGAGGACGGCCACGCCTGCAACACGCTCAAGAATATCGCGCCGGAGAAGGGACAGGTCAATCTGTTCAACAGCCCGCTCTCCGAAGCCGGCGTGATGGGCTTCGAGTACGGCTACAGCCTCGATTGCCCCGAAGGACTCGTCGTCTGGGAAGCGCAGTTCGGCGACTTCAGCAATGCGGCGCAGGTCATCATCGATCAATTCATCGCCAGCGCCGAGGACAAATGGGCGCGCCTGAGCAACCTGGTTCTGCTGCTGCCGCACGGGTTCGAAGGCCAAGGCCCCGAGCATTCCAGCGCACGATTGGAGCGGTATCTCACGCTGGCGGCCGAGGACAACATTCAGATCGCGCAGCCTTCGACCCCGGCGCAGTTCTTCCATTTGCTCCGACGGCAGGTCATGCGGATGTGGAAGAAACCCTTGATCGTGATGACGCCGAAGAGCCTGCTGCGTCATCCCGCCTGCGTCTCCAGTCTGAGCGACTGTTCGAGCGGCACGTTTCGCCCCGTGATCGGCGACCAGTCGAATCTCGCATCGGGCGACGTGCGCAAGATTCTGCTCTGCTCGGGCAAGCTGTACTACGAACTTGCCGAACGCCGCGAAGCCACGAAGTCGCACGATGTGGCCATCGTCCGCATTGAGGAATTCTATCCGGTCCCTCGGCAAGGACTGGAGGACGCGCTCGCGAGTTATCCCACCGGAACAGCCGCCGCCTGGGTGCAGGACGAGCCGGAGAACATGGGTGCGCTGCGGTTTCTCAAGGTTCGCTTCGGCGACAATCTGTTGGGGAGGTTCCCGTTCTCGTACATCGGCCGACCAGAATCGAGCAGTCCGGCGACCGGCTCGCATCGGAGCCATCTGGTGGAGCAGGAGACAATCCTGTCACGGGCCTTCGAATAACAGCAACATGCAACGGCTTTGGGTCGCCTTGGGATTGCTGATCACACTGACCACTGTCGGTACGATCGGCATTCGGCTCCTGGGAGCCGACTCGTGGATGGAGGCGTTCTACTTTGCAGTAGTCACTCTGGCGACGGTTGGATCGATTGATGTTCCCGAAAGGACCGGTCACCCATGGGCTATGCCGTTTACGTTGGTGTATCTTATCAGCGGGTTGGGGATTTTCACATATACTGTGTTCCTACTGGGCCAAGTCATTATCAATGCCGAGTTCCAGCGATTCTTGCTTCGACGACGTATGCAGCGTGAAATTGAGAATCTAAGTGATCATCACATCGTCTGCGGCATGGGCCGCATGGGGCTGGCCATCTGCAATTATCTTCACGAGCGCGGACGATCTTTCGTGGTGATCGACCAGGATCCTGAACTGTTCGCGCCGGGGTCTCTCCATTCCTCGTGGAAGTACGTGGTTGGAGATGCCACCGCAGACGCTGTTCTCGTCGACGCCGGAATTCAACAGGCCCGTTCGCTGGCGACCGTGTTACCAACCGATGCAGACAATGTGTATGTGACGCTTTCTGCCCGGATGCTGTCGCCGACGATTCAGATTGTGGCAAGGGCGTCCGAGGATGGTGCCGCACAGAAGCTCGAGCGCGCGGGCGCCAACCGGGTGATCAGCCCCTTCAGCAGCGGCGCCATCAAGATGGCCCGGCTGATGCTCAATCCCAGCGTCGAGGACTTCTTCGAGACTACCGACGGCCGGGGAGGAGAGCTGGAACTGGTTGATGTCCAAATCACATCGCAAAGCCCTTACATCGGAATGCGATTGCTGGACACGGATCTGCGTGAGAAAGGAGTCATGGTCATTGGTATCCGCCGAGCCGGCGGCGAGCAGTTGTTGCCGCCTCCGAGTACGACGGTGATCGAAGCCGGCGACAGCCTGTTTGCGTTTGGGAAGGGGGACGACATCAACGCCATGGTCAACGCCAGCGAAGTTTCGCTTTCAAACACGAACTCAGCGGTCGCGGCCGTCTCAGCGCGGCTCGACAATCGAAACTCAAGTCGGCCAAGTGGCTGAATACGTGCCGACGCAGTCATTTCTGGACCAAGTCGACTTTTCGCGTGATACTCCCCGTGCAGTCGCGCCTGGAGTGACAACCCGCTTGTTCTATGGCTTTCGAGGATGCTCGCCATGTTCGACCAGAAACTGCTCTTCAAGACAATGCTGTGGTCGCTGGGAGTGGCGGCCGTCATGGGTGTCGCGGCGGTCCTCACCGCCAGTCTTGATGTGGTCTGGCGCGTCGCGGGGACGGCATTTCTTACGTCGGCCGTCTCGGCGTTTCTCTGGCAGGCTGCCGTTCGATTGGAACAGAGCGAACTTGCGACAAAGATCGCTCAAGGCGGAGCGATCCTGTTCTACCTGTTCGCGCTGTGCGGCATCTGGGAGATCGGCGACGAAGGTAAGATGTGGGGCACTGCCTGCATCTGTCTGGGAATCTTGACCGTGGCGTCCGGCGGATGGGCTTTGCAACGTCAGGTCGAGTATCGCCACACCGGGTTGGTGGCGGCTGTCGCTTCGATCGTGGCCGGCGTCTGCTGGCTGTACGGCATCTGGAGTGACCAATTCGACGGCAACATGGTGCTCACCGGATTCGCCATTGCCGGTTGGAGCGCCGCGGCGGCTGTGTGCCTTGTCGGTTTGGGAACCGAACCAGCGCGGCATTGGCGTTGGATCGGCGCCGTGGCCGCCGCCGGCGGGTTCGTACTATCGGAATTCGCCATCTACCAGTATAGGGGGGAGGAATGGGTCGGCGATTGGACCTTCGTTATCGGATCGGTCGTCGCCGTCGTGATTCACGCCGTGCTCTGTTACGGCACGCGCTCGGCTCCTCCGACGCTCACAATCCGGCTGGTGGCGATCGTCTCCACAATCGTGACTGCATTGTTGGCGGACATCATCGTGCTGCAGCAGATCGAAGGAGATCACTTCGTCCTGAGACTCGCGATCGCCGCGGCCATCGTGGCGTCGACAAGCACGATCGCGACGGCGTTCATCATTCAGCGGCACTGGCGACAATCGAAGCTCGATGCCGCAGCGCCGGGCAATTCACCAGGCACAGGTATTGGACAAGCCGCTGAGTTCAAGACTCTGCGCATCGAATGTCCCCAGTGCAGCAAGCTGAGCGCATTATCGGTCGGCACATCCACCTGCCCGCACTGCGGTCTGCGATTCAAGATCGAGGTCTATGCGAGCGCGCCATCCTCCACGCTGGACGGCTGGGTGCCGGAAACAGCAAGCGTGTAAGCGCCGCATTCCGCGCAAGGTTCTCGCGGAAAAATGCTGATTGAAGGATACTAGGCCTATCGCGCCCAGCGAAGCGGATATTGATGTTGACCGTGCGTACTGGGGTTGTGATTTTCTAACGGCGTGGAGAACCCGACGGGTGACACTGACAAAGTGTGGCACCGGCTTTGCCGGCTTTGCCGGCTTTGCCAGTGCGAGCGGAGAGTCGGCGTGACATGCTGAGAACCTGCTTCGACGGGTGGCATGTTCGACGCGGCTCTTAACTCTTCTCCAGCGTGTTTTCGCCAGTCCTCGGCCTGCCGCCGCGCAACCGCGACCGTAGGGGTAGAAGTGGCGAGCGAGCGTTGCGACATGTTCCCGCATCTGGCAGGGGCGTGTCTGCGTGAGGCATGGGTCCGATCGACCGGGTGGGGCAGGTGTCCATCCGGGGGCATGCATGCAACAGAGTTCTGTGGCCCAGGCACGAGATAACGAGCCATCCTGCGCGAGCACGTTGATTCAGGGCTGGCCAGCCCGAGTTTTTGGAGCAGGGAGCAGGGAATCGGAAATGAGTTTCGGCTGAATTCTGGCGAATTCAGCGACGCAATGCGTTCGGTGCGTATGAACCTCCCCGGGCTCGCCCTCGTCCTTCTTCTTCTTCTTCTGGTTGGGGGATGCGCCGCCGCAGCGAGCCGTGCGGTAATGGCTGATGGCCGGAAGGTGAAGCAAACGCCGCTGGAACGGTTTGCTGAGAAGAGAAATGGGGGGCGAGGAAACTCGTCCTCGTCTCTCATTTCTCGACTCTCGGCACTCAATGCGCAACTTCAACGAGGCCGCCGCTTCGGCTCCCATCGGGCGGTTGGGGGAGCGATACCTGATCGCGAGACAGCACTTCGATGGCCTTTTGCGTTGATCATTCCTGGCGGAGCGGCATCGTTGTCGTGCCGCCCGGTCCGATTTTAGGTGCGTGTTGCGTGGAATGTGGAGGGTGGTGGTGGTTGAGGAAGAAGCAACAAACTCGATGACAGATTTTTGAATGACAGTGTTTCTGACGAAGAACGGACGGCGAGGTTGAACCCCGCCGCTCATGGGGACAATCAACTATTCGAACAGCGGACGCTGCTTCGCCTGTGGATCATCAGGCGGACCGGAACGGTCCAGGTGTTCGTACGCCCTTGGTGTGGCGATGCGGCCGCGGGATGAACGCTGGATGAGGCCCGACCGTAACAGAAACGGCTCGATGTCGTCCTCCAGAGTATCGGCCGGCAGGCTCATGCTGTGGGCCAAGGCCTGCACGCCGGCCGGCCCGCCAGCGAAGACATCCATCAGCGTTTCGAGATATCGCTGATCCTGACGATCGAGTCCCAGTTCATCAATCTCCAACGTCGATAGCGCTCTTTTGGCGATTTGATCGGTGATCCCCTCGTCCGTGATTTCCAGTGTGGCGAAGTCGCGAGTGCGGAGCAGGATGTTGTTCGCTTTGCGCGGCGTCCCCTGACTGCGGCACGCGATCTGTCGTGCCGCATCGTCGGTGATCCCAGTTCGCAGCTTGCGCGCATTACGGGTCACGATCTCGAAGAGTTCCTCGTTCGAATAGAAGTCGAGATGTTCTTTGTAAACGAAACGGTCCTTGAGGGGCGCTGTCAAGAGGCCAGAACGAGTCGTGGCGCCGATCACGGTGAAGGGCTTCAGAGTCATGCTGATCGTGCGGGCGTTCAAACCCTCGCCGAGCGCGATATCGATGCGGAAGTCCTCCATCGCGGGATAGAGAAACTCCTCGACAGCCGCGGGCAGGCGATGGACCTCGTCGATGAACAGCACCGCGCCTTCGGAGAGATTGGTGAGGTACGGCAGCAAGTCCTTGGGCGCCGTGAGCGTCGGGGCGGCGACAATTTTGCATTCGACGCCGAGAACTCGCGGAATCACCCTGGCCAGCGTCGTCTTGCCCAAACCGGGTGGACCATCGAGCAGCAAATGCCCCAGCGTGCCGCCCCGTTTGAGGGTTGCTTCGAGAGCAATTTTCAAGCGTTCGACCACCTTTGTCTGTCCGACGACCTGATCGAGCGTTTGCGGCCGCAATACCTCATCGTGGCCGTCATCATCCAACGCATCACTGTTGCCGTCCGCCGGCGCAATTGGGGCGGGCGATGGCGCACCCTCGCCGGCTTTCCCGCGACCTTTCGGTTTGCGGGAAGGATCGTCGCCAAATGTCGTCGGTTCACGAGGCATTGAGAGGCTTGAGGCTCTGGGCTTGAGGCTTTAGGAAGGAGTTAGGAACCGGACTTCTGAGGAGCAGGCGGTACATCGCTCGAAATTCGACAACGAATCAATACCTTTCCTAATGCCCCAAGCCTCACGCTTCCCCCAGCACTTCCTCCATGATCTCATCCGAGATGTTGAAGTTCGCGATCACGTTCTGCACGTCTTCGTTCTCTTCGAAGACTTCGAGGAGCTTGAGCAGTTTGCGGCCGCTGTCGGCGTCGAGGTCGATGGTCGAACCCGGAATGCGGGTCAATTCCGACCGGCTGGTTTCGATCTCGGCCTGTTCCAGCGCATCGCAGACTGTTTGAAACGCCTCCGGCGGACAGAGCACTTCGAAGTTGTCTCCTTCCTGACGCACATCGTCCGCGCCAGCTTCGAGAGCGACCTCGAACAGGCGTTCTTCCGAAATCGAATCAGCCGGCACGACAAAAATCCCCTTCCGCTCGAACATGTACGAGACGCAGCCGGTCGCGCCGAGGTTGCCGCCGTAGACTTCGAACGTCTTGCGGACCTCGCCGGCCGTGCGGTTACGGTTCTCGGTAAGGGCCTCGACCATCACCGCGACGCCGCCGGGGCCGTATCCTTCATAGACGATGTCTTCGTAGTTCTCGTTGTCGTTGGTTCCGCAACCTTTCTTGACGGCGCGTTCGATGTTGTCCTTGGGCATGCTGTTCTTGCGGGCCTTGTCGATCGCGTACCGCAGCGCGAGGTTCATGCTGGGGTCGCCACCGCCGCGACGCGCGGAAACGATGATGGCCCGACTGAGCTGGCCAAAGAGCGCGCCCTTCTTCTTGTCGACGCGACCTTTTTTGTGAGCGATGTTCGCCCAGTGGGAGTGACCGGCCATTTAGAACAGGGGTCAGGAGTCAGGGATCAGGATTTAGTGGGGCGAGGACAAGAGTCGGAAGCGGAGTCAAAGGGAAGGTGGTCAATTCCCTGACCCCCGTCTCCTGACTCCTCCGTCACTCGGCCAGTTTCTCTTCGATGCGCTGGATGATTTCTTCATCCGGATGCGGTTGCTCGCGTTCCTGATCGAGGGACTTCTGCCAAAGCGCTCGGGCCTCGTCGTGGCGGTCGAGCTTGTCGTAGCAGTCGGCCAGATGCTCCTGGATGACCGAGTCGCCGCCGTTGGGCAAGGCAACTGCCTTCTCCAGGTGAGTCGCCGCGCCGGCGTAGTCTTCCAGGCGATACAGTACCCAGCCCATGCTGTCGAGGTAGGCGGCGTTCTCGGGTTCGGCCGCGAGAGCCTTCTCGATCATCGCGTGGGCCTCTTCGAGGTTCTTATCCTGGTCGGCCCACAGGTAGCCGAGATCGTTATTGGCCTGCACATTGTCGGGATCGGTCTCCAGCACTTCGAGCAGCACCTGCTCGCCACGCTCCAGATCACCGGTCTGCACGAAGATGTTCGAAAGATTGAAGCGGCAGTTGTCGACCTGCGAAGCGATGCGATCGCTGGGATCTTCGCCGTGCTCGGTGATGAAGTTTTCGAAGATGCCCTGAGCTTCTTCCCAGCGATGCGCGTGATAGTAAACCCAGCCTTCCTGATACTGCAGCAAAGGCTCATCGGGTTGCTCTTCCTGCGCTCCGCGAACCGCCTCCAGCGCCGGATCAGTCTGGCCGTCGAGTTCATAGGCGAACGACAGGAAATACAAGAACTGCCAGCGGGCCTGCTGCAATTCATTCGACGGATGCTCGGCCGCTTCATTCAGGATCTTGATGGCCTCGGTGTATTCTTCCTCGTCGATCAGATAGTTCGACAGCTCGCGATAGAGCACCGCGGGTGGGTCGTTTCGCATGTCGATCGCGAGACGATAGTTATGCAGCACGTCTTCGGTCCGCTTGGCTTCGACGGCGAGTTGAGCCAGCACGAACACCTGAGCGAACTCGATAGTCGGCGGATCGGATTCCTCGAGCGAGCGACCATGCTCCATCAGCAGCTTCATCGTCTCTTCGTCGGCGGCGAGTGAAGCGATCTCGTCGTTGAACTGTTCGGCCAGATAGCGGAAGTCGGCGGGAATCGTTTCCAGTTCCTCTTCGTCTTCGACATAGAGGCCGCTGGAGAAGCCCGTGACCAGCGCGGTCAGCAATTCCGCGGTCTGTTTCTTCTGTCGATGGATCGGAATCAGTCCCACGATTCCCTGAGGAGCGTTCGTGTCGGCCAGCACGCGGCGATACAGCTCTTCGGCCTTGTCGAGGTCGTCTGTCAACACGTACTCGTGCGCCAGGAAGTACTGCAGTTCGGCATTGTTAGGGTCGGCCTCGGCCAGCTTTTCGAGCCAGGGGAGCAGTTCCGCGCCGCGCTCCAGATCGGCCAGCAGATCCTTGAGCAACTGATACGGCGCGCGACCGCGTGCCTGAAGCTGCGCGTTGAGATACTTGTTGAGTTCCTCCAGCCCGCGCTCGGCCTCGCCCTGCTGACGAAAGACCTGAGCCAAATTGTATCCATGCACGGCGGCCCCTTCTGGTGCGAACTCGGCGGCCTTCTCGAAGGCCCGCACGGCCCCCTCGGCATCATTCATGGCCAGCAACGCCTGTCCGATGACATCGCACATCGCTGCGGGATCGGTCCCCAGCACCTCGGTTAACTCCTCGGCCAGCAATCGTTCGCCGTCAGATGCTTCCACCGCGGCCAATACCACTCTCAGATTCTCCGCCGCCTGCTCTTTGTCGCCGCCGGCGTGAAACAGCAGGCCCAGATCGCGATGCAGCAGGAGAGCCGTCACACGGTTGTCCCCTTCTTTCGCATTGGCGAGAGCCTGCTGGAAAAGTTCAATCGCTTCTTCGGTCTGGCCTTGCTGATTGAGGACGGCTCCCAGCGCCCGCACCACCTGCAGTCCGTCTGTGGAATGCTCTGCCGCCTGCAGCGCGTATTCGCGTGCCTGCTCGGCTTCGCCCTGCAGCAACAGGAGCGGAAGTAGCTTCTGATAAGGAACCAACGCGCTCGGGTCGGCTTCGACCGATTTGCGGAACGCGCTGACGGCTTGTTCGAGATCGCGGCGCGATTCGTAGAGCTGCCCCGTCATCAGCCAGGAAAGGGACTCACGGCGGGCGATTTCTTCCGGCGTGTCGTTTCGCTGCAGCACCTCGACAGCAGCGTCAGCCGGCTGACTGCCAGTCGGCACCGAATTCTCCTCATCGCCCGCAACCGGCGGAGGCGGAGGATCGTCTCCCCAGGCATTTCCCACGAACAGCAGCGTAATCGACGCCAGCCACAACTTCCGAACAGGCAGTGAATTCATCCGATCCTCAACTCCATTGTCGACTCGATTCCTGCAACGCCGAGATGCGTTCCTGGTTCAATCTTCCGACAGTTTCGGGACTTCGAGCCAAACTGTCCAGATAGGCTCGCGGAGAGGCTTTGGGCTGGTGGCTTGAGGCTTGGGGAACTAAGGAACACGGTATCTCTATCGGGTGGAAGCTTGAGGCAGCAAATCTTCACCTCTGTCAACCTGTCTTCCAAGCCTCAAGCCTCCGAAAGCACTGCCTCGATCACATTTCCATGCACGTCTGTCAGTCGGCGGTCGAGGCCGTTGTGGTACCACGTCAGACGGGTGTGGTCGAAGCCCAGCAGGTGCAGCACGGTCGCGTAGAAGTCCCAGACGGTGGTGACGTTTTCGACCGATCGGCGGCCGAACTCGTCGGTGGCTCCATAGCTCACGCCTCCCTGGACGCCGGCCCCCATCATCCACAAGGTGAAGGCATCGGGGTTGTGATCCCGACCCGACGTCCCCGCCTGATGGGTCGGCATCCGCCCGAATTCCGTCGTCCACAGCACGAGTGTGTCCTCGAGCAGTCCCCGCTGCTTGAGGTCGGTGAGCAGCGCAGCCGTCGGTTGATCGAAAACTGGACAGTGTCGTTCATAGTCTGCTTTGAGTGTCTTGTGAGCATCCCAATTGAGCAGACCATCAACGCCCGAAGCACGCGAAGCACAATACAAGTTGACGTAGCGCACGCCGCGCTCGATCAAGCGCCGCGCGAGCAGGCAGTTCTTGGCGTAGGCGGCCTTCAGCTCGTTGGCGTCCCCGGTGCCATACATCTGATGCGCCGACTCAGGTTCACCCGCCAGATCGAGGACATCGGGAGCCGAAAGTTGCATCCGCGCGGCAAGGTCATAGGCGGCGATCCGCGCCTGCAGATCGGTGTTGCCGGGATCCTCTGCGGCATGGCGTGTGTTGAGGAACTCCAGAAACTCGCGAGTTGCGAGTTCGTCTTCGTCTGAGATGGCAGCCGGTCGGTTGAGGTTCCGCACCGGCTGATGGGCCGCCATCATGATCCCCTGATGTCGCGCCGGCAGAAACCCGTTCGACCAGTTCGCCTTGCCATTGGGAGGCTCGCCGCGTACATCGGTAATCGTGATGAACGCCGGCAGATTGTCGTTCTCGCTGCCGAGGGCGTAGCTCGTCCATGCCCCGGCTGATGGAAACCCTTCTGTCGGATGACCCGTGTTCAGGAAGACGCAGCCCGGCCCGTGCGTGTTCGTTTTCGAGACCAGCGAATGCACGAAAGCCATGTCGTCCACATGCTGCGACACCAGCGGCAGCATCGATGAGAGCATCTTGCCGCTCTCGCCGCACGGGACGAAGGGCCAGGGACTGGCCATCAGGTTGCCGTTCTGACCCTGGAACGACAAGAGATTCTCCTCTCCCGGCAAGGGCTGTCCCGCCTGGCGTTCGAGTTCGGGTTTGTAATCCCACAGATCGAGATGCGAAGCCGCCCCCGGACAGAAGATCTGCAACACCCGCTTTGCCCGCGGAGAGTGATGCGTCATTCCCACACCGGGCTGCCAATCGGCCGATACGCCGTCGAACGCCAGGCCATCGCGAGCCAGCAGGTGCGTCAACCCGATCCCCGCCATCGCGGTGGTGACGTGGCTGAAAAAGTCGCGTCGGGAGAGCAGGGAGCGGGGAGCAGGGAGCATGGAGGGAACAGCTTAGAGCCGAGAGCTAGAGCGAAGAGCTGGAAATCATGGGGTTCGATCAATCCCGTGAGGACAGCGTAGGGGATATGTCATCGATTTCAACATCAGATCTCCCTCTCCCCCGCGGCAGACCGTCAGTCGTAACGAACATGCTCCCAAGAAACAAAACACATCACTCGACTAGAGTCTGGAAACCTTTGGGTATCTGCCCAGGTTCTCACATCCCATTGAATCGACCGTAATGCATCACGAAACCTCTCTCGACGCATTCGTCCCGGCTTCGCTAGACTTCCGCGTCACCGGCGGTTTCCGCCGGTAGTCACGAATTCCCAATGGCATAGGACGCCACACTTCGGCAAGGACGCCCGATGTATAAGCTGCTGCTTTCGAGCCGCTATTTGCGGACGCGGTTTATCGCGCTGGCCAGCATCATCAGTGTGATGCTCGGCGTGGCGACCATGATCGTCGTCAACAGCGTGATGTCGGGTTTCGCCACTCAGATGCGGGACCGCATTCACGCGATCAATGCCGACCTGATGGTCGAGAGCATGAGCCTGGATGGCGTCGAGAATCCCGACCTGCTGCTCGCCGAAATCAAAGAGATTGCCGGCGAATACATCGCGGCCATGACCCCTGCCGTCGAGATCTACGGTCTCGTCAGCTTCGAGTGGGCGGGGCAGAACTATCACCGGCCCGCCACCCTGTTCGGCATCGTTCCGGAAGGGAAGGATCTCGTCAGTCCCTTCAGAGAGTTCTTGCTGAGCCGGCAGGCCATTGAGAAAGACGGCCAGATCATCGGCCCACCGACGCGGGATCCCAGCGAACCCCTCGACTGGGAGCTGACGGCAGCCGCCCAAGTCCATCGCGAGCAATTCAAAGAATATCAGCGAATTCGCGCCGGGATCGAGGCGAATGAGGCCGAATCATTCGTCGAACCCGCCAGTGCCCTGGAAGGAACGGAGCCGATGGCTCCCAATCCATTCGGCGATGCGCCACCGGTTCACCCATCGAACAATCCATGGGCCAGAACGCCGTCGGCGGCTCCCGTTGATCCGAACGCACCCCATCCAGCGCGCTGTTACATCGGCATCGGTCTCGTGAGCTTCCCCTATACGAACGAAGCTGGCGATACCGAAACCTTGATGATGGTTTCGCCCGGCGAGGATGTGACGTTAAGCACCGTGCGTGCCGGCCGTCGGCCCGAAGTTCGCGGCATGCCGGTGACGGTGGTCGACCTCTTCAAGAGCGGCATGAGCGAATACGACTCGAACATCGTGCTCTGCAACATCGAAGAATTGCAACTGGCCCGCGGCATGCTGGCCGAGCAGGATCGCGGCGACTGGCAGCAGGGCGCAATCACGACGATTCAGATTCGGCTCAAGGACTATGCCGACGCACCGCTGGTCGTCGAACGGCTGCAGTCCGGACTGTCGGAAGAGTATCAGCGCGAAGTGCAGATCCGCACCTGGGAACAAAAGCAGGGACCGCTGCTGGAAGCCGTCGCCGTAGAGTCGGCGATTCTGAACGTGCTGCTGTTCCTGATCATCGCGGTGGCTGGTTTCGGCATCCTGGCGATCTTCTACATGATCGTCGTGGAGAAGACGCGGGACATCGGCATCCTCAAGGCGCTCGGCGCCAGCTCACGCGGCGTGATGTCGATCTTCCTGGCTTACGGCCTCTCGCTCGGCGTGGTCGGAAGCGGCGTCGGCGTCATTCTCGGACTGCTTTTCGTGCATTACATCAACGAAATCGAAGGCCTCGTGAGCTGGTTCACGGGTCACAAGGTCTTCGATGAGACAATCTACTACTTCAAGGAAATCCCGACGTCGGTGCAGCCGGGAATGGTGTTCTGGGTGGCCTTCGGCGCCATGTCGATTGCAGTGCTGGCGAGCGTGTTGCCCGCGCGGCGAGCGGCGAGACTGCACCCCGTTCAGGCGTTGAGGTACGAGTGATGCCGGCCCAATCACGCAGTTCCAAGAGTGACATCCTGCCCATGAATCAAGCCACACGACGCGTGCATTTGAGCGCTCACGCACTCACCAAAACATACACCAAGGGGACGCACAAGATTCCCGTGCTGCGAGGGGTCGACTTTTCGATTGCCAAGGGTGAATTCGTATCGATCATCGGCCAGTCGGGGTCAGGGAAGAGCACTTTGCTGCATCTGCTCGGCCTGCTCGACACACCCGACATGGGGGAAGTGCGTCTTGAATCGGAACGCATCGACGACCTGCCGGCCTCGACGCGAGATGAGCTACGCAATCGCATCTTCGGGTTCGTGTTCCAGTTCTATCATCTGCTGCCGGAACTGACGCTGCTCGAAAACGTGATGATGCCCTACATGATCCGCACGCGCATCTGGGACTACTGGAAGCGGAAGAAAGAGTTCAAGGCGGCGGCAACCGAAATGCTGACGAAAGTCGGCCTCGAACACCGACTGAAGCACCGTCCGTCGGAACTTTCTGGCGGCGAGATGCAGCGGGCCGCCATCGCCCGCGCGCTGGTCGGGCATCCGCAAGTGCTGCTGGCCGATGAACCCACGGGCAATCTTGATGCCACGACGGGGCGCGAAATCGTGACGTTGCTCAAACGGCTCAACCATGATGAAGGGCTGACGATCATCATGGTCACGCACGACAACGCGCTGGCCCATCAGGCCGAGCGAATCGTGCGGCTGAGCGAAGGCCGCGTGCGGAATCTGGAAGAGGCGGCATAGTCGCCTTTCGCGCCGCGAAAGAGGCGGCGGCGAGTGACAAAGCGCCCTTGAGAGCATTATCCGCATGGATCGATCTGAGTTTTCCCAACGCTACTTTCGCGGCGCGAAAGGCGACTATGAATCCATCACGATCGGCGCCACCCAATGGCGCACGAAGCGATGATTCACGCAGCCGAAATGTCCGGCCAGATTGTGTTGCCTCGCCATTGCGAGCTGATACGGAATCTGACGCAATTGAGGTCCATCAGCCGCTGACGATGTCGGCGACTTGCTGAATCCCACCAGTCCGGCGGCGGGGACATGCTTGCCGTCGACCGTGCCGAAGATCGTGGTGAGCGCACCCAGGAAACCGAGATCACCCCAGGCGTGGAAGTTCCACAAGCCGCGGGTTGTGTGCTGCAAGGCGGTGGTCACGTCGTAGGCCGGTGATAGCGCGGGCGCCAGCAGTATTCCGGCCTCGATTCGCGACTCGTGCGGCAGGCGCTCCAGCGTGAGCACTGTCATCGCTCCGCCGGCGGAATGGCCCATCATGTAGACCGGTCGCCCCGGATGCTCGACCTGATAAGCGGTGATCTTGTCCGCCAGAATCGCGGCATGGGCCTGATGACGCCGGGAGTCCCGCAGGTTGCGGAGTGCCCAGAGGATGCCGAACGTCCAGTCATGAATCTCCATCGCGTAAGGCACTCCGGCTTCCGCGAGGCCGCGAACGATGCTGCGGGTGCACCAGCTTAGTCCGTCGATACCGGGCAAAACGATGACTAGGCCCGTCTGGCGCCGCTCCGCGGTGTCCCATTGGCGATGGTTGTACGTCCCCATGGCAATAGTCGAACATGGAGCGCTGGAAACCGCAACGGCCTCCTCGTCTCGCTGCAATTCCAAGAAACCGCACGCACGGATCGTCATGTCGCTGGAATTGTTTCATCCCGTCATTCAGGACTGGTTCCGCTCGCGGTTCGAGAATCCGACGGAACCACAGCAACTCGGCTGGCCCGCGATTGCCGAGGGCGGACACGTCCTCATCGCGGCCCCGACCGGCAGCGGCAAGACGTTGACGGCGTTTCTGGCCGTCATCGATCGCCTGTTTCGCGAGAGCGTCGAACAGAGCCTCGCGCCGACAATGCGGGTCGTCTATGTGTCTCCGCTGCGGGCGCTGTCGAACGATATGCATCGCAATCTTGAAGTGCCGCTGAAGGAGATCCTGGAGGAATCGGAACGTCAGGGCCTCAAAGTCGCCCCGCTGCGAGTCGGCATCCGCACGGGTGACACGCCGGCTCATCAGCGGACGGCGCTCACCCGCAAGCCGCCACACATTCTGGTGACCACGCCCGAATCACTGTTCCTATTGCTCACGGCGGAGAATGGACGCAAGGCGCTGCGCACCGTCGACACGATCATCGTCGATGAGATTCATGCGCTGGTGCGTGACAAGCGGGGTTCGCATCTGGCGCTCAGCATCGAACGCCTGGAAGAGCTCGTTGAAAGTTCGTTGCAAAGGATTGGCATCTCGGCGACGCAGCGGCCGATCGAACGCATTGCGAGGTTTCTCGTCGGAGGGGGCGATCGATCACGAGTGGAACAAGAATCAACTGCGGAAAAGGAACTCTCGCAACACCCAAGCCCTCACCCCCGACCCCTCTCCCGGGGGGAGAGGGGAGAAGCTGACGAAAACGATGTTCCCTGCACGATCATCGATGTCGGCCATCAGCGAGACATGGAACTCTCGATCGAGACGCCGGCCAGCGAGTTGTCGGCCGTCTGTTCCCATGAGCAATGGGCAGAAGTGAATTCCAAGATTGTGGAACTCGTCAATTCGCATCGCAGCACGCTCATCTTCGTCAACACCCGCAGGCTGGCGGAACGGTTGACCTTTCAGCTCTCGAAACTGCTGGGGGACGACGCGATCGGCACTCATCATGGGTCGCTGGCCAAAGACATTCGCTTCGACATCGAACAGCGTTTGAAGACGGGTCAGCTCAAGGCCGTCGTGGCCACGGCGTCGCTCGAACTCGGCATCGATGTGGGTTACATCGACCTTGTCGTGCAGATCGGCTCGCCCCGTTCAATCGCCACGTTTCTGCAGCGAACCGGTCGTTCGGGACATGCGCTGGGACTTACCCCCAAAGGAGTACTGTTCGCACTCACGCGGGATGAACTGCTGGAGTGCATGGCCCTCGTGAGGGCGGTGAAGGCGGGCCGGCTGGATGTGATCTCGATTCCCGAAGCTCCACTCGACATCCTCGCCCAGCACATCGTGTCGGAAGCATCGGCCCGCGAATGCGGTACCGACGAGATGTTTGCTATGTGCCGTCGGGCCTATCCGTATCGCAATCTCAAGCGGGAACCATTTGATGAAGTGCTGAAGTTTCTGAGCGAGGGCGTCACACCGACGGCCGGACGGTCACGAACATTACTGCATCACGATCAGGTCAATCGCAAGATTCGGGCGCGTCAGGGAGCCCGGCTGACGGTCGTCAACAACTCGGGCGCCATTGCCGAGATCGATTCGGTGCGGGTTGTCGCCGAACCCGACATGACCGTGGTCGGCAATGTCGATGAAGACTTCGCCGTGGAAAGTTCGGGCGGCGACATCTTTCTGCTGGGCAACACGTCTTGGCGCATCCGCACGCTGCGCGGAAACGACTTGATCGTCTCCGATGCACACGGCGCGCCCCCGACGATTCCATTCTGGCGCGGCGAGGCTCCGGGCCGCACCGTAGAACTGTCGGAGGAAATCTCACGACTTCGCGATGAACTGAAAGGGCTCATTCGCCAGCAGGTAGCCCGGCCGGCAGGAGACGTTGATGAGCAACGCGAGCGCGATCAATGACGACAACAGGCTCGACCCCCCGTAGCTCATGAAGGGCAGCGTCAACCCGGTGATCGGCATCACGCCGCACGTCATCCCCGTGTTGATGATGACCTGCGTTCCGAACAAGGCCACGATGCCGACGGCGACCAGCCGGCCAAACGGGTCACGGGTCTTCATGGCCACGCGCAGTCCGGCGAACAGCAGCAACAACCACAGTGACAGAACCGCGCCAGTGCCCCAGACGCCGTACTGCTCGCCGACGAGGCAGAAGACAAAGTCGGTCCTGCTGGCGAACAGGCGATTGAGTTGACGCTCGGAGTGCAGGTTCCCCGCTAACTCGCTCCCCCATGTGCCGCCTGAGGCCAGCACCAGTTTGCTGTAATGCAGATGATGTCCGTCTCCCGGCGGGGCTTCGCCTCCATCACTCTGCGAGAACAATGCAGTGATACGCGATTGCTGTTCGTTGCTCATGGCCGTCCAGACGATGGGCGACGACAGGCACCCCAGCAAGGCCACTGCCACGAGATGTCGCGGTCTCGCGCCGGCCGCGAACAACATGGCATACAGGATCGGCAGGAACACGAGCGCGGTGCCGAGATCGGGTTCCTTGAGGATGAGCAGCATCGGCACGAACGCCATCGCGAAGGGAATCGCCAGTCCCCACCAGCGACGTTGGCTGCCGCGAAACTCCAGATATCTCGCCATCGCGAGAATGAAGAAGAGCTTCATGAACTCGGAAGGCTGCAGGTCGGCGACGCCCATCGGAATCCAACGCCGCGCGCCATTGCGGGGCGGGAACGCGAACACCGCGATCAGCAGCACCAGCGTGATGATGAACCAGGGATAGGCGACGAATCGCCATTTGCGATACGGGATCAAAGCGGCCACGGCCATGATCGGCAGCGAGACCACCAGCCACACGAGTTGCCGATCGGCGAGATGTCCCTGAGCCAACTGGTCCCCACGCGCGATCGCCTGCAACCCCAACACGAAGATGCCGGCCACAGCCGCCGTCAGCAGCCAGGGGAACTTGCGTGGAATGGGAATGGCATGCATCGCTCGTCCTTGAGCGTGTTTCGAGTCGACTGGGGGGCGTATTGAACACGGATCAGGCGAAACACGTCAATCCGGATTCGTTCGTTGCTCTGCGCTCGTGTGTGCGTCAAGAAAGTCGGCGGAATCAGTTTCCCCCTCTCCCCCACTGGAGAGCATGATTCGAAACAGCGTTTCATTGTGGGGGAGAGGGGAGTATTGAAACTGTTTCTAGGCAAGTTGGGAAAGATCTGCGGGTTGTGCTTCGCATCGCGGCTGACGGCGATTTGTCGAATCGCCGGATGGTATTTCGTCGATGGAGAAGTGCGATTCGATGGGATGCACCAGCGCGATCTTCTATTGCGCCTGTATGGACCGCCAATGAAATGTCTGGGCGAACTGGGCCGAGTCTCCTGCCGCCCCGACGAACATTGGCGAAATCCACGCATCACGAGGAACTGGCCCACAATAGTCCGACACCATTCATCGAGCAGGAGGCTCACATGTTCAGGCAGGGATGCAGAATGTCTTTGGTGGCCCGCGCGGCTGCGTTTTTCGTCGGCGTGGGAATCTGCCTGAGCGGCGGGAGCGCGTTCGCCCAGTTCCGCGCCCGCAACGAAGTGACCGGCAATTCGGATGGAGCGGTCGCGACGAACGCCACCGATACCGCCGTCGGCACACTTGCGATGGCGACGGGGGGGGAGTCGACAGCCCTCGGAGAAAATGCAAACTCTACGGGAGCGTTCTCAACAGCCCTCGGGTTTAACGCGGACGCAACAGCATTCGAGTCTGTTGCAGTCGGTAACGACGCGAACGCAACAAAGGCAGACTCAACTGCGGTAGGCACCACCGCATTGGCAGACGGTACGCGCTCCTCGGCGTTTGGATCTGGAGCAGGCGCATATGGCGACGATTCGACGGCAATCGGCGCAGGATCGAGAGCGTTTTTGGCGGATTCGGTCGCATTGGGCTCCAACGCGCAGGCATTGGAAATCAACACAGTGGCAGTCGGTGCCGACGCGCTCGCAACTGGTCTCAATTCGACGGCAGTCGGTCAGAGCGCAGAAGCCAGTGGCGCCAGTACAGTTGCAGTGGGTAGAAACGCGATCGCGTTAGGATCAGCGTCAACCGCAGTCGGCGAGTTCGCACGTGCGACCGATGTTTTTGCCTCGGCGTTTGGACGGAACTCAACCGCGCAGGGCATCAACTCGACGGCACTTGGGGCGGTCGCATTCGCAACTGGACTCGATTCGACGGCCGTGGGGCAGGACTCGAGCGCAAGTGGCGATAATTCGACGGCCGTCGGGCAGAATGCGGCAGCACTAGAAATTGAGTCGATGGCGATCGGCGTCAACTCGATCGCCGGCGGGATCGGCTCCAACGCACTCGGATTCAATTCAATTGCCAACGGCGACTTCGCGACCGCGATCGGACACTCTTCGTCGGCCGACTTCATCAACTCGGTCGCGATCGGATCACTCGCCACCACGACCCGGGATGACCAGATTGTCCTTGGCACGGCGACGAACACGCTCACCGCGCCGGGCATCACGTCGGCGGCCAGCACGGCCGCCCAAGTCGGTTCGCGACAGATCGTCACCACCGACGCGGCAGGCAACTTGGCCGCCGACACGCCGGCCGGCCTGGGACTCGCCAGCCTGACCGACTTCGGAAACTT
>JANNSB010000721.1:0-3805 GCA_031402175.1 Planctomycetaceae bacterium
CCCAGCACCTTGGCCAGACCCCAGTCGACGACGAGGGTCTCGCCGAACTCGCCCAGCATCACGTTCTGCGGCTTGAGGTCGCGATGAATCACCCCCCGGCTGTGGGCATACGCCAGCGCGTTGCAGACGTCGATGAACCGGTTCAACAACTCCCGCAGTTCGCTTGGTTGCTGGCCACTGGCATGATAGGCCGTGATCGCCTCCTGCAGACTGCGACCCGACTGGCCCGCAGGGTCTTTCCGCAACGCCTCGCAGGCGTCCTTGAGATCCTGGTCGCACTCCTGAGTGGCGTCGAAGGTGAATGTGGCGAGCGCCTGCTGCAGCCGCTGCTCGTTCACGGCTGAGCGGTCTTCGTGAAAGGCCTTGATCGCTTCGAGGAGTTCCCAGTCGGCTGGCTGTCGCTCGCGGGCATGAAAGGCCGTGATGGCCCGCAGCAGATGCCGGTTGCCGAACACCCGCATCGCGTAATAGGGCGAGGCCGTGTCTGCTTCACCCGCCGCCTTACCCGCCTCATACACCGGCACGATGTTGGGATGCTCCAGCTTTCCGGTGAGCTCCGCTTCTCTCCAGAACCTGGCTGCGGTCGGGTGCGATCCACGCTGTCCCTCCTTGATGACCTTCAGCGCCACGAACCGGTCGAGCTCGGGATCGTGCGCCAGCCAGACTTCCCCCTGGCCTCCGACACCGAGACGATAGCGTGGAATAAACCGCGTCGGCAGGCCGCCGGTCGATCCAGGTTCGGCAGACTCCGGCGGCAGTCCCAACTGCGTGGAATCAAACGGCGAATCGGTCACCCCCAGCAGGCAGTCTTCGAGCCGAAAGTGCTCTTTGAGCTGCTCGGACCAATCGGAGAACCGTGCCAGCGCCTGCCGCCGCGCGTCCTCGCGACTGGTCGCACTTTCGGCGAGGGCATCATAAAACGCCAGCGCCTCGCTGAGTTCCTGGGGGAGACTTCCCGTAGCGTGCCGCGGCCCGCGATCGTCACTCATGGTTCACCGCACGAATTGCTGTACGACAACCTAACCACACAGGCAGTCTAGTTTCCCTTGGCGACCGCCTTCCATGTTGTAATGTCCGAAGTGCGTCTCACGCTGGCGGAATCTGACCAAGCAACCATCGCCGTGTTGCAGTGCTCGAACACGACGCCATTCCATCACCGCAAGAACGACTGGAAGTCTTCCGGCGTTAAATCCTTCGCGAGCTGGGCGAAGGCTCGGGCCTTGAGGCCGGCGACGGCGTTCTCCGTCAGCCCCAGCCCCTCGGCGATCTGTTGCGTCGACAGGTTCTGGAAGTACTTCCAGGTAATGACCTCGCGTTGCCAATCGGGGAGTTCGGCGATGGCGGCATGAACACGTTCACGGGCGTCCTGAAAGCGAAAGCCCTCGGAGGGCGTTCCCGTCGAACCGGCTCCCTCAAACGAACTGATTTGGGCGGCCTCCTTCGCCGGGTCGATCATGCGGAGGCCGCGTCGGAACGCCGTGGTCCTGAGCCACCCATAGAGCATCGCGTCGGCGCCTCCTCCCTGAAACTGATCCTGCCGTTCCAGGCAAGCAGCGACGGCATCGTGCACAATGTCCTCGGCAGTGGTTTGATCGACCCTCAGCTGATCAATCACGAACCCCAGCAACTGACTCCGCAGGCCCGCGATGCGTTCGGTAAGTTCCATGAATCTGGCTCTCGCAAGATATGCAGCCCTCGCAGGATAACTGATCGAAACTGGATTATGAAAGCAATCCGTCCCCCTTCGACGGATGGAACTATTCGGGCGTCAAATTACGCCGTCTGAGGCGATTCAGCAGTCTCCACAACGCCAAACACCCCGCACATCACAGGGATGGGCGGGGTGCGGAACGGTTCCAGTTACAATCCGTCGAGGTGTCTCATTCCACTTGCAGGAAGCCGACGATGCAGAACGTGGGGACGGTCCCAGTCGCGGCTGCGCTGGTCAGCTCAACTTCGTAACGTTGCCTGGCCGAAGTCGGGTAGGTGAGCACTGGATGCGGGTCAGCCAGTCGGTCGGCCGTCAGTTCTCGACCCCGCTGGTCTTGGAGGACCAGATCGATATCTTCGACATCCGAATCACCGGCGGCGAGTATGACGACTTCACCCTGACCAAACTGCAGGTTGGTCAGCGTCGTCCCTTCTTCGCCCCCCATCAGACCGCCGAATAGGCATGCCTGGTTGTACTCATCGTTGAGCATCAAGGACTTGCCTTCACGACGCACAGCGGCATCGGCGTCTTGACACATGCCGAGCATCTCATTGGCGGCGATGTTGAAGTCATGCCGCGGGATGTACCAGCCGCCGGCCTGCAGTACGACAAACGACACGAACGAATCGGCTTCGGCCGAGTGGAGTTCGACCTCAATCGCGAGCTGCCCACCGCGGCCAGCGTTGAATTCCACGAGAGCCTCGCGATTGTACGAGGCGTCCTCCGCCAGCAGACGACCACTGGCATCCCGCACACGGATATCCACATCATTCGCGTCCATGTCGCCGGCGGCGATGATGACGTAGTCGGTATCACGGTCGAAATACTTCAACATGGGATAGCGCTCCCCGACCGACATGAACGACCCGACCAGTGAGATCTGCGGTCCAAAGCCATACTCGGTGTGTTCAAGATACCAGTCCGCCTGGTCGAAGCAGACATCCAGCGACTGCTGCATGTAGTCTCCCGGCCACCATTGGGCCTGAGCAGAATCGATGGAGCTGAACGTCGCGGCCAAGAACAGGAGTGCATACAGGTAACGCATGATGATCCCTTTCGATGTGAATGTGGTGACTGTGTGTTGTTGCGGACCGACAGAAATGGCCCATCCACGCAGCCCGGACGCCCCTCAATGGCCTGAGAGGCGTCCAGCTGTTTCGTGAAACTCAGTTGGTCCAGAGCGAAAATCGATTCCAGACGTTGCCGAGGTTCTCGACCTCGACACGGTAGGTGCCGCGACGACGCGGATTCCACTCGCAGAAACAGCGGTCGGTGTAGCCGATGTCCTGAGCCACCAGATTCCCCCGCATGTCGTAGATCTTCAGGTCGAGATCCGTATCTCCGTCCCCGATGACTTCCACTTGAGCCCAGTCATTCGCGTCGAAGTCGATGTAGTAGGTCCTGGAACTGTAGGCCTCAACGATGGTGCGGTCTTCCGCCGGGCCACCGGCGCGCCCGGCGATTGCGGTCGTTCCTGCCACCAATAGAACCGCGAGACAAACCGCAACCTTCAGAGAACGTGTAAACATGCTGCACCCCCAGTTAGAGTTTCGGCCCAGGCAGGCCGTGTGAATGTGTTGGCGTGTCGACCATCGAAACGCCCGCCCGGGCAACTCTCAGCAGCTATTAAGCTGTTGAATTCCCTGGCCGCTGAGTCAGAGCCACGAGCTGCCAGAATCCGCCGCGCCTTCCGTGTTTTTGCATACAGCAGCAGCTTTGACCCCGTGATCTCGTGCCGACCGGCTGTTGCAAGCCAAATGTTCGCAGCCGGAGCAGGCTTCCGAGCATTCGTGACAGATGTAGTCGCAGCAGATGGCGCGGCTGCGTTCTGGACCCAGCGGCAGAGGAATTGCAGCCGTTCCCAGGCTGCGTCGGACCGGGTGGCCCCGGGGTGTTGCCACCCCAGGGCTCCCACAGACCCGTACGTGCGCGTATTAGCGCATACGGTTCCTCAAGTCATGGGTTCGCTGCGCGGACGTAGGTTGAGCGAGAAGTGCGCACGGGGATAAGCGGGAATCGCTTGAGGAGACGTTGAAACGTCTGCCAGGTCATCGAGCGCTGGCGATTGCGACGATTGAGCCACTTCCGCCAGCA
>JANNSB010000722.1:0-6898 GCA_031402175.1 Planctomycetaceae bacterium
GAGAGTTGACAGTCGTCAGGCCGATGTGAATCGTCGGATAAAACAATACCCCGCTGAGCGTTCAGCGGGGTAAGAAGCGTCGGCCCCGCAAAGATCATTCGGATGCTAACGACCCGCGGAAAGCTCGATCGGCTCTGGGAAGGGCTCGCCGAAGTCATCCACCGGCTCGTCACTGTCGCTCGCCGTCGATGAACCGCGGAGCTCGGGGAGTTCGATCACTTTGCGCGGCGGAGCGACAGGCTCTACTACAACTGTGTGCGTGGGGACGATTCTTGGCTCGAACGCCGTGCGGCTGCCGTCCCGTTCATCGGCAGTCTGAATGCTGATCTCGTCGTCGCTCCCGGCACCGATGGGGCGTGTCGAACTGCGGCGTGGCAACAGATCGAAGCCGAAGAACGGCATCGGGGAATCACTCGACATCTGAAACCACTGCCGTCCGGACTCGCAGCCGCTGCATAGCAGCAACAGCGAGAGCAGCACCCAACATCCTGTCGCTCGGCGGGCGAGTGGTCGCTTCGACCGTGAGGGTGAACATTGCATACGACTGACAGAGGGTTTCAAAGACGATTGCTTCACTTGACGGTCGACTCCGACTGGTCGAGTTCACTCACGTCAGGTTCACTCTGCACTGGCACACCGTGGCGATTGGTGCGGTGTATCCCGGTGCCTGGGAAGAGATGGCAGCCGGACGAAACGATCAACAGCCCGACAATCAGGGCGGATCGGCAATAGTCTTTCGAGCGATACATGCGTTCTCATCCTTGAGGCGGCAGTCGCGACACAACGGCGGAAATTCGCAGGGTTTGCGAGTTCTACCACAGACACGAAATCCGGGGGAATGCCGGTTTCTGTCATTACGTCGCTGGCCCGAAACAATTGCCGATGGCGGCGGGAAACTGTGTCGTGCCATTCTCCAGGGCGGACGGCGACTCCTGTCGTAAACACTCGTATCAGCGATGTTTCTGTTGAGAGGGGTGAATTTCCATCGTCAAGCAGGGGCCGCCCCACTACACTTATCCGCTCGAAAGGCTTTTCCTCTCATCGGAGTTTACGAATGCTCTCACGTATTAAGCGATCTGAATGGATGTATGCGTTTGTCTCCCCGGTCTGCCTGATGGCTGCGGTCATCGCCTTGGCGGACGACCCCGCCGCGACCGATCCCGCGGCCGCAACAGCGACCGAAGACCCCTACGCGATTGCCGAAGGGGCCACCCAGGAGCAACTCGAACAACAGTTCCAGCAACTCTTGAACATGGTGCCGACGGAGCAGACGCCTGAGGCATTCAAGACGCATCTGCGGGGAGTTCAACGCTTCGTCGTCGAACTCCAGAATCCCGAGCGGGCCATTGGCGACGAACTGCTCGAAGGTGCGTTTCAGATCGAATACCAGATTCTCCAAGTGCTGAGCGTTCAACTCGGTGACGCCGACGCAGAAACCGAGATGGAGGGTTTCATCGCCCGCCTCGAGCAGGATGAGCGTCCGGTCGCTGTGAGTCTGCTCGAAACGATTCGCACGACAGAGAAGATTCAACAGCTGGAGACGATGGCCGCCGAGGACAGAACGGCCTTTATCGAAGAGATCGCCATGAGTCTTAGCGGCGAGGACAATGAGAACGCCGTCGGTTACGCCCAGATGGTCGGCGAGCAGATGGAGTACGTCGCCCCCGAAGAAGCGGCCGCCGTTTATGAACTGTTCATCAAATACCTCGCGGAAAAGAGTGATCCTCAAAGCGCGGCGACGGCCGAGTACTTTCAAGGCAAGGCGAACTATCTCGGCCTTCTGGGCAGCGAAATGGTCGTCTCCAGCACGACGGTCGATGGCCAGCCGTTCGACATCGCGAGTTTCAAGGGACAGAACAAGGTTGTGCTCGTCGACTTTTGGGCCACCTGGTGCGGACCCTGCATCGGTGAGTTGCCCAACTTGAAGTCGCACTACGATGCATACCACGGTCAAGGTTTCGAAGTCGTCGGCATCAGCCTGGATGACGACCCCGAGGCTCTCAAGCAGTTCATCGCCGATCAGCAGATCGCCTGGCCGACGTTGATCGATTCCGAGGTCGCCAATCAGGGTTGGAACAATCCAATCGCCCAGCAGTACGGCATCTCGGCGATCCCGGCCTGCATCCTGATCAATCAGGAAGGCAAGGTCGTCTCGCTGAACGCCCGCGGAGCCGAACTCGGCCGCCTGCTCGAAGAACTCCTCGGCCCGCCCCCGGCGCCGGTGGAACCGGCCGCTCCGTAAGCGATTGGCGGCTGCACTGTACTTGTTGAGATCTGAACGACCCGGTGAAGCTCAAGCATCGCCGGGTCGCTTCTATTTCGCGTCCCAACATGTCTGCAATTGGTTGCGCTTGATCGTTGGAGTAGAATCCGGTGTACTTTCTAATCCCTGACTGGCGCATCGCAATGAACAATCCGATCCTTGAATCAATTCCTGAGGCACGCGAGCAACTACTTGCGGAATCGGGCGGCACACTGGAAGGATTGGTCAAGCGCCTAGAGGCCGAAGAGAAAGCTTCGGGTCGGGAATGTTATCGGGCCGCACCAGCGAACGACGCGGGTAACCCCAAGAACTCAAATCCTCCCGCCGACAATACATCGACTAATTCTTAACATAATGTTCTCACGCCGTGAACTTTTGACTCGCTCCGGAATGGGCATGGGCGCACTCGGATTGGCCGGCCTGATGCAGGATGACGGCGCGATTGGGGCGGAGTCGCCGATGGCTCTGCGCACGCCGCACTTCGCGGGCAAGGCGAAGCATGTCATTCATATCTTCTGCAACGGCGGCCCTTCGCATGTCGACACGTTCGATCGCAAGCCGAAACTGACGGAACTGGCCGGCCAGGCGTTGCCGATGGACAACCTGCGGACCGAGCGTCGCACCGGGGCGGCGTTCGCGTCGCCGTTTTCGTTCACGCGCTACGGCGAGAGCGGTATCGAGATCAGTGAACTGTTTCAGCACGTCGGATCGGTGGCGGACGAATTGTGCGTCATTCGTTCGATGCATGCCGACGTTCCCAATCACGAGCCGTCACTGATGCTCATGAACTGCGGCGACGGCCGGCTCGTTCGCCCCAGCCTGGGAAGCTGGGTCACGTACGGACTCGGCACCGAGAACCAGAACCTGCCGGGCTTCATCGCTATGTGTCCCGGAGGCCTGCCGATCACCGAAACGGCCAACTGGCGCAGCGCGTTTCTGCCGGGCGCGTATCAGGGCACCTACATCGACACGCAGCATGAGGACATCGAGCGGCTGATTACCAACATCCGCAATCGCGAACTGCCCCTCGATCGGCAACGCGCTCAGATCGACCTGTTGCAGACTCTGAATGAGCAGCATCTGGCGGCACGCGGCAGCGATCCCGCCCTCGAATCGCGAATTCATTCGTTCGAACTCGCCTATCGGATGCAGATCGAAGCGGCTGATGCCTTCGACATCCAGCAGGAACCCAGGCACATTCACGAGATGTACGGACGCGGTGTCCACGCTCGGCAGATGATGATCGCCCGCAGGCTGGTCGAACGGGGCGTGCGGTTCGTCCAACTCTGGCACGGCGAGGGACAGCCCTGGGACAATCACGACGACCTCGAAGAAAATCACCGCCGGCTCGCGGGACAGATCGATCAGCCGTTGGCGGCGCTCATCAAGGATCTGCGGCAGCGCGGTCTGCTCGATGAAACGCTAATCCTCTGGGGGGGCGAGTTCGGGCGCACGCCGGTCGTCGAACTGCCGACGCCGGGGGCCAATTCAGGCAAGGTGAACGGCCGCGACCACAATCATTGGGGGTTCACCGTCTTTCTGGCCGGCGGCGGCGTGAAGCCCGGCATGGTCTACGGTGCGACCGACGAGTTTGGCTTTCAGGCCATCGAGAACCGCGTGCACGTTCACGACCTGCACGCCACGATGCTGCAACTGCTGGGCTTCGATCACGAACGCCTGACCTACCATTATTCCGGCCGCGACTTCCGCCTGACCGACGTGCACGGGCGGGTGATTCACGATGTGATTGCGTAACCGTCGCAGCCTCGACAGGCGCGGATGCTCAGAATCGGCTTTGGCCGAAAATGTGCGTGATATCGGCTCCGGAACCACGCTTAGGTTCTATCGATTCTGAACAGCCCGCCGTCGGGCCAATTCAGCAGCTCCATCTCCATCACGGCAGGCGATGAATCTCGCCGGCGCGCGATCAACGAGGCAGTCCATGACGATTCCTGTGCGCTGTGAGTGTGGGCATTGGCTCAAGGTCGGGGATGAATCAGCCGGCAGTCGAGGCGAGTGCCCTGCGTGCGGCCGCGTCGTCACGTTGACTCCCCTGCCATCGGACGAATCAGCACCAGCCTACTCTCAGCATCCGACTCCGCTGGAAGTGACCTCATTCCTCGATGCCCCTTCCACGAATCTGGCCGCCGCCGACAACGTCCCGCCCGTGCCGGTCTTTCGCCGCATGCTCGAAGCTCTGCTCGATCCGCGGGCGATTCACTGGATGCTGCTGATCGGAGGCGGGTTGTCGGTGTTGGGCCTCATCATCTGGCTCGTGAGCATCGGCGTCTTCGACGATCCGCGGAATGTCGCCGCTGCATTGGGTGCAGGCAGCCTGGCCATCCTCGGCGGCGGCTGGGCCACGACACTGAAGTCGCGCTATCTCCTCGCGGGGAAGGCTCTCACGTTTCTGGGCTGCGTGGTGACGCCGCTCAATCTCTGGTTCTATCACTCGCAAAATCTGCTCACGATCGATCAGCATTTGTGGATCGGCGGACTCATCTGCGTGGGGCTGTATGCAGTCACGGTGCGCATGCTGCGCGACCCGCTCTTCATGTACGCTGTGGAAGCCGGCATCACGCTGACGACGCTGCTCGTGATGGCCGACCTGAACCTCATTCACGACACCGGCCACCTCGCGCTGTTCCTGATCTCGCTGGGTGCAATTTCAATTCATGCCGAACGGGCGTTTCCATCGAGCGGAGCGTTCGACCGCCAGCGATTCGGCCTGCCGTTGTTCTGGTCGGGGCATGCGCAACTCGGTACGGGTCTCGCGTTGTTGCTGTCGTCTCAGGTGATTGGCTGGCTGGCGATGCCGTTGGGAATCGAATGGCCGGGGGATTTCGTCACGCGCAGCAGTCTACTCGCCGGCGGGCTCTGGATCGCGGGCGGCTGGCTCTATCTCTACTCCGATCTCATCGTGCGGCAGAAGAGCGTGCACACCTGGCTGGCCACGCTCTCTCTCGTGATGGCCGAACTGACGCTGACAGCCGAGTACGTGAACGAAGTCGGCTTCATCGCTGTCACGGCTCTCACCGCCTTGGTGTTACAGGTGATTCGTGGAACTCTCGTATCGCAGAACACCGGCTTCCGCAATCAACTGGCCACGATTGCCGCCGTGCTGAGCGTGTTGCCGGTACTGCTGGGAACACTGCTCTACGTGCAGGGGCCTCGCGAGATCATCGCCTCCATCGGACTGGGCGTCGAAGCAAGCAGTTGGTTCGCGGCGGCTTTGCTGCTGACTGCGGTTTGCAACATCACATCAGCCGTTCTCTGTCGGCAATCGCATCCGAGGGTCGCAGCGGCACATCATTACCTCGGCACGTTCAGTCTGCTGATCGCCGCGTCGTCAGCCCTCAATGAATTCGCTGTTACGCAGTGGTCGCTGCAGGCATTGGCGCTCATGTTGCTGCCGATCTTGTACATCGTCGCTGCCCGCTGCTGCCGGGGTCTGACAGCGGAGACGCCGTTGGCTCGCGCCGCACACGGGCTGACGATCATCATTCTCGGGGGAGCCTTCATTGCATCGTTCGGGCAGGGCACGACTGCGTTCTTTCACTCGGCGCGGGGCCATCTGCTCACGCTGCAACTCGCGGGCACATTCAGTCTGGCGACGGTCTTCTATGCACTGGCGGGCTGGTTTCGCGGACGAGGCTGGAATGCCTACCTGGCCACGGCCGCCGCATGCACGGCGATGGGGCATGCACTCGGCTATTACGGAGTACCGGAGACGTACTATCCACTCACATACGCGGTGCTCGGTCTGATCGCATTGGCTCTGGGACGCGCCTGGGGCATCGTGCCGCGTGCCGTCAATGACTCGACTGCCGAGCCGGTGCCATCGCTGCCCGGGAAGGGGCTGACCGCGTTTCAATGCGGCACGGTCGTCACTTCGGTCGCCCTGCTGGCGGCCCTGCTGCGCGGCATCGGCCAGTTGAGCGGCACACTGGAATGGCGCGATCTCATCACACTCGCGGCCACCGCGGCGACCGGTTTCGCGGCCATCTGGGTTGTTCCGCAAAGTGACTGGCGGCGCTGGTTTGCCATGTGGACGGGCGCGATCGGCATCGTTGGACTGCTGATGATCAATCAACTGAGCATTCTGACGGGGTGGCAGAAGTTGGAAGTCTTCAGCGTTTTCTCCGGCCTGATGCTGCTGGCTGCCGGTCACATTGGACTATTTAAGGAAAACGGCAAGCGGGACGAGTCGATTTCACTGGGACTCTGGCTGGGCAGCCTGCTGGCCGCGACGCCGTTGTTTATCGCGATGTGCTTTCACCGCTTCGAAGTCGGCGATCCATCACTCATCGACGAACTCGCCCTGCTGACGGTGAGCACGGCTATGCTCGTCTCCGGCTGCAGTTGGCGGATCAAGTCGACGACGATTCTGGGAGGGAGCGTTCTCTTGGCATATCTCGTCATCCTGGTGGCCTCGGTCGCCTACCGGCCTGAAGTGGCCATCGGCGTCTATCTGCTGGTCGGGGGCGCGCTCATCTTCGCGATCGGCGTGCTGCTGAGCATCTACCGCGACCGGCTGATGCAACTTCCCGAGATGATTGCGAAGCGCAACGGCATCTTTCGCGTGATCGGGTGGAGATAGTCGCCTGCTGTAGCCGCGTCTGTCCCCAGACGCGG
>JANNSB010000723.1:0-4075 GCA_031402175.1 Planctomycetaceae bacterium
CATCACAACCTCCGCGGCCTCCTCAGAGGATCGGGCGCGGACGAGTTGCGACCATGTCGGCGACGCTGCCATCGGTGCGCCATCGATACGGAACAAACTGACCGCAGCGTCCGCCACCCATGCGGGACTGATTCCCTCGACCGAGGAGACGTCGTCATTCACATCCACCTCCTCGATTTCACGGATCGATGGGATGACGTCGGTGATGCCTTTCACGCCGAGCTCCAGCAGCTCGGCGCAGAGTTCCGGGTGTTCGCCGACGGCCAGCCCGTATCGGTCAGCGGCTTCGATGAATTCCTGCGTTTCCGCAATGGCAGTGCCCTTTCCATCGAGGACGAATTGAATGGCCTCGGCCTGGCTACGAGCCTGGACACGGTATTGGGTAGTGTGCAGTTCGTACTGTTCCACCTCATAGGTGTGGACGACGCCGAGTTCCAGCAGACGGATGCCAGCGATGCCGGGGATGACGTCGTCGAGGTTGTCGATCCCCCGTTCGCGAAGCTGTTGCACCAGTTCGGGGTGCTCATCAACCAGCAGTCCCCGATCGGTGTCCATGCCCTGCCGTTCCAGGCTCCCCTCAATGGGTGGCCAATCCGCGGATTGGAAGAGCTTGGCGACGGCCTCCGCCTCGTCGGCCGCGTCGACGTGGTACTTCACGGTGCAAAGTTCGTTTTGTTCGATTTCGTATCGGGGCATGGTGGTTCTTGTGCTGGGGATGGCATGTGGGGACGAGCCCGAGATCTACCTGAGACCGCGGATGGAAGAGTCTGCAGTTCGAGGGGACGCAAGTGGCACCTGATGTCGAGCGCCCATACACTTCGCTGAAGGACATGCATTGCTTCCCGTTTCAGTGTCGCTCCAGGGGCGTTTCGGATATGAGCCATCTGTCGCATCATGAGCACCGACGCGCCTCGAACCGCGTTGAACCGGCATTGATTCGACACGTCATGATCAACCGGTCGAATGGTGGCTCATCCTTTGAGCGGGGCGCCTCATGACCCGAATGGGCACGCAGCGGCTCATCCGAGACCGCGAAATTCGCGTCTTTGTTTCGTCCACCTTCCGCGACATGCAGGAGGATCGAGATTGGCTCGTCAAGCAGATTTTTCCGCAGCTTCGCAAGGTGTGCGAATCCCGCGGCGTGACGTGGGGCGAAGTGGACCTGCGGTGGGGTATCACCGATGAAGAAGCTGCTGAGGGCAAGGTGCTACCGCTGTGTCTGGCAGAGATCCGTCGCTGCCGGCCCTATTTCATCGGCCTCTTGGGTGAACGGTACGGCTGGATTCCCAAGCCAGAAGAGATCTCAGAACAACTTCTTGAGCGGGAAGAGTGGCTGAGGGACCACCGGAACCATTCGGTCACCGAACTGGAGATCATCCATGGCGTGTTGCATGAAGAGCTGATGCACCGCCGCGCCTGTTTCTATTTCCGCGACCCGGGCTACCTCGACCGTTTGCCTGCAGGGCGAAATCTCGCCGATTTCGAGAGCGAGTCACCGGAGGCCAGGGAAAAATTGGAGCGGCTGAAGCAGCGCATCCGGGCGGCCCACGCTGTAGATGTCTGCCGCTTGCGCGAAGACTACCAAGACCCCCAGCAACTGGGTGAGTGGATTCTAGAGGACTTCACGCGACTCATCGACGAGCATTACCCCGCTGGTGAGCAGCCGGAGGATCTCGACCGCGAGGCGGCCGGACACGAGGCGTTTGCCCACAGTCGCGCAGATGTGTACATCGGTCGGCAGGAGTATTTCGATCGGCTCGATGCGCATGTGGCCGGTAATAGCCCGCCGCTGGTGATCCTGGGAGAATCCGGGAGCGGCAAATCGGCACTCCTGGCGAATTGGTTTCTGGAGTTTCGAGCCAAACACCCCGACGACTTCGCCCTGATCCACTTCATCGGGAGCACGGCGGATAGCGCTGACGCCACACAGTTGATGCTGCGGATCATGCTCGAACTGAGACGACGGTTCGAGCTGCCCGATGACGTGCCGGTGATCGCTGATCAGATTCGTGAGGCGTTCCCGAAGTGGTTGACCAACGTGGCAGGCACTGGGCGGATGGTGCTGGTGCTCGACGCGCTCAATCAGATCGACGATCGGGACCACGCACTCGATCTCGGCTGGCTGCCACGAGTACTGCCTCGCAACGTACGGCTGATCGTCTCCACGTTGCCGGGCCGCAGTCTCGACGCCTTGCGTCGCCGCAACTGGCCGGAGTTGACCGTCGAGCCGCTGACCGTGCCGGAACGCAGGGCACTGATCGAAAAGTTCCTCGCCCAGTTCGCGCGCCGGCTCGGCTCCCGCCGCGTCGAGCGGATCGCCGCGGCCGGTCAGACAGAAAACCCGTTGTTCTTGCGGGCTATGCTGGACGAGCTGCGGCAGTTTGGCGAGCACGAACGGCTGGGCGAGATGATCGACCATTACCTGGCGGCCCCTGATCCTAAGGATCTGTATCAGCGCATCCTCGAGCGTTGGGCGCGGGACTACGGTGAGGACCTGGTCCGTCGCAGTTTAAGCCTGCTTTGGGCGGCTCGCCGCGGCCTGACTCAACGCGAATTGCTCGACCTGTTGGGGACCGGCGAGGGGACGCTGCCGCAGGCCGCGTGGACCCCGTTCTACCTGGCCGCTGAATCCGCATTGGCCCGGCGTTCCGGGTTGTTGACCTTCTTTCACAACTACATCCGCAACGCGGTCCAAGAGGCATTTCTGCCGGGAGAGTCGGATCAGCAGTCAGCCCATCGACGACTGGCGGAGTACTTCCAACGTCCATTGACTTGGACCGAACGCCGGCTGGATGAACTGCCGTGGCAACTGGCCGCCGCCGGTGATTGCCAGCCACTGCATGATGTGCTGACGAATCAGGCCTGCTTTCTGGGACTTCAGCACCGCAACGAATACGAACTGCTCGGTTACTGGCTGCGACTTAAGCCGCATTTCGATCTCGCGACCAGCTACACAGCCGCATTCGCTGGCTGGGAGGAGTCGGAATGCGACGATGTTCAACGGCGTGTGCTCGCGACAGCACTCGCGAGTTTTTTCATGATTGCCGCCTGCCACTCCGCCGCCGAGCCGCTCTATCGCCGCGCGCTGGCTATCGACGAAAAGGCATACGGCGTCGGACACCCGGAAGTCGCCACCGACCTCAACAACCTGGCACAAGTGCTCAAGGCCACAAATCGTCTGGCGGAGGCCGAACCACTGATGCGCCGGGCGCTGGCGATCCACGAACACTCTTACGGAGCTGACCACCCGGAAGTCGCCGCGGCGCTCAACAACCTGGCAGGATTACTCAGGGACACAAACCGTCTGGACGAGGCCGAACCGCTGCTGCGTCGGGCACTGGCGATCTTGGAGCAATCACTCGGAGCACGTCATCCTCTGGTCGCAAGGGAATCCAACAACCTGGCGGTGTTCCTGGAGGCGACGAATCGCTGGTCGGAGGCGGAGCTGCTGCTGCGCCGCGCGCTGACGCTCGATGAGCATTTTCTTGGCACCGAGCATCCCGACATCGGCAGAGACCTTCTCAACTTGTCGGTCTTGCTCCAGAACACAAACCGCCTGGACGAGGCGGAACCGCCGATACGTCGGGCACTGGCGATTTTTGAGCAATCGCTCGGACCGGAACACCCACTGGTCGCAAGGGCTCTCAACAACCTGGCGACGTTGCTCCAGGCGACGAACCGACTCGCAGAGGCCGAACCCCTGATACGCCGGGCATTGGAAATCGATGAGCAGTCATTCGGCTCCGAGCACACACTGGTCGCCGAACGTCTCCACAACCTCGCGGCATTACTCCAGGCGACGAATCGTGTGGCTGACGCCGAACCTCTGCAGCGTCGGGCACAGGCGATCTTTGAGCAATCACTCGGATCGTAACACCCACTGGTCTATACGACTCTCAACAACCTGGCACAGATGCTCCAGTCCACAAAGCGACTGGTGGAGGCCGAACCACTGCTGCGCCGGGCGCTGGTGATCGACGAACACTCTTTCGGAACTGACCACCCGCAAATCGCCACGGCCCTTAACAACTTGGGAGAATTACTCACTGAGACAAACCGTCTGGATGAGGCCGAA
>JANNSB010000724.1:0-1588 GCA_031402175.1 Planctomycetaceae bacterium
CCTTCATTCGTTGCCCCCTTCTCGCAACGCGAGTTCCGACGGAGCGGGAGCCGTGGAGGCGTCCGGTTGCTGGATACCAAGTGCAACGGCCTGTTCGTTCAGCAGCGCCTGCATCTGCTCGCGCGGGTTCCACTCGGCGAACGTAAAGCCCAGGCCTTCGTAAGTTTCTATGTTCGCCCAGAGATAGGCCGTCTCTGGATCGAAGGTGATGATCCAGCGAGTCCGGTCCTCTGACAGCTTCAGATCAGTGAGCTGTGCTCCCACGACAACCGACCGGCCTTGTTCGTCCCACGCCAGCAGATTGAAGGCCTCGATCTGTAGTTCAATATCGACGGACCGCCCGGCGCCTCCCACGGAGATCGGGAAGTCGAAATCGTATTCGTAGCGGGGAATTAGCGGTTCTGCATCGGAAGAGTTATGCCTCTTTTCGCTGGCCGGCGGCACGATCTGTGCTCCCCGCCGTGCCGGAAGCTCCATCACCAGCCATTGTCCCGCATGTTGCGACTCGAATGTTTCTTGCCATCCCGAGGCATTGCGGGCCTGGTTGGCGTCGCTCTCTTCCAGGATCTCGAACAACGAAGAGCGGGCCAGATTGCCCATCGCGTCGATCTCTCTCTGGAACTGTCGATGCCGCAATGCCGAGTAATCCTCTCGGCCGAGTATGTCCAGACTCTCGACCACTTGATTGATCTGGCTGCGGGCCTGCGTCCAGTTGTGCTCCTGCAATGCGGTGTTGAAGTGTTCCACAGCCGTTGTCAGCGTGCGACGAGCATCTTCCAGTCGCTGCGCTCGGATCATGTGAAGCAGCGTGAGTCCGACGATCCCGATCATTGCGATCGAAACCATTCTCAAGGGAGTCAAGAGTGGACCCTGAGGTTTCGGTTTCTTCTCGCGCTCAACCTTCGGAGGCAACGGCTGCGGGGTTGATGCAGGTTGCTGTTGTTTCGGAGCGGCCGCAGCGGTCTTGCTCGCCTGACTGGCCGCCTTCGAACTCGACTTGTGCTTCGCGGGTGCGGCCTCGACGGGGACATCGTCTTCTTCGAGGACGATGACTTGCGATTCTTCTTCGATCACGACGCTGAGCGACTTCGCTGAAGAAGCCGGAGTCGACTCGCTCGACGCCGGATAAACATCCTTGGGCAGTATGAACAGTGCCGTGCCGCACGAGCGGCAGATGATTCGCTGATGCTGCTGCCGGCGCAGTCCGGTGTGCCGCTGGCCGCATTCGCAGTCGATCTCGAAGGGTTGCGGCGCTTCGGGCGCGCGACCCTTGAACACACTTGTCGAACTGCCGAACCAATTGGCCATGCGAACTCACACAGGGATCGCGCTTGACGGTGGCGTCATGCCGAAATTGTACGCCATGCCGGGCCGGCTGTCGCGATGGTGCCGATCGGATTAGCGGCATGACAGTCCATTCAGCCGGGTGCAGCCGCTGATTGTTGGGGGTGAGTGGTGAAAGGAGGTACCCTCTTGGGAGTGATCCAAGTCTTTTGAGGCTGGGATCCTCGCAAGCCCAAGGAGGGTACCCCATGAACGTCGAGATTATCGTGCGGATCGATGGTCGGGAAGTGGCGTGTGTGAACCA
>JANNSB010000725.1:0-2732 GCA_031402175.1 Planctomycetaceae bacterium
GTTTCACAGGCAAAGCAACCCTTGTCGGAGTATTCCACCACCTCTTCGAGCGTCTTGAATTTGCCGTTGTGCAAATAGGGAGCGGTGAGGGCGATTTCGCGGAGCGTCGGGGTCTTAAAGGCCCCGCGGTCTCCCCCGAGCTTGCTAAGCTCCTCGCGGCCGATGTCCGGCTTCTCCAACTCCATGCCAACGCCGACGTTGTGAAACGCGCCGTCGTTGAAATTCGGCCCGACGTGGCAGGCGGAGCAATGGCCCCGGTTGAAGAACACCTTCATCCCCCGCTGGGCCGGCTCGGAAAGGGCTTTGGTATCGCCGGCTTTGAAGCGGTCGTAGGGAGCGCCGCCGGAAAGGACCGTCCGCTCAAACGCGGCCAGCGACTTGGCGATACCGTCGGCATTCACATCGGTGGAAAAAACCTTTTGAAACTGCTTCTTATACCCTTCAATCTTGTTGAGCTTGGCGACCACTTCGTCCAGCGGCATGTCCATCTCAATCGGGTTCTGGATGGGGCCCAGAGCCTGCCCTTCTAACTGGTTTGCACGGCCGTCCCAAAACTGCAGCTCCTGAAACGCCGAATTGATGATCGTCGGCGAATTGCGTCCACCGATGAGTCCATCGATCCCGGTGGCGAACTGCGCGCCGTTGCTCCAGCCCCTGGTCGGATCATGACAGGTCGCGCAGGCGACGGTTTCGGTGCTCGACAGCCTCGGGTCAAAAAAGAGCTGCCGACCCAGCGCGATCTTCTCGGCCGTGGGTTGATTCTCCTGCGGATGCCGCACAGGACGCAGTCCCCGCGGGACGGCATCGTCACCCCAGGCGGGGACAAAGAACGAGAGTGTTGCCGCCAGGGCAGCTGTCATAATGACTGCGAGAAAACATCCAGGTCGCATGGTGATCTTGGAGTTGAACGAGGTGGGATTTCAGGTGGGTCGGCCGGTCACCGGGACTCCCCAGCGAGGCGAGGCCGTAGGACTCTGTAATAAGGAGGATGGCGACGATCTTCAAGGTTCAGCGAGCCCGAAAACGTGGCCAATTCAGCCAGCCACGCTCTCCACCGGGAGAACGGTCAGGCGTTACATCGACGCTTTTCCACCAGCAACGGCGTTGAACTACAGGTCTTCGTAGTCGAGATCGAACAGGGCGTCGCCTCCTGACATATTTCCTGTTTCGAGCCCCTTGAGGAACCACTTCGCTCGTTGCTCGGATGTGCCGTGGGTAAAGGACTCGGGAACCACATAACCTCGCGACTGCTCTTGCAACCGATCGTCGCCAATCGCGGTCGCCGCCCGTAACGCTTCTTCGATATCGCCTCGTTCCAGGATATTCCAGTTCTGCTGGGCATGGTGCGCCCAGACGCCGGCGAAATAGTCGGCCTGCAGTTCGAGCCGCACCGACAAGCGATTCCCTTCTTCTTCGCCGACTCTTCCCTGCATCTGGTGCACCCGATCGGAGATCCCCATCAGGTTCTGGACATGGTGTCCTACCTCGTGGGCGATCACATACGCCTGTGCCAAATCGCCCGGCGCGCGGAGTTCTTCTTCCATTTGTTTGAAGAAGCTGACATCCAGGTAGACCTGAGAATCAGCCGGGCAATAGAAGGGCCCCGTGGCAGCCGATGCGAATCCACATGCAGACTGCACCCGTTCTCGAAACAGGATCAGCTTGGGGATCACATACTCCTCGCCTCGTTCGCGAAAGATCTCGGACCAGACGTCCTCGGTGTCTGCCAGAACAACTCCGACGAACTCGACAAGTTCTCGCTCTTCGGGCGTCTCCTGGAACTCGCCCTGCTGCTGCTGTCCGCCTCCCGCTCCCGGATTATTCTGCGCGATCTGAGCCAGTTGCCTGGGATCAGCTCCCAGCAGCCACATGATGACCAGGATGACCAGCATCCCCAGACCGCCGATGCCGGCCGCCTTCGGAGACATCGCCCGGCGATCTTCCACATTTTCGCTTTGACGCCGCCCCTTCCAGCGCATGATTCAGTCCCGGAGATTGTTGATTGGACGCCGCCTTCGCCACACGAAAGGCGGGAGGTTGATGGTACCAAAGAACTGGCGGCTGCCACAGTTACGGCAAACCCAATTGAACCCACTGCATCCGTCGCATTCATCAACTCGGATCGAATTTCGCAACCCGTGCTCCCCACAGCAGGTAATTGAGGATGGTCACATCGCTCCTTTTGCCTGGGATACCCATGTCGCACGACTTCTCATCCGTCGGCCTCACTTCGTTGCGTAACTGCACCCTGTCGGCCGCCTGCCTGATCTTTGGCCTTTTCGCATGTGCGGAACTCACACGACCCGCCGTTGCCGATGACGTTTTTGCCAACGGCGCTGAACCGATCGCCGTGATTGCGTCGGCGGGCATCGACCGCCTGCTGGAGGACGTCGATTACATCTTCACTGCCGCCGAGAGGCCGCAGATCGCGGACTTCATCACGGGCTTCGCTCAGAACATCAATAACTTCGAGGGACTCAACCGCGAGGCTCCGATCGGCTTGTACCTGTATCCCCGCGACAACAGTGTCGATCCCGAAGAACTCGCGGGAGTGCTCTTCGTCCCCGTGACCGACGTCGACCGGCTGGTGGAGACTCTGCGAATCAGCAATCAGGTCTTTCTCGAGAAGACCGATGACCCAGAGATCATCGAACTGCACACCCCCGAGCAAGTGTTCGACCTGCGTGTCGCACATGGACATCTGTTCTTCAACTTCGAGTCGCTGCCGCTGA
>JANNSB010000726.1:0-6786 GCA_031402175.1 Planctomycetaceae bacterium
AAGTTCATCCGCGAACGCGGTCTCTGCAGCAAGGATGAACTCACGATCGAAACCGGCAACGGCATTCTCACGCTGCAGTGCTTCGGCAACAGCGGCAAGATCGATCGCGTGCGGGTCGACATGGGGCCGCCGATCCTGGAAGCCGACCGCATTCCGACGACGCTCCCCGGCAACCCGCCGATCGGCACGACGCTCGAAGTGGCCGGCAAGTCGCTGAAGGTCACCTGCGTGTCGATGGGCAACCCGCACTGCATCACGTTCGTGGATGAGATCACGGATGAATGGGTGCTCGGCGTCGGGCCGAAGATCGAGGTCCATCCCGCCTTTCCACGCAAGGTGAATGCCGAGTTCATTCAAATCGTCAATCGCGCCGAATTCAACATGCGGGTCTGGGAGCGCGGCAGTGGCGAGACCTGGGCCTGCGGCACAGGGGGGGCGGCGGCTGCCGTTGCGTGCATGCTCAACGGACTGACCGACCGTGTCGTAACGGCGCATCTGCGTGGCGGAGACCTCACTCTGGAATGGCCGGCAGGTGGCCACGTTTTCATGACCGGTCCCGCCGTCGAGGTGTTTACCGGGGAGTGGCACGAGTGACGGCATGACGGCTTGAAGTGAATTACGCAACGCAACCAGAACTTTCATTAAGGCCGACTGATGTCCCGAATCTATATGCTGCTGACCACGTTGACGTTGCTGTTCTCGTATGCGGCGATTGCCGACGACGTTGCGACGCAGGAGACTGCACCCGACGAATCAACAGAGTCCGAATGGGACCGGTTCACTCCACTCATCGATAAATTCACGACCGACTATCCCGCAGAAAGGGAGTTTGCCACAGTGGCGATCGCGATCAGCCATGCGGGTCAACGCCGGTATTGGCAAGTCGGCAATCCAATCATCGCCGATGGCAAAGAGGTCGCGTCCGAAGCCACGCTCTATCAGATCGGCTCGGTGACGAAGACCTTCACCGGACTGCTCCTGGCCGACATGGTCGAAGAAGGGCTGGTGTCCCTCGACTCCACGGTGGGTGAACTCGCTCCCGACGATCGCGAACTCAGCGAAGACATCGCCGCGATCACGTTGCGGGAACTGGCGACACACTCGTCTGGCCTGCCGCGACTTTCCGGCGATCTGATGTTCGCGAGCCTGTTCTCATCGGAAGACCCGTATGCCAAGTACAGCGCGGAACAGTTATGGAACGCGCTGGAGACGACCATCATCCCGGCACGAGACGAACGCACCTACCTCTACTCGAATCTCGCCATGGGACTGCTGGGTCAACTGCTGGCCGATCGCATGCAGACCGACTACGCGACATTACTGAAGTCGCGAATCACCGAGCCGCTACAGATGCCCGATACCGTGATTCAGTTCTCCGAAGCGCAACAGTCCCGATTGGCTCCTGGGCACACGGCCGCGGGAACGGAATGCAACATCTGGACTTTCGATTCTCTTGCCGGATGCGGGGCATTGAGCTCGACCACGGCCGACCTGTTGACCTACCTCGAGGCCGAAATCAATCCTGGAGAGAGTCCGCTGGGCCCGGCGATGCGTCTCAGCCAGGAGACACACTATGAAGACGCCGAGACGGGGCTCCGCCTCGGCCTCTCCTGGCATATGCTGCCCACCTCTGGGCCGCATCGGATCATCGCGCACGATGGAGGCACGAACGGGTTCGTCTCTTTCACCGGCTTCATTCCCGAAACGCAGACGGCGGTGGTGATCCTCTGCAACTCCGGCGACGCCCTGTCGACGAATCATCTCGTCGGCAAACTGGGTGTGGAACTCCTCGACGCCTCTCAAGCGGACCTCACGGAAGCTGATGACGCAGGCGAACCGCCGCCGACCGACGAGGAATCGCAACCGGAACCGTGAAGCCTGCATCAGGCGGTTCGCATCCTGCTCGAAGAACCTGATAAAGTTGGCTGGTTTCATCTTCGCGGTTTCGCAGAACAATCATCGGATCGCCGCGTGTCTCACTTCGCCCTCATTCTGCCAGCCGCCGGCAAGAGTTCGCGGTTCGGGGACGCGCGGGGGAAAAAGCCATATATTGATCTCAAAGGGCAAGCCGTCTGGCGGAGAGCCGTCGAGCCATTTCGCGTGCGGGACGATGTGAAGCAGATCATCATTGTGGTCTCGGCTGATGACCGTGCGTGGTTCGAAGCGACGTTTGGTGATGAACTGCGGTCAATCGCGGGCCTGCAAGTCGTGACCGGTGGAGCGGAGCGGGTCGATTCGGTCGCCCGCGGCCTGGAGGTCATCGGCGACGACATCGATTTCGTGGCAGTGCATGATGCGGCCCGTCCGCTCGTTTCCGCGGATGTGATTCTCGCGGTCTTCGGCGCAGCGACACTGATGGGAGCCGCGATTCCGGCAATTTCCGTGTCGAGCACTGTGAAGCGCGTGCGGGAAGATGTCATCGTGGAAACCGTCGACCGCGGCGAGTTGTGGCTGGCTCAAACGCCGCAGGTCTGCCGGCGGGACTGGCTGCGGGAAGCCTTCGCCCAGCGCGGCGATCGGCAGTTCACCGACGAAGCTCAGATGCTCGAAGCGATCGGCCGGCCCGTCGCCATCGTGGAAGGCTCGCCCACCAACCTCAAGATCACCACGGCCGACGATCTGCGCATGGCCGAGGCATTGCTGAATGAAAAGTGACAGTGGTCTGTATTAAGACAACCCGTAGTCGTTCCACTACTCCACCGTCGCGCCCTGCGTGGAACAATCCAACTTGAGGTCGAAGTTCATCGTTGTCGACTCAGTCACGGTCACACGCAGTTGTGACTCGCTGTTGTAGCAGGCGGGAACGCGCTCGATTGTGGCGGTCGATGCAACCTCGCCGCCATCCGTGCCTGCCTCGGCCGCTTCGATGTCCTCCGCACCCAGAGTGCTGCCGATACGAACAATCTTGGGGCCATTCAGGACGCCCGACTGCTCCGAATTGAACGTCAACGAGTAGTATCCGGAGCTATCCGTGGTGCCGCTGGAGAACGACTTGTCCGCGGCCTCGAAGACGACAACGGCTCCCTCGACCGGGTCGCCGTCCAGTGTCACAGTGCCGCTGATCTCCTTCAGATTCAAGTCGGAATAGTCGGTGCGCAGACCGCCGCAACCTGCCGTCAGCAGACACGTCAGAATTGCTGCAAGGACTCGCCTGTGGTGCAGTCTGCGCGATGCTGGAATGCCGTTCATGGGATGGCAGATTGGATCGTTCAGAAAGTACCAAGAACCTCGTCGCCGTTGCGGGATCCCAGACCGAGATAGGTTGCCGAATCGACGCTTTCGCTGATGAAGTCCACCGAACCGTCACACATCAGGAAGAATGCTCCGCCTTCGTGATAGCTCCCGAAGGCGAGTTCCATCAGCACGCCGTTCATCGCGGGATCGAGCGTGCGGGCATTCATGCGCGGGATCGTGGTGCCGACGTTCTCGGAGAACTCGGTCCCTCCGTTGCCGCCGTCGCATTGGCAGGGGTCGGCCTGGGGATTACCGATGTACCAGTAGTCCATCCCCTGGTTGTCCTTGTTGAATCCGGGGTCGGTCATTGATTCGCCTACGAGGAATGTCGACGACTGGCCGTCCGTGATATCGCGAAAGTTGATACTGCTGCAGGCGAAGAATATCCCGTCCTGATTGAGATCCTCCAGCGACTTGGTACCGGGTATCACGATCCCGCTGGCATCGTCCGCGCTCGACACAGAACCGCCATTGCCCCGATATGAGCACGCAGCCCGCGACCGGATGCCGTTGAAGTCCGCTTGAGTGGCGATCGGCGACGACGGGCAAAAGAAGATGGGCAAAACGGTACCGCAGGCCTTATGGTTGGGACTCGTGGGGTCGTCCCAGTTTCCGGCCCCGGTCTCCTGAAAGATCAGGGTATTGTACAACGGGCCTTGATCGAGGTCGGGCAAAACATGTCCGGACCACGTCATGCCGCGCGTGTCCCACCCGTAGGGAAGTTGCTGAGACTTGTCGTGATAGTTGTGCAGCGCGATCCCGATGTTGTGCAAATTGTTTCGGCATTGCGTGCGACGTGCCGCTTCGCGTGCCTGTTGCACCGCGGGCAGCAACAGCGCGACGAGAATCCCGATGATCGCGATCACCACCAAGTGTTCGATCAGTGTGAACCCACGCCGCATGCGTGACATGACTGCCTCCATAACAAAAGATGAATGCCGACTGCCGCGCTGGATGCGATGCCGAATCTCGAACGACGGTTGCTTGGAACAAATTGGCGGCGCGGCGAAATGGATACTCTATTCTGTCCTGCCTTGGCGTCACCGGCAACGAACATTACTGTGAGATTGGATGAATCGCCTGCCTTTTTCGCAACCTGGAGAACGATTGCCACATGACCCACTCCCCCCCAGTCGTCTCTCGCCGTGAGTGCCTGCACCTCGCCTTGACGAGTGCGGCCCTGGGATCAATGGCCATGCCGCAACTGGCCAGATGTGATGATGCGACCGTCAGCGACGACGCGCCGCGGTTCCGCTTCTGCCTCAACACCAGCACCATCCGCGAGCAAGGGCTGTCGCTCGCTGACGAAGTCGATCTCGTCGCCCGCGTCGGCTATGACGCCATCGAACCCTGGATGGGCGAACTCGAAAAGTTCGTGGCCGATGGCGGCTCGCTGGCCGACCTCTGCAAACAGATCGAGGACGCGGGCATCACGGTCGAAAGCGCCATCGGCTTCGCCAACTGGATCGTCGACGATGAAGCCCAGCGCACCGCGGCCGTCGAACAACTCAAACGGGATATGGATATGCTCCGCCAGATTGGCGGCACGCGCATCGCCGCTCCGCCGGTGGGGGCGCATCAGGGAGATGCGCCTCTGATCGACCTGCTGACGATCGCCGAACGCTATCATCACATACTCGACGTCGGACATGACATCGGCGTCACTCCTCAGCTTGAAGTCTGGGGCTTCTCGAAGAACCTCTCGCGACTGGGCGAAACCGCGTTCGTGGCGATCGAGGCGGGACATCCGGATGCCATCATCCTGCCCGATATCTATCACCTCTTCCGCGGCGGGTCGCCGTTCGAAGGAGTCGAACTGGTGGCGGGGTCGGCGATCAAGGTGTTTCATCTCAACGATTATCCGGGCGGCAGGGACCGGCAGGAGTACAACGACGCCGACCGCGTCTTCTGTGGCGACGGCGTTGCTCCGATTCGCGACGTCCTGACGACGCTCAAGGCCAACGGCTGTCAGTGCGCGTTGTCATTGGAGTTGTTCAATCGCGACTACTGGCAGCGTCCGGCCGAGGAGGTCGCTCGCGAAGGACTGGAAAAAATGCAAGCCGTCGCGGAGGGAGTGTGATGAGTCTTAAGAAATCGCTTATCGCCACCGGCATCTGGATGCTGATCGTGATCGCCATTGGTGCGTATGGCATCTGGTACATCCTCTCACAGAATCTGCCAGATGCGCAACTGAAGGAACGAATGTCAATGTTCGGATCAGGCTTCGGCATCTTCGCCGGCATTGGCCTGGCCGTCATCTGGCTCCCCTTCGCCGCCCGCATGGGAGCCGAGCAACGCGAAAAGCGCGAACGCGCCGCCCGCCGCAAGAAGAAACGCTGAGGGACAATGGACTCCGCCGCGATCTCCCCGCAACCGCCCGAGCCTCCGCAGGACTTGATCTCCTCCGAGCGGGTTCGCTTCCTCACCTCGTGGAAGCTCTGGCTGCCGATGTTGTTTGTGGCGCTGTTGCTGATCGCGGCGTCGATCGTGTGGCCGGCGTATCGGCGGATGCGGGCGCTCAATTTCATCGAGGCAAGAGGCGGCGGATACGAACTGGGCGATGCGCGTTGGCCCTGGCTGGCAAACCAACTGGGACGGCTGGGCCACGGGCTTCATTCCGTCGAGATGTTCCTTGTCCGCGAACCGATCTCGCTCGATCAGTTCGGCCTGCTCTCGGAACTCAATGAGGCCACTTCGATCATTGTCATGGCGGACGAGATCACGGAGAAGTGGGCTGACGCTATCGCGACGTTTTCGCACCTCAAGGTGTTGAGTATTTCCGGAGACATCGGAATCGATGTCCTCGAACAGTTACTCACGCAGGTGCCGACCCTGGAATATCTCAGGGTCGGACGTATCAGGGGGGGCGATGTTCTCTCCACGGACAACCTCAACGGCGGAGGTACTCGACTGAGGGTGCTTTACATTGCTGAATGCCTGCCGTCCTTCACGGTCGAGGGGTTTCCAGCCATCGAGTACCTGCAGGTGGACGAAGTCAATGACGCAAACGTAACCGTGCGTCGGCTGCCCGCGCTCAATGAGATTTGCTTCGTCCACGTCAACGAAGGCACAACGCTGACGCACGACGCCTCGCTCCCCAAATTGTTGTATGAACTGCCGGAAGCGCCGCAACTCGTTATTCCGGCGGATGTGCAGACGATGTACATCCAGAACATCGCCCGCTGCACGATCACCGGCGGCGAGGATCTGGAGAGCCTGAGGATCTACGAGAGTGCCGACATGACCGTGGCCGACATGCCGGCGCTCCAGTCGGTCGAGTTCACGACCAGTTTCGGCGGCACCCTGACGTTGCGCGACCTGCCGGAATTGGAACACTTCATGCTGATGACGCGCGAAGGGCACATCAGCCCGACCGTCGAATTCGAGGGCGTCGACAACTTGCGGGCGATCGATGCGACCTGGTGGGATCTCAACGATGAACAGCTCGCAGCGATCTGCCAACTGCCGCGACTGGAGCACCTCGTCATTCCCAGAGCGACTCTTACAGAAGGAGCGATCCCGTTGCTTCACGGCATTGAGACTCTCCGTTTC
>JANNSB010000727.1:0-3639 GCA_031402175.1 Planctomycetaceae bacterium
CTTTCGTTGCGGCTTTCTCGGCCTGCTGCATATGGAAATCATCCAGCAGCGACTGGAAGGCGAGGCCGACGTCGATCTGATTCAGACGGCCCCCAACGTCACTTACGAACTCAAGCTCTACGGGCGGGATGAAGTGGTGCGCATTGACAACCCGGTCGACGTGCCGGAATCGGGCGACATCGAGGAGTTTCGCGAGCCGATCGCCAAGGTGAATTTTATTCTGCCGTCGAACTACATCGGCAGCATCATGCAAATCTGCGAAGACCGCCGCGGCATCTACAAGAACACCGAATACATGGGGCCGGGACGGGCGCAGGTGGTCTACGAACTTCCTTTGGCCGAAGTGATTTACGACCTGCACGACAAACTCAAGTCCGCCACCAAAGGCTACGGCACGATGGACTACGACGTCATCGGCTTTCGGCCGGCGGAGCTGGTGAAGCTCGATGTGCTGGTCAAAGGCGTCAAGGTCGAAGCCATGGCCACGATCGTGCATCGCACGTTCGCCGACCGCCGCGGCCGCGGCCTGGTGAAGCGGCTAAAGCTCGAGATCCCCAAGCATCAGTTCGAGGTCGCGATTCAGGCAGCCATCGGCAGCCGGGTGATCGCCCGCGAAACCATTTCGGCCCTCCGCAAAAACGTGACCGCGAAATGCTACGGCGGCGACATTACCCGCAAGCGCAAGCTGCTGCAGAAGCAGAAAGAAGGCAAGAAGCGGATGAAGCAGTTCGGCATGGTCGAGATCCCTCAGAAGGCGTTCCTGGCCATTCTGGAAGCGGGGAATGATGAGTGATGCTCGAGACGGTCTTGGGACTTCGTAACCCGACGCGTGAACGAGGGGAACGTGAGGGAAGGTTCTCGATCACGTAGTCGCGAGGCATGCGGAGACGGTTCCGCGACGCATTCCGCACTCTGCGTTTCCTCATATGTTGCGCCAGGAAACGCGGCCGTCGCTGACGCTGCGGGCTAATGTGTGTTTTGAACGCGGTCTTCGCACAGACAGGACGCGCGGGATCCGCATCGCGGGCCGGCATGCCAGGTTCGCCGCTCGTCCTGGGCGCGGACGCGTGCCTCGCGCGACAGAACCCCATGGGACGAGGCGTCTCTCCGGGTCGGGAGAGACGCCCCTGGCCCATAGGTATTGCCTACAGTGGCCCTGCTGTGGCAACGTGGCCGCGCACCTGTATCCCTCAACCGTCTTTTCTTGTCGGCAGGTGACACAGATTCCGGCAATTTCTAAGATTTAATCAGAAGTCGCTGTTTCCAGCGGAATTCAGGCCTTCGCACACCACCATCACCAGCGAGGCGATTGATGATGTCTTTCCCGCACCGCCCACCTGTCCTGGCTGGATGCTTCCTCGCGATCGTCGGTGCGTGCTCGATGGCGCACGCCGGCATCTCTCGCGATGCCGCCAATCGTCTGTGCGTGGACATTGTGGTGGTCGAACGTGACCGCGACGTGCGGGGCGTCATCATCACTCGTTCCGATGACGGCGGGGCAACCCTGGCCGTCCGCCGGGGTTGGTTGCGGACCGCTCAGCCCGAGATCTACGAGGAGTTCCGGGCGACCGAGGTCGAAGAACTGCAAGCAGGCACTCAGCAACTGATAGAGCGCATCGATGCCTGGATCGTGGAACTCGACGCTGAAGAGGACCGCCAACTCGTCGGCATCCTCAACGTCGAAAAGACGAACGCACTGCGACGTGCCGAGGATCCCGACAGCGCTGCCGACGACGCAGAGTTTCTGCTGCTGGAAATTGCTGCCGACCGCATACGAGAGATATACGTGCAGCCCGCGAGGCGGCGTCAGGCGGGACTGTGCGCCTTTCACTTCGACTTGCCCGACGTGGAAGAGACTGCGCTCACCGAACTCGAAGCGGACCTCAATCAACTCGATCCCAACTGGCCCGCGACGACGATCGACCTCACCCATCGGCTGGCGTCTCAGGGAACGCAGTCGCCGGAGGAATGGGCGGCGCGACAGGCGATCTTCGACTATCAATTCGGCAAGCCGGTGAACTTTCAAGGCACAGGCGACGCCATCGTGCAAGTCGATACGGCCGGCCAGGGAGAAGTCGGAGACATCTTGACCCAAGTCCTCGGCGGCGGGCTGACGGCCGACCTCGGCGATCTGCTCGATCTGCCAGAACTGGGTGGCGCCGGGCCATCGAATCTCTGGCGAGACCGCGCGATCGAACTCACTGAAGCAACCGGCGCGCGCGGATGCCGAGTGACTCGCGTTGCTCCCGATCTCGTCACGCGCACTTCGACTGTCAATGATGTGTTTCTGGCGAAGATGCCCGATGGCACATGGGCGACGGTCTGGAGCGCGAGCATCAGGTCGATGCCGGGCGATGTGCCGGAAGGGGTCGTCGATCGCATCCGCGAAGATCCGCAGGTGGCACAGGTTCTTTCGACGGCCGAAGCTCTGGGCGTGGGCCGTGCCGAGTTGGAGCAGGCGTTGAACTTCGGCGGAGCGACGATGCATGCGCAGAATCAGGCGGATGGGCAATTTCAGGAATTCATCAGCCGTTACATCGAGCAGCTCGATGGCCCGCCGCTGCAGTGGCAGACGACACCCTGATCGAGACGCCGATGTTTCTCCCCCCGCGCTGTGATGTCGTCCCGTTGCCTGATGACCAGGTTTCGCTGCGCATCGACGGGCGCGAGCACACCCGCTGGTGTTTCCCCAGTGGCGCGCCGCGACCCTACTTCTATCCGCTGCTTGGCCCCGCATCGGGCGAATCGCTCACTCGCATGGGACATCCCGGCGCGCCCGATCACGATCATCATCGCTCGGTCTTCTGGGCGCACTACATGCTGCTCGGGATCAACTTCTGGAATGACGAAACCGAGGCCCGCATCCGGCAACTGCAATGGCTGACTTACGACGACGGCGACGAAGCCACGATCGCGGTTCGCCTGGGCTGGTTCGACGGCCACGACCCCGCACCGCTCGTCGAACAGGACATGATCGCCTCGCTCATCCCCTGGCGGGATGGCGAATACATCCTCGATGTGCAGGGAACCTTCCGGCCCAAGGCCGATGCGATCGAGTTTCAGCAGACGAACTTCGGTTTCTTCGCCGTGCGGGTGGCCAAGTCGATCAGCGCCGTCTTCGGCGGCGGCAGACTCACCAACAGCGAGGGTCTCGTGGGCGAGCCGGCGATTTTCGGTCAGCCGGCACGCTGGATGGACTACTCCGGGCCAGTCTGTGTCCGTCGAGTGGCCGACGATTCTGTGTCGACCGAGTTGGCGACTGTCTGGGAGGGCATCACGTATCTGGACCATCCCGATCATCCTGGCCCGATGCGGAAGTGGCACGTACGCAACGACGGCTGGATGTGCTGTTCGCCGTGCATGGACGCTCCGCTCATCACGACGGCTACGTCCCCCCTCCCATTGCGATATGCGCTCTACGTGCACAACGGTGAAGTCGACCCGGCGAAAATCGAAGAAGTGCTGGCGATGTGGTCGGCCCGTCCGTGGAGAAAAGTGCAGCCTTCCCAACAACCGCATCATCACTTTGAACTGGTTCCGATGTAGATGCTCATTTGTCATTATGGAATAGAGGTATGCACTTGACTCAACCAGCGCCTACAGGTAGTGGTGGGGGATGGTCGAGGACTATCCCAGTAC
>JANNSB010000728.1:0-3413 GCA_031402175.1 Planctomycetaceae bacterium
TCGTTGGCTACACCATCGGCAACGACATGTCGGCCCGCGACATCGAGGGAGAGAACCCGCTCTATCTGCCTCAGGCGAAGGTCTATCGGCAGTGCTGTGCGCTCGGGCCGTCGATCCTGCTGGCGAACGAGCCGCTTGATCTGCCGGCGACGACGATCCAGCTCAGCATCGTTCGTGGTGACAGCGAGGTCTTTGCGGGCGAGACTTCGCTCGGATCGCTCAATCGCTCGCTGGAGGAGCTGGCCGACTGGCTGGGCCGCGAGAATGAGTTCTCGAATGGAGCCTTCCTGTTGACGGGAACCGGCATTGTTCCCCCCGACGCCTTCACGCTGGAGCACGGGGACGAAGTCGCCATCACGATCGCCGGCATCGGGACGCTCAGGAATCCAGTGGTGAAGGGGGTCTAGGGACAAGGGACGAGGGTCCAGGGAAGACTTCTCATTGAAACGGTCGGGAGCTCGTATCAGTTCTCAGATTTGATGATTCTTCACTCCAAAATCCCAATTCCTCCCCTCGACCCTCGCCTCTTGCCCCTCGACCCTCTTTCCGACCTTGATTTTTGATCCGGCATGGTCAATTCTGAGGGTGTCGTTACCTGATTCCGTCATCCCGAGTTGTTCCCAGGTTCGTGGCATTTCGCCGCGTGGAGTGGTTCGATGTCGATTCGATTTGAATGTCCTGATTGCGGTTCCGTGCTGAAAATCAAGGAGGCTCTCGCCAGCACCGAGGGTAAATGCCCCAAATGCAAACGGCCCTTTACCGTGCCCGAGGCGTCGCCCGATGTCTCGGCTGCCGTGCCCGATGCTGACACATCTCCGGGAGCCGTCGAAACGGGAACCATCGCCTCGCCGCCGAAGTCGAAGGGGCGCGCGAAGATTCCGGCTCCCGCGGCCGACGGCGCGGAATTCGATCCCGTCGCGTTTCTGATGGAAGGGGGAGCGCCCCCCAAGGCCAAGGCGAAGTCATCTGCTCCGGGACCGGCCGATCGCGGTGGACTGTCGCTCGATGACGGCGAGCCGAGTCCCGGACCCAAATCCCGGCCCAAGCCGGCGGCGGAGTCGACGCCCCAGCCTCCCACGGCCGCCGCGAGCGCCAAAGGAATGCTGTCGGCTTCGTCGAACGCCAAGGACTTGTTGACCCGCACCGTCGAAGAGAGCCGGGCGCGCGCGGCCGAGATGCCCGAAGAGTCCAGGATACCTCTCATCGACACGGCGCAGCTCAAGATGCTGCTCTTCACGAAAATCCTCCCGTTTGGTGGCGCGACGATCGTGATCTGCTGGCTGTTCTACTGGCTGGCAAACTCGATGTACGGCGACAGCGGACTCAAACTGCCGGAAGAACTCGTGGCGGCCCAGGGGGTGGTTCTCATCAACGGCAAGCCGACCGAGGGTGTGTCCGTTTTCATGCGGTTCATGCCCAATGCCGACGACCCCAACGCCGAGCGCTGGCGCGCCTCGACAGCCATCACCAATGAGGACGGCGAATTCGAAATGATGTTCCTCGAAGGCTACGAAGGAGTCGTCCCCGGCCGACAACAGGTGTCGCTGTCGTACATGGTGAATGGGCTGGAAACAATCGACTCGGAATATGCCGAACCCGGAAAGCTGCAAACGATCGACGAATCCAACTACGACTTGAAGATAGAAAGCACGGCCGTCATTCGCATACCGCCGCCGCCACCCGTCGAATCCACGGAATAGAGCATGGCGAAGCACCATCCCCCCAGGTTTCTCGAACTCGTGCAGCAAGCGCGCGCCGGCGTCCGTGAATGCACGGTCAGCGATGTGCAGGCACGGCTCGCGCGTGGCGAGAAGCTGAATCTCGTGGACGTTCGCGAAGAGAGCGAGTTCGGCAAGGCTCACATCCTCGGCGCGAAGCATCTCGGCAAGGGAGTGATCGAACGCGACATCGAACAGGTGTTTCCCGATGCCGGGGTTGAACTGATTCTCTATTGCGGTGGCGGCTACCGCTCGGCACTGGCCGCCGACGCGATCGGCAGAATGGGCTACACCAACGTCATCTCGATGGACGGCGGCTGGCGCGGCTGGACCGAAGCCGGCTTGCCGACGGAAAGCTGATCGATGTCACTCACGAATCACCGACCTATGCTGGAACACCTGCAGCGCGCACTGAGCCGACGCAGATTTCTCGCCGATTGCAACGTCGGCCTCGGCACGATGGCCCTCGCGGGGCTGCTGGGATCGGACACGACTGCCAGCGCGGACGAGTCACGGACCCTGGCTCCTCGCGCTCCGCATGATGTGCCGCGGGCGCGAAACGTCATTCACCTCTTTATGGGAGGCGCGCCGAGTCAACTCGAACTGTTCGACAACAAGCCCCTGCTGACGGAACTCGAAGGCAAGCCCCTCCCGCCGTCCGTCTACGGCGATCAGCGGTATGCTTTCATCCGACCTGATGCTGGCGTGCTGGGGCCGCGGTTCGCCTTCAACAAGCATGGCGAGTCGGGTGCCGAACTGTCCGATGCGTTGCCGCATCTCGCGAAGATCGCCGACGAAGTGTGCATCATCAAGTCGATGCACACCGACCAGTTCAATCACGCGCCGGCCCAGTTGTTCCTCAACACCGGGTTCTCGCAACCCGGGCGGCCCGCGATGGGATCGTGGGCGCTCTACGGCCTGGGAGCCGAGACCGAAGACCTGCCCGCGTTCGTCGTGCTCGTGACGGGCGGCGGACTGAGCGGCGGGTCGGCTCTCTGGTCGAGTGGCTTTCTCCCCACGCACTACACCGGCACGCGGTTTCGCAGCACGGGCGATCCGATCCTGAACGTCGCCACGCCCGCCGGAATCGACGACGCCGCACAGGCCGCGACCTATGACCTCATCGGTGATCTCAATCGCCGGCAGCTCGAACTGATCGGCGACCCCGAGATCGCCACGCGGATTGCATCGTTCGAGATGGCCGCCAGGTTGCAGGCGTCGGCCCCCGAACTGATGGACTTCAGCGATGAATCGCAGGCCACTTTCGACCTCTATGGCTGCGACCCCGCCACGCCGTCGTTCGCGCGCGGCTGTCTATTGGCTCGCAGGCTGATTGAACGCGGCGTCCGTTTCGTCAACATCTTCCACGAGGCCTGGGACGCGCACAGCGACGTGCAGGGGAACGTGACCAGCAACTGCCAGGCAACCGACCAGGCGTCGGCCGCGCTGGTGAAGGATCTCAAACAGCGCGGACTGCTCGACGACACGCTCGTGATCTGGGGAGGCGAGTTCGGACGCACGCCGATGGTCGAATCGAATCCCACGCTCGGCCGCAGCCTGGGGAGGGACCATCATCCGCAAGCGTTTACGATGTGGCTCGCGGGAGGCGGCATCAAGCCGGGCATGACGATCGGGGCCACCGATGAGCTCGGCATGACGGCTGTTGAGGGAGTCGCGCATGTCCGCGACTTCCAC
>JANNSB010000729.1:0-6112 GCA_031402175.1 Planctomycetaceae bacterium
CCTTCCAGTTCGTCGCTGCCGGCGGCTTCAAGTTCGAAGGGGTCGGCGTCGATCTCGTCGGCGCCTGCGGCACCGGCGGCGACGGGTATCGCGGCTTCCTTCATTCTGGATTCGACTGGCCCCTTGCCCTTGCGAAGCATGATCACGACCGGCGTCAGGATGAGGATGACGGCCATCAGCAGGGTGATGCCGTTCACGACCTGCAACATGATCCCCATCCCCTCGGAGCGGGTGAGGAAGGCATGGATGCAGAAGAATGCCAGCACGCCGGCGGGAATGGCGGCCACGAGTGAAACCGCGGCCAATGCTTTCTTGTTCACGTAAAACTCCTCAACCCTGCAGATACCGTAGCGAGGGAACCGTATTCCAGTCTGGGCGGGGTGTTGCTCGCATGTCAATGCGGTGTGGATGCATTCCGCCGACAAACTTCGCATCTTCAATCAACACCATCGGTTGAGTGACACATTGGCGTGAAGGTTTCCCATCCATCCCGATACCGGAAGCCGCCCGCCAGTCAATGCATGTGCTACACGCCGTCCAGGTGGTCGCGACAGAAAGAGCAACGTCAATGTCAACCTGTCCCGCAAATCTTCGCCAGGCTCGCGCGTCTGCCCAACCGACCTCGTGCACGACCTGCGAAAACTGCTGATGGAAAAATCATCGTTCAGACGAAAATAGACTTGCACCTCGATAGTTTCGTCATCGGCCAGGCGACGTGGGCTCGACGATCGGCAGCATGCTGTCCAACGCAATTTCATTTTCACATAAAGGCCGCATGCATGACCCAACTGCTTGAACCTGCGATCGCCCAGAAGATCTGGTTGGAGATTTCGCGAGGCAAATCGAAGTTCCGCAGCCGGCCCGTCCATCAGGGGCGGTTTCTGATCGGCGCGGGAAGCACCTGTCACCTGCAACTCGGCGGCGACCAGATTCCGATGCTGCATAGTGTGATCGAGACGAGTGAAGAAGGCCTGGCCATCGAAGCCATCGTGTCGCAGCCGCCGCTGTTCATCAACGGTCAGCATCGCCGGTCGGCCTCTTTGTTCGAAGGCGATGTGGTCGAGATCGGCCCGTTCGAGTTCCGCGTGCACGCCCAGGCCGAGACCATGCATCAAGTGGACGAAGCGGCCGGCATCGAGACCGAAGTCGATCACGACTTCGAGGACAACATTTCAGAACTGTCGGCCGGCGAACTCGTCGCACGCATCGGCGAACTGGAAGACATGGCCGACGAAATCGATGTGGAACGTGAACGCGGAGCGACGGCCCTGCTGGCGGCCATTCGCCACGCGGGCGGCGAGACGATCGAATCGCGAGAGCAGTATGCCCGCTACGACGAAGTTGTCCGCACCTTATCGATGCTGGCCGATCAGGTTGTTTCGCAGGCGCAGCAATTCGCCGAGCGGGAACAAGCGTGGCAGCAGGCTCTGTTCAGCATGCAGGACACGCAGCAGAGGATCATCACTCAACTTGCTCAATTGACGCAGGCGGCCCAGTACGAGCAGCAGGCCGTCAGCACAAGAGCCAGCGCGTAACAGCGCTTGAACCGGGGCGGGTCACCTGTCCCAGAAGTAGAATGGCCCGCCGGTTTCGGCGGGCCATTCGCATTTCACCGTTCAAACGCGCGACTCACGCGAATCACTGAACGGGGGCTTCTGCATTCACCGCGCCATCGACACCGGCCGGAGTCGGGGGAACGTCTTCGGCAGTCGGATTGACGGCAGCGTCGATGATGACTTCGCCCGTCGCACACCCGCCGGCACAGCAACCCGAATCGACCGAGCAGCACGTCGTGCTCTCATGGCAGCACGTGGTCGCGCAGCAATGCTGCGTGTGGCCGCAATGATGGTGATGCTGCACGTGGCAGCAATGGTGGTGCCGGGTACGGCACGGACGGCGGCAACGGTTCCGGCAACCGGCGTCGGCGTTGTCTGCAAAACTCATTACCGCCAAAATGGCGACCAGTACAGCACAAACTCTCTTCGTCATCTCTATGTCCCTCTCAATTTGAGGACGGTACGAATGGTTCCTTCCGGTCATCTCCTGGGCCAGAAAATAGCTAAGATGGGCGATCAGGGCAAGAATGCCCGGGATTTCTTGCAAATTCTTCCAACAATCGCGGTCGCCCGCTACGTATGCTGAGTTGAGGCCATTTCCTCCTATCCAATCGTGAGTGATCCTGACGGCAAACTGGACAGCGACGCCCGCCTGGTCGAAGAGGCCAGGAGTGGGTCCAGGGAGGCTTTTGGCTGTCTGGTTCAGCGGTATGAACGCCGGCTGATGAAAGTGATCAGCCGTTTCGTCCGCGACCCCGACGTGGTGGAGGACATTGCCCAAGAGACCTTTTTGAAAGCCTTCCGCCGGCTCGACCAGTTCGACGCCTCCCGGCGATTTGGGCCGTGGATCCTGCGAATTGGCGTGAATCAGGTATACGACACCCTCCGCGGGAAAAGACGACGCAACTGGTTACGGCTCTTTTCCGACTCCCCCAGCGACCATTCCCCCGACCCACCTGACAAACAACCTCACAACCGAGAACTGCACGAAGAAGTCCGCCAGGTTCTCGATGGCCTGCCCAAGACATATCGAACAATACTGATCCTTCGCGACCTGGAGAGTTTTTCGACAGCCGAAGTCGCGGCCATTTTGCAAAGGCGTGAATCGACCGTGCGCTGGAAACTGGCCGAGGCACGCAAGCGGTTTCAACAGGCTTGGGAGATCAGGGTGCGACAATCGGCCGGCGAGCCAGGACGGCTGAGCATTCAAAAGCAGTCATCAGCATTCGATATTCCCGCGGTCCCACCTTCGTCATCGTCGTGACCATGAAATTCTGCCATTACTTCAAGCCGCGATTGGCCCTGTGGGCGGGAGGGGATCTTAACCCCTCGGAAGCCGACGCCCTGCAGAGCCATCTTGCGATCTGCCCGGCCTGTGGCGATCGCTTGCAGCAATTGCAGCAGGCCCGCGCCGCCCTCGAGCATTCGGATCCCGAACCTACCTATCTGGAACAGCCCCGCAGTTTGTGGCCGGATGTGAATCGACGCATCACCGCAGCGCTGGCCATTCCGCGGGTGCCTGTCTATCGACGAAAGTGGGTCTGGCGAACGGCTGCAGCCAGTTTGCTGGTGCTGGCGACATGGGCGGTCTGGCCTCGCGGACCTGTTGGACCCGGAAAGCCCGATCCCCGCAGCACCGCCCATCCCGGAATGTTGGAGGTTCCCGTTCAGCAAGAATCGGATAGCACTCAATCGCAGTCGCAGTCGGAGAGGTTTTAGGAGTGAGGAGCTGATTGAGGTTCTAACCTACCTTACTCATCACGCCACCTTCGCCGACCTTTTCGGCGGCAGCTTCCAGTCGGTGGCTTCGCGGACGTAGGCAATGTGCAGCAACCGGGCGTCCACAATCGACGATTGTGCGTTCAACTCCCGCCACGCTTCGTCGGTGGGAACGAACATCCAGCCCACGTTGTCGCGCTGCGAAAATGCGGTCGGCCGCTGCGCCGCGCTGTCGGTCGAACTCACCGAGATCAGCATGGTCATCAACGTCGCAGGCTGCTCCGCATACGGTGTTCGCCCAGGGCTTCGAGAGTCGCAGGCAAACTGCAGATTCAGAAAACCGCCGTCCATCGACTGGGAAAGCATCGCCTCGATCCGTTCAATCGTCTTGCGATTGAGGAGGTCGTCAATCAAGTTCCCGAGAGCAGGGAACTGTGCGACGTTGTCCCGATTGACGCTGCATTGCCGGGAGCCTTCTGATTCACCCCTGAGAGAATGCAACGACGAGTTACTGTCGTCCCAGGGTGTGTCGGGCGCAAACGCGGTGATGACCTCTTGTCTCGCGTCCGCGGTCAAGGGTCGGTCAATCTCCCAATGAAGAAAGGGAAGCGTGCGGCTCGCGCTACGCTGCCTGAGGGCATATCCGAGGGACATCCAGTTCTTCCAATCGCTCGCTGATAATGCCAGCCACCCGTGCCGTTTCGTGGGGAGGCGAATATGACCACTCATCCAATCGGCCGAGAAACCTGCGTGTGTATCCGTAGTTCTCGAATGCCGTGTGAAATCTCCTCAGCCGTCGTGCATGACGGCGTTCGGGCAGGTGATACACATGTACCGGCCTGCCGGTCGCGGTCGCTTCGGAAATCATCGACACCGAATCGCCGGTGGCGATGATGTGGTTTGCAGTCGCCAAGGCGTACATGTAGGGATTCGCGCCGGTCCCATCCCACACGAAATGGCGTTTGCCGAACGCGCTCTGCAGAGTATCGACAATGTCTCCCGGCGTCCGGCGTGAGGGGAGCATGATCAAGGAGAGTTTCTCGCGCTGCGTCAGTTCCACCAGCATCTCGATGAACGGCGAGAGAGCCTCGAGGCTGAAGTCGTAATGACGATTCGTGCCGCCGATCAGCACGGCGACGATCGAATGCTGCCAGCGTTCCCAGCGCCATGCGGTATTCGGACCGCCTTGCCGGGCGGCCTCGAGAACTTGCGGAGTCATGTGATGCACGGCGCCGCGAGTCGAGACGACGTTTCGCCCGGTGAGTCCATCATGCTCCGGGGCCACGATGAAATCGAACGCACTCAGTGTGACTTTGGGATCCTGGGTGTGCACGGTGACGATCCGCTCGCGCCCGATCCGCTTGAGCACTCGCGATCCCACCACCGACTGCCTGCCGCAACTGATCGTCAGGCGCGGCACGGGCGCGGAGTATTCGTGCGCGCCCATGAGCACAGACGGCCAGGCAGGGATGACGCCCGGCCAGAGCTTGCGAATCGCGGGCTTCAGTCTGCAGGTCTTGATTTCGAAAGGCAGCCCGATGGCCTGCGCCAACCCACGGACCTGACTGACCATGCCCGCTCCGCCATCGGTGATGCCCCAGCAGGCCGCTGCCCCCCTCGGTGCGCACTCGGAGCCCGAAGATGCGGCGTGCGTGCGCTCTGCGTTCGAGTCCCTGTATGTCGCCACGGGTGGTTCCTTCCAACCGTATGTTTTCAGAACGGGAGCGGCCCCCTGTCATTCCCCCGAAAATCGGTGCGGAACGATACCCGCCCCATCGCGAACGAGTCAAGGGGAAGAGAGTGAGGGAAAGGGGTCAGGAGTCAGGATTCAGAGACTGAATTCGCACATTCACGTTTCCTGACCCCAGTCGTCCGTACCGTGACCCCTGATTCCTGACCCCTGCCCTCCCGATCACAGGAAAGTCGAACTCTGCAGGATCGGCAACAGCAGTGCGATCACGACGAAGAGCACGATCGCGGCCATCACCAGGAGCAACAACGGCTCCAGCATGCGGACCACGACATCGAGTTCGCGTGCGGTGCGGCGTTCGAGGTTTTCCGAGATGTCGACCAGCACGTTTTCCAGGTTGTTGGCCTCTTCGCCGACGGCGATCATTTCGACAATGTCCGCGGGAAACTGTTTGCTCACCGCCAACGGTTTGGCCAGCGACTTACCGGCCGAGATGTTGTCCGAGGCGTCTTCGATCGCCATGCTGAGGACTCTGTTCCCCATGGCATCTTTCGAGATTCGCAGCGATTGCAGAATGGGCACGCCGTTGCGGAGCATCGTTCCCAGAATGCGGCAGAATCTCGCGATGGCCAGACTGCGCACGACGCGGCCCAGTCCCCAGATCTTCAGTCGCATGCGGTCGAGCCACAAACGGCCCTGATCGGTCTTGAGCGCGCGCCGCAGGGCATACAAGAGTCCCCCGATAGCGAGCAGACCCAGCAGCCAATAGTTTTGCGCGAATTCGCTCATCCCCAGCAGTGCCGTCGTCGCCCAGGGGAGTGCATCCCGCTCTTCCATCCGCGCGAAGATGGGTTGAAACTTCGGCACGAAGTAAACGAGCAGCACCACGACGACCAATGTGCCGAACGAGAGCAGGAAGATCGGATAGATCATCGCCCCGACGACCCGCCCCTTGAGGTCTTCGGCATGATCGGTGAAGGCCGCGATCCGCTTGAGCACGTCTTCGATGAAGCCCCCTTCCTCGCCCGCTCGCACCATGCTGGTGACGAGTTCACTGAACACCGCGGGATGCCGGCGCATCGACACGTACAGCCGAGTACCGTCGGCCACTCGTTCGCGAACGTCCTGGAGCACGGTGCTCAGCCGG
>JANNSB010000730.1:0-10292 GCA_031402175.1 Planctomycetaceae bacterium
ATTCTAACTCCGATCGCTCAAGGCTTGATAAAAACCTCCGAAATGCGCTCTATTGATGTTGATGCAGTACTTTACCGCCGCTGTGAAACCTGCGAATTGTGCGTCCTCCGGAGTCGTTCCGAGCCGAATGTCCTTCCATCCATGTGCGACGTCGCGGCGCTATTTATTTCGACAAGGCAACTGGCATGATTCTCACTGGAGACGCGATTCGAACCCGCCTGGGCGGCGACATCGTGATCGATCCTTTCGAGGAGTCGCAGCTCAACCCCAACAGCTACAACCTGCGGCTGCATCACGAGCTGCTGGTCTATGAGGAGATCGTCCTGGACCTGCGGCGTCCCAACCGGCACCGCAGAATCACGATTCCTCCGGAAGGGCTGATTCTCAATCCCTACCAGCTCTACCTCGGACGCACGATCGAGCGCACCGAAACGCATAACCTGGTGCCCATGCTCGAAGGCCGCTCCAGCATCGGCAGGCTGGGCCTGTTCGTGCATGTGACGGCGGGTTTCGGCGACGTCGGCTTCAAGGGATTCTGGACCCTCGAAATGTTCGCGGTGCAGCCGATTCGCATTTATACCGGTGTCGAAATCTGTCAAATCTTCTATCACACCGTGGAAGGCAGCGTGGTCGAGTACAACAGCGCCAAGTACCAGAACAACACCGACATCCAGCCCAGCCTGATCTACACCGAATTCGAGGAACTGCCCGATCGGCAACGAACGCTCGACTTCGACGCGACGACCTGAGCGCTCCCCTTTGACGTTCGACAATTGAACAGACCATAGAAAGGCCTGACTTACGAAATGACTGCTGAGATTCCGAGTAACGATCATCTGTCGCGTCTGGTGGGGAACATCATTGACCCAGAATTGGGGCGCCCATTGTCTCAACTCCAGGCGGTGGAGAGCGTCAGCCAGGACGGCACGACGATTCGAGTGAAGCTGGCGATGCCCTGCCCCGGCTATCCCGGCAGCGATCGCCTCATCGCGGAGACCAATCGAGCGCTGCAAGCCGTCGCGCCAAATGCTCAGGTCGAAGTCGAAGTGGGTACACACATTCGCGGCAAGAACACCGGAGGCTCGGTCGGCTTGAAGGTCAAAAACGTCATTGCCGTCGGCAGCGGCAAGGGGGGCGTGGGGAAGTCGACGATCGCGGCCTCACTCGCGCTGGGACTGATGCATTACGGAGCCAACGTCGGACTGCTCGACGCCGACGTGTACGGGCCGAGCATCCCGCACTTGGTCGGCGCTTCGGGACAGCCTGAAATCCGCCAGCAGCAGCACGAAGGCCAGGTCTACGAGCGCTTGATTCCGATCGAAGTCGACGGCCTCAAAGTGATGTCAATCGGCTTCATGGTCAAGGAGGATCAGGCCGTGATCTGGCGCGGGCCGATGCTGCACAAGGCCCTCACTCAATTCCTCAAGCAGACCGAATGGGGTGACCTCGACTACCTGGTGATCGACATGCCGCCCGGGACCGGCGACGTGGCGCTGACCCTCTCGCAGTTGATGTCGATCACCGGGGCAGTCGTCGTCTGCACGCCGCAAAAAGTTGCTCTGCTCGATGCAGTGAAGGCCATCACCATGATGCGCACGGTCAACATTCCGATTCTGGGCGTGGTCGAAAACATGAGCGGCGAACTGTTCGGTCGCGGAGGCGCACGAGCCAAGGCGGCCGAACTGGGCATTCCCTTTCTCGGCGAGGTACCCTCGCACCCGGTGATCCGCGAACGCGGCGACGAAGGGCGAATGGCGAGCCTGTTCCGCGACGACAACCCCGCGAAGCAGGCCTTGCTGGGCGTGTGCAGTCAGACCGCGCTGCAGATCGCGCGTCAGTTGCTCGATGCACCGAAGGGGCCGACTCTCGAAATCCTGTGATGCAGGCCCGCAGGTCACGGGACGGCAGATGGTGGCAGCATCGGGATCACGGGCACGGGACCGACCGATGGCGTTCCCATCATGCCGGTCGGTCCGCCGGGATCGGGAATCGATACATCGGCCCCCGCGCGAATCAGCGCGTCAGCGACTGGAACGTGCCCGTTCCGCAGCGCGATGTGCCACGCCGTGCCGTAGTCTGACATGGCGTCGATGTCGGCGCCCGCGGCAATCAATCGTTCCAGCAATGGCAAGTTCCCAGCTTCGGCTGCCCGGTGCAGTGCCGTTTGATGCGCCGTGTCCTGCACGGTGATATCCGCTTTGTGATCCAGCAACAGCTCGATGATCGGCTGAGTTTGAGGGGCACCGTAGTTCAGCGGCGGTATCACTAATGGGGGTACGCCCCACGTCCCGGGCAAGTTCGGGTCGGCTCCGTGCTCCAGCAACAGCTTCGCACTCTCGAAATTGTTGAATGAAACTGCCACGCTCAGTGCAGTCCCCCCCGTGATGGGATCCACTTCGTTCGGATCCGCGCCCGATTCGATCAGCGGTACGATCTCCCCCGGATGACTGGCGGCGGCGGCCCGCAGATCAGGCGACTGAATGCCGGATCGCTTCCCGTACATCACCAGTACGACGGCAGTGCCCACGACGGCCACCGCAAACAGCAGCATCAACCACCACAGGCCTTCGGCGGTCAGTCCCTTCGGTGGGACGTAGGGGGCGTCGAGATCAGGATCGACAGGCAGGGTCATGGCTGGATTTGAGCGAGGTCACTGTCGTCCCGAAGGAACTTACTCGTCCTTCTTTTTCTTCGTCGATTTCTTCGGCGTCTTGCGGGCCGCGCTCTTCGTCGACTTTGGAGGCGCTTTCTTGGTCGCCTTGCGGCCTCGGCGAGGCTTGCCGCCTCCCTTGGCCGCCCGCTCTTCGAGCCAGGCGATGGCTTCTTCCAAGGTGACCGTCATGGGATCGTGTTCCTTCGGGATCGTGGCGTTGATCTTCCCATGCTTCACGTAGGGGCCATACCGGCCTTCATACACCTCGACCGGTTCCTTGTCCTCGGGATGCTCGCCCAGTTCCCGGATCGGCGTGGCTCCCTTGCGGTTGACTTGCTTGAGGAGTTCCACGGCGCGGTCGAGTCCGATCGTCAGTACGCTGTCTTCCTTGGTCAAAGACTTATACGTCTTCGCATGCTGCACGTAGGGTCCGAATCGCCCAATGCCGGCGTTCACCACCTTGCCGTCCTCGGGATGCAGCCCCAACCGGCGTGGCAGCGACAACAGGTCGACGGCCATTTCAAGCGTAACCGACTCCGGGTCCATGTCCTTCGGGATGGACACCCGCTTTGGCTTGCCGTTGTCTTCGGTCTGCTCGCCCATTTGCAGATAGGGGCCGAACGGGCCGACTTTGACAACGATCGGCAGCCCCTCCTCAGGATGCTCCCCCAGCGACTGTGGACCTTGTTGCTTGCGGCGGAACATCTCCTCCGCCAGTTCATTCGTAATCTCATCGGGATTGATGTCATTCGGCAACGAGGCGGTCTGCGTTTCGTCTCCGGCCTCCCGTTCGAGATACGGGCCAAACTTACCGACCCGCACGGTCGCCCCCAGCCCGTCGATATGCAAGGTGCAGGCCTCGCGGGGATCGATCGAACTTTCCTTGTCCTTCACCTGCGTGTCGAGTCCGTCGCGTCCCAGATAGAACTTCTTGAGGTACGCGCTGCGATCCCCCGTTCCATTCGAAATGTCGTCGAGCCACTGCTCCATTTCGGCGGTGAACTGCAGATTCACCAGACTGGGGAAAAAGTCCTCCAATAACCTGGTGACCGCCATTGCGGTAAACGTCGGCACGAGCTGTTTGTTGACTTCGTTGACATAATTGCGGCTGATGATCGTTTGAATAATGCTGGCGTATGTACTCGGCCGACCCACTCCCTCGGATTCGAGTTTGCGCACGAGCGATGCCTGGTTGTAGCGCGCGGGAGGCTTTGTTTCGTGTCCAATTGGGTCGACGTGCTCGCATTTCGGAGCGTCGCCCACTTGCAGGGGTGGCAGCGGAGACTGCTGCTCCTCGAGTGCCGCTTCGGGATCATCGGTACCTTCCACATACGCACGGAAATAACCGGCGAACTCGACTGTCCGCCCGGTGCCTTTGAAAGTCGTGTCATCGGCATCGAGAGTGACCGTGGTAAAACGCAACCGGGCGTCCGCCATCTGGCAGGCCATTGTCCTCTTCCAGATCATGTCGTAGAGCCTTGCTTCCCGACCCTGCAGGCCGAGTTCATCAGCCGTCTTCATCTCGGTCCCGGCGGGACGGATCGCTTCGTGAGCCTCTTGAGCATTCTTCGCATGCGAGGTGTATTGTCTCGGTTGCGGTGACAGATAACTGTTGCCGTAGTTCTCTTCAATTCGCGTCCGTGCGGCCAACAGAGCTTCGTTCGACAGGCTCGTGCTGTCGGTACGCATGTAGGTGATATACCCCTCTTCGTACAGCCGTTGCGCGACAGACATTGCGTCGCGTCCACCGAGGCCGAGCTTGCGATGCGCCTCCTGTTGCAGTGTGCTGGTCGTGAACGGAGCGGGCGGGCGGCGTGACTGAGTCTTCTCCTCGATGTTCGCCACCGACCAGGATACGCTACTCAACCGCGTGACGAGTTCCCTGGCTTTCGTTTCATCCAACAGCAGAACATCCGTTCCTGCCTTGACCTTGCCGGTGTTTTCGTCGAAGTCTTTGCCACTGGCAATGCGCTTGCCGCCGACCGTCGCGAGCTGCACCAGGAATGCCTGACCATCTCGTGACTTGAGCGTCGCTTCCAGATCCCAGTACGTACCGCTCTTGAACGCCATCCGCTCGAGTTCGCGCTGCACCAGAATGCGAACGGCCACGCTCTGAACCCTGCCGGCCGACAGTCCCGCTCTGATCTTCTTCCACAACAGAGGACTAAGGCGATAACCAAACAACCGATCCAGCACCCGTCGGGTCTCCTGAGCCTTCACCAGGTTCATGTCGAGCTGACGCCGGTGCTGCATCGCGTCGTTGATGGCCTTCTTGGTGACCTCGGAAAAGACAATCCGGCTGACGGGAACCTTGGGCTGCAAAAGGTCCAGCAAATGCCAGCCAATGCTCTCCCCTTCGCGGTCTTCGTCCGTCGCCAGGATGAGTTCGTCGGCGTCCTTGAGGGCTTTTTTCAGGTCAGCGACGACCTTCTTCTTCTCGCTGGGAACGACGTACAGGGGCTCGAAGTCGGCATCGACGTTGACTCCCAAGTTGCTCCAGCTCTCCTTTTTCAGCTCTTCGGGAATGTCCTTGGCCCCGTTCGGCAAGTCGCGGACGTGCCCGACGCAGGCCCGGACATCGTAATTCGAGCCAAGATAGCCCCCGATTTTTTTGGCCTTCGTCCCCGATTCGACGATAACCAGCGTCTTCTTTCCCTTGGATCCCGCCACTCAGAATTCCCTTTTCACGTTTGAATTTCTCGGCCCCGCATTCGCTGCCGATTCGTTTCGTACGTCATGGAGACTGACGAAGGAATCGGGTGATTCACGCATTCCAATGCAGCCCCACAACATTCCGGGCGGCGGGCTAAGGTTAAGCGTGTCAGACAAGAATTGGCAAGTCCGCCCGCAACTCGCCACTCGTCGACGTGTTGCAAGGCTGTTGAATTATTGATGTTACAACACATCATTCAAGGTCGCCCGCACAGTGGCCCGTCACTTCCCGATGCAGAATCGACTAAAGATGCGGTCGAGGATGTCATCGGTATAAGTCTGTCCGGTGATCGTCCCCAGTTCTTCGAGTGCGGCGCGAAGTTCCATCGCGATCAGGGTGTCGTCGGACTCGCTGACCGCCAATCTGCGGGCCTGCTGCAGGGCACGGGATGCGGAATTCAGGCATTCCAGGCAGCGAGATCCTGTTGAGGCCAGCATTTCCCCCCCGCCATGCTGCGACTCGATCAATTGGTTGACGACTCCAATCCTTACCGCTTCGAGACTGGCGCGGTCCAGGATCGACGATTCGAGTTCGTGCCCGCCGGTGGCACCGGATCTGATCAAATCCGATTTGGTCCGGACTCTTAGCACTTTCGTGGCCGAACGAATGGCGTTGGTGAATAGCTCCTCATCGAGTTCCGTGTCGCGCGGCGACTGATTGCACGCCGAGCACCAAAGAATGAGGCAACTCCTTCGCCACTGATCCTCCCGAGCCAACAGTCCCTGCGCTAGCGGCCCAATCGCATCGGCTTCCCACCCCGCGGTGTCGACGAGTTCGATGGGCAGCCCCTGCCATTCGACATTCGCGGTCAGGTAATCGCGTGTTGTGCCGGGTATCGTCGACACCAGTGCCTGGTCGCTCTCCAGCAACTTATTAAACAAAGAGCTTTTCCCCGCGTTCGGCAGCCCTGCCAGCAGCACCCTGCGACGAACCTGTGTCTGTAATCGTGCATCAGCCTGAGTTCGTAGGCGATCAACGAACTCCGCGCCCGATTGCAGCCTGCGGATCATTTCTTCCCGCTGCACGAATTCGATGTCTTCGTCCACGAAGTCGAGGCCGGCCTCCAAGTCGGCCAGGTCGAGCAAGAGTTGTTCACGCAACAGCGCGATCTGACCCGATAGCCCGCCGGCCAGTTGTGACAGTGCCTGCTCGAGCAGTTGCTGGTCGGTAGCGTCGATCACGCCGAGTACTGCCTCCGCCTGCATCAGGTCGATGCGCCGATTGAGAAACGCCCGCAACGTGAACTCGCCCGTCGCGCTCGGAATCGCGCCCTGCTCAGACAGCCGGCTCAGAACGGCATCGAGCAAGGGGGGCGAACCGACGAGGTGAAGCTCGGCCATCAGCTCGCCTGTGTAACTCCGTGCATTCGGCCAGTAGAGCACCGACACGGGAACGGTCAGTGAGCCGTCATTACCGATAAGCACGGTCCCCGTGTATCGGCCAGCCCGCGATGCCGCGATGAATGCAACAGGGTCATCCAACGTGATGGCGCGTTCGATGAGGGACCGCAGCTTATGCCCACTGACGCGAATGATGCCGCGCAGTCCCGGTCCCGGCGCGGACGCGATTGCGGCGATCGTCTTGTCGAGGCGGTCGAGCATTGATCAGCCCAAGAGTGTGCCGAAGAAATCTCTCAATATCTCCTCGGGGAACAGCCAGGCGGAGTATTCGCGCCCTTGCAATAATTGCTTGATACTCCAGGACTCCTGCAGACTTCGCAATCGCAGCCTCGCGGCTTCGGACTGCTGGACGAGTTGAGCCGCGAGATGCTGATTGATCTCCTTGAGGCGCAACCAGCGTTGCCGGTTCGGCGCACGGAGCGAACGACGCTCACTGCGCGTCAGCGCCAAATGCGAACGTGACTGTTCTTGCGCCACCCATGCGGCTTTCTCGGCAATCAGTTCCTGCGACGAATCGAGAATGTGCCGTTCGGGCTGATACTCCAGCTCACGGATCAGCCGCTGTTGTCTGCGAATATCGTCTTCCGACACGTCCGGCACTTCTGAAATGGGTAGATGCAGCGTGCCCGTCAACACGAGAAACGGCCGCGGCTCGATCCCGTAGAATTGTTGAATCAGCCTGTCCGTCATCTGATCGTACATCGCTCCGCCAATGCCGTGAATAAACAGATCACACAGCCAGACGCGGCAGAAGAGCGTCGTGGTCAAGGCCCGTGGGGCGATGCGATAGCCCGCTGCGGTCAATCCCTCCAGTGCTTCGATTGCGGCGGCATCATCCTGACCTCGCTCACCCGTTGCCATGCGCACCAGCGTCTCCTGAATGGTGGCAAGTTCGACGTGATCGCCATGCATGCGGACGAACAATGGCTGCCGTGCGGTTTCGCCACTCCGCCATGTCCAGAAGGGGAGTTCGATGAGGTCGCCCTGGCGAACAAGCAGCGGAACAGGGTGAGATTGGCTTCTCAGCCCATGCAATTGCCGATACTCCAGCACCGCCTGATTATGCAGCTCAAGGAACTCATCCGCCCGCCGGGCGATGCCGAGGAAGAAACGTCGAAAGGCCGTTGTCGTCGAGAGATCGCTCAGTCTGGCTTCCAGATTGTTCACGTCCCAGCGGGTCTCCTGTTGATGCCGCAGGCGAGTGAAGCGGACGCTCGGCCGATCGTCGCCGGCTGTTGCATCCGCCCAATTCGAGTGAATCAGCGGCTCGATTCCCCATTCGGTCTGCATCAGTTCCGACGCGCGGCGACCGAATGAGGTGAACTCATTCATGTCGGCGATGTCGGCGTCGACCCACGGTGCCGCCGGCTGCGGTACATCGAAGGCCAGCGACTGAATGTTGACGCCATCTGTCTCATGCGCCGGAATCCGAGTGCTGCGTGCATCGAGTAGATCGGTGTCGACCACCAGATTTACCGACCAGCCCTGGATGCCGTCGGCGATGCGAGACGCGGCAAAGTTCTTGGCCCACACTCCCGGATGCACCAGCGAAGGCTGGTGCCCGGTCATGATGAGCGGAGCGTCGGGCTTTGCGCTGGTTGTCGAGTCGCGAAAACCAGCCAGTTGCGAAGTGAACACCAGTGCCTTCGCGAGCAGTTCGGTGCGCGCCTCTCGCCGCATTTCCGCGAGTGGAGTGGCGTGTCCGACAATGCTGAGCGATTCAATCGCCTTGGCATTCTGCCGGGCAGTAACTCCGGCGGCATTCAAGACTGCGGCGACTCGGCTGCCCTGCGCTGCGTCCAATCCGAATTCACTGACGTCGCACCGATCCGACAGCCCGATCAGCCATGCACGATTGCTCGCGGGGGCTCGATACCTGCGGCGAGCGCTGGACTCAGACATGGAACGAAGGCCGATCGACTTACTGATCCTGCGGTGGAACAAAGGTATGGTCGAGAGGTTGCGAACCGCTCCCCGTGTGGCGAATCGAGTACACAGTCCATGCCACGCGACCCAACAGCGCCGCAGGGCGGTCGACGTAGTCCTCGAGCAAGTCGGCTGCATGACCTCCTTGCAGATCGTTGGCAGTGTGTTGAGACATTATCAATACATGAAAACTCGCGGCTGCGGGAAGCGAAGCACGATATTCGCCATGCTCGTCGACCGTCACGAACGCGCCCCCCATTGCAGTCAGCGCAGCCTCGGCAATCCGCCGGTCGGCGGCATCGGCCCCGCTGCGAAATGCTTCGGCTGACAGCAGAACAGTCCCCTCGCGGTCGGCGGGCAGCACCAGCACACGCGAACCAGCGTCGGGACGGCTCTGGCCATCCTGATCGATGAAGTTCACTCGCCCGGTCAGTCCCACCGGGCCGATGAGTTCTCCTGTCGATAAAGGCTCTTGTTCTGGAGTGACTGCATTCGCGGCCGAAGATGGTTCAGTCGCGTCGTTCTTTGGCAGCGTGTGCATGATGAACGCACCAATCCCGCCGCCGATCATGAGTGAGACGAGGCTCGTCAGCACAAGCGAAGTCCGCGAACGGTGCGCAGTTTGATATCTCGAAGCTGCCGTGCGACTCTCGACTCGCGCATTGCGGCTGCGAACGCTTGTTTCGGGCGCCTGAGCCCGCGACGTTGTAACGGGAATCGGCGAACTTTGGCTCTTGGGCAACAGACTCACCGCATCGGGCGCATCGGCCAGTTGCGCGAGCGCCGCCAAGGACGGAACGAAGGCGTCGGCATTCGGAGGCGTCGGCCTGGGATCGATCGTTTCCCGTAAAGGTGTGACGACAGCCTTGCCGTTCTGATGTTCGTCCGCGGTCGAAGCATCGAATTCGCTTGGCAGCTCGACGGCGACGCGCGAACGCATCAATGGTTCCAAACTGGCGACAGAGGAACGAACGCTCTCCACGACATGTTTTGGCGCGGTTGCCACCAGCGGGAAACTGGGTTCTGCTTCCGGCTGAGGCACCGGCATCGCAGCCTGATCGTCGTCATACGTTTCGACGTCGCCCACGCCTTCATTGGGTGGGGCCAGTTGTGCCAGCGAGTCGAGTGCCTTCCGCAAACCCGTGTTGTTGAGGTTGAGCTCCGGAGCAGGAACCTTTCCCACCTTGCCGTCGAGTTGTGGAATCCTGATCGCCCGCCCGCAGGAAGGGCAGTCGGCCAGCGATCCCGCCTTGGCACGCGAGACCCCCAGAAACTGTCGGCAATGAGGACAGCGAAACTTAATCGGCATGATGATGTTGTGGCCGGTCGAATCGTCACTTGTCAAGCGGCCCCGGCCATCGGTCGCCTTTCGCATTGAACACTGTCATTTTTGTAGCCGTGTCTGTCCCCAGACACGGGGCGACCTGCGTGGATGTCATCCGGTCGTTGAGTCACAACAGAGGGTGGGTCGTCTCTTTCGGTCCCGGCGTCTGGGGACAGACGCCGCTACGCACTTTCGCTGAGCGAAAGGCGACTTTCAGAACACGCCGTCGGTCGCCTGGAAGTGTGTGGGTTTGCCGAGTAGCGGCTGTCCGCGGCG
>JANNSB010000731.1:0-1751 GCA_031402175.1 Planctomycetaceae bacterium
AGCGTGATCGATGCTGCCATGACAGCAGCCGACACTGTCTCGATGGCGTCATTCAGGGTCGCGTTCGATCGCGTCGCAAGCTTTTCCGGAAGCCATGGGAAGCGAGCGCTCGTCCTGACGGGCAATGGTGACGGTGTTGTAGGGTTTGTGAAGCTTCAAGATGCCCTGAAGCATGCGATATTGAAGGTCGGCTTGAGACTCCCTCAGCAATCGGGCTTCTCGCCTCATTTGACCATGATGTACGATGATCGAGCGTGTGATTGTCCCACCGAACCGGTGATCTGGACTGCCAGCAGGTTTGTTCTCGTTGATAGCCTTGTCGGGCAATCGAAGCACATCCATTTGGGGCAATGGTATCTCTGAGTTCGTATCCCCGACAGCCGACCGACATGTGTTAGTATCGCTTTCGGCGCACCCTGTGAGCTGACCTGCCGTTGAGCGGCTCGGGCGGCGGCGGTCTTGTCGTCCTTCCAGTTCCACAGGAGCACGTCGGCGAGCCATGCACGGGGATCGACGTCGTTGAGTTTGCAAGTTTCGATCAGCGTATAGATCGCGGCGGCACGTTGTCCGCCCTAGTCTGAACCGCAAAACGTCCAGTTGCGACGCCCGACCGCGATGCCGCGCACCGCGCGCTCGGCGGCGTTGTTGCTCATGCAGAGACGCCTCTGGTCGAGGAAGTATGTGAAGGCGCGCCATCGTTTCAGGCTGTAGTCGATCACCTTGGCGACGGGCGCTTTCGACGACAGCTTCTTACGCTCGACCGAGAGCCAGGCTTCCAGTGTATCGACCAACGGCTTCGATCGCTCTTGTCGGATAGAACGTCGCGCGTCTGGCGTTTTGCCGTTGATCTCGCGCTCGATGGCGAACAGTTCGTCGATGCGTCGCACCGCTTCGATCGCGACCGGCGCCTTCTGCAGTTCGGCGAGTTCGAAGAGCTGGCGGCATCGTGCAGCTGGCCGACCTTCGATCTCGAATTGGTGCGCCAGCTTTGCAAGGTGCTGAACGAGGCCGACGTGTGGCCTCTTGAACTGTTGCGTCGGCGTCTTCGAGAGCTGGCGCACGATCGACGGCGTTACGGCTATCGGCGGCTGTTCGTGCTGTTGCGTCGCGACGGCGAGCGGTCGAGCCGGAACCGGGTCTACCGGCTGTATCGCGCCGAGGGCTTGAGCGTGAGGAAGCGCAAGGGTCGTCGTCGTGCGACGGGGACGCGGGCGCCGATCCTGGTGGTAGCGCAAGCGAATGCGCGTTGGTCCTTGGACTTCGTGCACGATCAGATGGCGAACGGCCGTCGCTTTCGGATACTCAACATCGTCGACGACGTGACGCGGGAGTGCCTGGCGTCGGTGGCGGACACCTCGATCTCAGGTGCCCGCGTCGTTCGCGAGCTGTCGGCCGTGATGGAGCGTCGTGGCCGGCCGGGGATGATCGTGTCGGACAACGGCACGGAGTTCACGTCGAACGCAGTGCTATCGTGGGCCTCGTCGATGCGGATCGACTGGCACTACATCGCGCCTGGAAAACCTATTCAGAACGCGTTCGTGGAAAGCTTCAACGGACGGATGCGCGACGAGCTGTTGAACGAGAGTTTGTTCTTCGGACTGGCGCATGCCCGTGCAGAGATCGCGGCATGGATCGTCGACTACAACACCGAGCGTCCGCATTCAGCGCTCGGCTACCGGACACCAGCTGCGTTCGCGGCGACGCTGGTGCCCATCTCAACCGCCGCAACAGGCCGGACTGCTGCGTGTGAT
>JANNSB010000732.1:0-10690 GCA_031402175.1 Planctomycetaceae bacterium
ACTCACCAATTCTCTGCAGTTCCTCCATGACGCCGTTGCCAGCGCGAGTCGCGATCACCGAGCAGCAGCGGACGCCGACGGCGAACGCGTGTTCAATCGACTTGATCGCCCATTCGACCCCTTCTTCTTCGCTGAGAAACGGAGGCTTCAGCAGGATGAAGGCCCGCAACGCGATGCCGGCGTTCAACAGAATCTCGGCCGCGCGATCGAAGTCGTCCACGGTCATGCGCTTGTTGAGGGCCGGCAACACTTCAGGGTGAATCGTCTCCAGGCCGAGTGCGACTTCGAGTTCTCCTGAGATCATGTCCTGAAAACTGAGACACGACTCGTTGCACAGCCGGGGATGGTTTTCGACGATCACCGTGCTGTAGCCGTCGACGAGTCGGGCGATTTCTCGATGGTCCTCCGGCGGAATCGCCTGCGCATCGAAGAAGTTGCCGCTGTTGTAGAGTTTGATGTGCTCGGCGGGCGGCAGCGACTCGATCGCGTAACGGATCTGAGCCGGGATCGCTCCGCTCGGCACGCGCTCATCGAGCGTGTTCTTCCACAGGTCGCACATCAGGCAGCGAAACGGACATTCCTTGTTCGTGAGGAAGACGGTGGCGACATCTTCCACGAGGCCGGCGGCCGTGCGCTCCGGCTCCACGAACATCGCCCACGGCCGATGCGGGTCGAGCGCGTTCTTCGGCGGACGCAGCGCGAGGATTTCGCGATCCGTGCGCGGCTGCACGGGACTAGGCATCGTAGATCGCCGCGAATTCGTTGCGGTACACCCGCTCGTCGCTGGGGAACAGACGGTCGAACACGTCTTGCTCGACGACTCCGCGCTGAAATCGCCGTTTCTCGAACACCGGCATCTCGAGTCCAATGACGCCCCGGATGCCGCGACGCACGATCTCCCCCTTCAAGCTGTAGAGCCGTTCGTGATCCCAGTCGGTCAGTTCGATGAAGGGAATACCTTCCGCGACGTCGATCACATTCGGCAGCGCGTATGGGCTGAGCCCCTCGAAACCAAAGTGCTTCGCCGGAGCATACGTTCGCACATGCCCCCGGCTCTGGCCGCCGGAGTATGTCAGCGAATGCTTGACGGCCTCCACTCCCCAGCCCTCCTGATAGAGCATGCGGTTGTTGAGCACGCTGCGGATCGTGAGTTCGGGATTCTCCTCGATCGGGTAATCCTTGAGGTTCTCATCGCCGCCATCGCCGTCAACGAGATACTTCCAGTCCGGATACCGCTGACGGATCGCCCTGCAAAGGGCAAGCGCCATCGTGGCCGACTGCACATCGAGCGGCTTGTAGTCCTCGATGATGCGAATCGCCTCGCGATAGTCCAGATCGTCCTGATGGACCTCGACCGGTTCCAGGAACAGACCGAGGTCGAGGGCGTTCAAGAACTCGCGCGCCTGATCGAGATCAGCACTCCCCCCCTGCACCGACAGGCTGAATGCCTTGAGTCGCGCCGGCGATTCGCCGCGCGACCGCAGCAAGTGATACGTCAGCAGGAAGACCGAGCCACTGTCGACGCCGCCGGAGAAGAGGACGCCGATCGGCTCGCGTGAATCGATCTGATCGAGCCAGCGGTTGATCTCGTTCGCGACCGCGCTGATGTAGGTGCGGCCGATCTCATCGAGGTCGGTGCCCCAGCGATTCGCCTGAGGCGTGAGGAACCGCGTGTTGAGCGGATTGGGATCCGGGCAGCCGATAAGTTTGAGTTCGGTGATGTGATGGGCGGGCACCATCCGCGTGTACGAGGGATGGAACTGGCCGTCGAGTCCTTCGCTCTTCAAGAAGGCGTGGATCTCATCGATGCGTTCGGCAACCACGAGGCAAGGGCCTTCGGAGCGCTTGGCGAGGAAGTAGCGCATCGGCCGGCCGATCGAACGGGCCATGCGTACGGTCGTTCCCTCCTTGTGCACCAGTGCGAACTGACCATCGATCTCGCGCACCCGATTGGGATCACCGGAACCGAGGCGAGCAACAGCCTCATCGACTGACATGTTGAGAATCACATTGGCTGATGGATCCAGCAGATCGACCAGACGTTCGACATAAGCGGAAGTGAGCATGACGCGCCTCGGAATAAGGAATCAGAAATGCAGGAACAATGAGCCTGTCATTCTAGCAAGCGGAGCGCTACTCGCGAGTCGCGACAAGGAAACGGGGAAGCGAGGCCGTTCCACACCTGTTGGTCACAGGTACTTCTCGCCCGGCTGCCGGGTTCGATCCACTTTCGCAGGCGTTCCGAACGTGACAGCGTACGACGGAACCGAATGTAGCACGGTGGAACCCGCGCCGACGACAGTGTGTTCGCCGATGTGCACTCCGTGCGAAAGAACGGCACCGATGCAGATCGCGCTGCAGACTCCGATGCGGCAGTTGCCACCGGTCGCGACGCGTGGAGCGAGACTCGAGAAGTCCTCCATCACTGAGTCGTGATCGAGCGATGCCAGCGTATTGAGGATGCATCCGCGGCTAATCGTGACGCAGGGATTGACGCATGCACCGGCCATGATCACGGTCCCCGCGCCGATCGACACATCACGCGCGATCGAGGCGCCGGGATGAATGGCCGATACAATGGGAAGCTGCGGACACAACTGCGCGATGCGTTCGGTCACTTGACTCCGCACGAAGTTGTCGCCGATCGCGATCAGCACGCCGCCCAGTTGATGTTGGCGGGTCAGTTCCGGCAGGTCTGCTTCACGTCCGATCACGGGGTAGCCGAGCACGACTTCGCCAATCGCGCGCTGCGTGTCGATGAGGCCGGCGATGTGGTGCTTTGCTTCGCGCTCGACGATGTCGATCACGACCTTGGCATGGCCGGATGCTCCCACGATGACGATGTTGTCCATGCGACACCTGCGGTCGTGGCTTTAATCCACCAGAGGGAAATGGGCGCAAAAAGAAAGCGCCCTGAGTCGTAGAGGCTCAGGACGCTTTGAAACCATTGTAGCAAGTGCGGGCCAACGCCTGCCACAAGGCGACTTGATCTTACAGCTTTGAGCCACATATGCAACAGTGAATGGCAGAAATATTTCCACGATCGGCGGCATCCCGCAGGATGGCGGAGATCCCGCCACGAGGTCAGTTATTTGATGGCACGCCAGGTTGCCAATTCGACATAGCCTCACGCCGCAGTCGATCTCGCAAAACGTCGAGCAGCAGGTCGCTTCGCAACTCAACATTCGCCGCTGCCAGCAGTTGCAGTCCCTCTTCGCCGACAATGCCGATGCAGTCGGCAATCAGATCGCACAGGGTACCCAGATCCAACTGCTCCAGCAGCACACGGATTTGCAGTATCAACGCTGTACCCGGTGTGCAATTGTTAAGAAGCGATTTGAGTTCCTCGCAGCGATGCGCCCGGTCGATTGTCGGCGGATCGAAACACTCCTCGGGCCGATAGGCCACATGTGTGATCTGGGCATCATCGGGCAGGTCGTGTTGATGACGTGTGGAGAAATGCACCCCTCGCGAAACGCCGCGGATGAGAATGCGTGCGCCCCCACCAGGCAGCCGCCGAACGGCGATCACCTTGCAGATGCAGACAGGTTCTCCATCAGCAGGGATGCCGAAGTTGCTGTCATCGCGCCACGGTGTGGCCTGAGCGAACTTGCTCGCAGGACATTCCATCCCGATCGCGAGCAACCGCTCGCGACGCAGGGCCGGTGCGATGCCGCGGACGACCGGCCCGCGCAGGTTCAGCAGGCGCGTGGCGTGCGGAAGCAACACTCGTCCGGGAAGTCGAATGATCGGCAGCGCGACCTGTTGAGCCGTCTCGTTCATGTCATTCTGTCTCGCTGCCCACTTGAGTCTCACCGCCAATGGATACGGACTGCAACTGGGGACGTCTGCCATCGACCCCGGCCTGCCAGCCGGTGCGGTTCAGTTCCGCGAGTAGTCCTTCAATGTCCAGTTGCAGGTAATCGCCCGGGTACTTGCCGAGGTACGCCGTCGCCGACCGCGACATTTTCTTTCCTCCGCCGGAGTTGCCTTCCGAGAAATGGTGCATCGCGACGGTCAAATGGATCAGCCCCTTGATGAAGTCCCGTTCTTCTCCCAGGATGTCGCTCCACAGTTCTTCCCACACATCGTGGCAGGCGAAGTACTCGCCGGCATTGAACAGGTGGATACCTGCCCAAAGCCGTTCTTCCGTGGGAGAAATCGTCATGGTGGAGAAACCGTGGCCGAGAAGTCAGAATCGAGGCCCTCAGAGATTGTGACTTGTCGGCGATCAGGTCTGAAGGATCAGCCTGCTGCGAACGTCCACCTTTTGCCAGCCTCCAGCTCCCATTCCCGCGATGCCCGATGATGCCCTGAAGCAACGGGTCCGCAAGATCACGACGATCCTCAAACGCACTTACGCAGACGTTACCTGCGCTCTCGATCATCACAGCGCCTTTCAACTGCTGGCGGCCACGATCCTGTCGGCTCAATGCACCGATGAGCGCGTCAACATGGTGACGCCCGCGCTCTTCAAGAAGTATCCCACTCCCGCCAGGCTCGCGGCCGCCCCGCAGGCCGACGTGGAAAAGATCATTCAATCGACCGGCTTCTTTCGCAACAAGGCCACCAGCCTGCGCGGCATGGCTCAAGCTCTGGTCGATGACCACGGCGGCGAAGTGCCTGGTGACCTCGATGACCTCGTCAAGCTTCCCGGCGTCGGCCGCAAGACCGCCAACGTCGTGCTCGGTACGGTGTTCGGCATCCCCAGCGGAGTCGTCGTCGATACGCACGTTCGACGTATCAGCAATCTCCTCGGCTTGACGACCAGCCAGAATCCCGAAATCATCGAACGCGACCTGATCAAACTGCTGCCGAAGTCCGAGTGGATCGACTTCTCACATCGGTTGATTCATCATGGCCGTCGAATCTGCATCGCCCGCAGGCCGAAGTGTCTCGAATGCCCGTTGTTGAAGGTCTGCCCCCGCGTGGGCCTCGACCCGCTGCCAGGAAAGGATGCCCGATGAGTCAGGACGCCGGCCCACAGGCAGAGGCCTGGACCGTGCGCCGCATCCTCGAATGGACCACCGGCTATCTCAAGGAGCACGGGAGCGCGAGCCCCAGGCTCGATGCCGAGGTGCTGCTGGCCCATGCCCGAGGCTGCTCGCGGATTCAGCTCTACACCGCTTTCGACGAAGTGCTGACTGACGCCGTCCGCGGCAAGATGCGGGAACTCGTCAAACGCCGGGCAGGCGCCGAGCCGGTGGCGTACCTCGTCGGCTATCGCGAGTTTTTCAGCAGTCGTTTCCGCGTGACGCCGGGAGTCTTCATCCCTCGCCCGGAAACAGAGACGCTGGTGATCCAAGCACTCGATCGATTGAAGGGCATCGCGTCGCCGAAAGTTCTCGACCTGTGCACCGGCTCGGGCTGCGTCGCCATTTCGATCGCCAGGAGTCTGGCGGCGGCTCATGTCACAGCGGTGGAACTTGATCTCGCCACGCTCGAAATCGCGCGGCAGAACGCGATCGACCTGGGGGTGAGCGATCGCATCGAGTTCCTGCAGGGGGACCTGTTCGCGGCTCTTGCGTCGGATAAAGCGAGAGTCGGGCTGCAGCCGTTCGACGTGATTGTGAGCAACCCTCCCTATATCACTTCCGCGGAGATTCCCACGCTGCAGCGCGATGTCTCTCAGCACGAACCCCATCTGGCTCTCGACGGCGGCCCGGAAGGTCTCGACATCATTCGGCCACTCATCAAACAGTCACCCGACCACCTCCCGCCCGGCGGATGGCTCCTGTTTGAAATCAGCAACGACCAGGGAGAAGCCGTCCGCCGCCTGCTGGAAGCCGACGGCCGATACACGTCGATCACGATCGTCGCCGACTCCGCGGGCCTGCCGCGCGTGGCGTGCGGACGGGTAGTTCAAACGTAGTCTGAATGATGCCTACCGCTGAATTCAGGCGAAACTGATCACAATTGACGCCGAGACCGTACGGATCCCGAAAGGCAGGTGCAGGAGCTTTGAAAGCCAACTACCCTCCATTTCGAGTTCTTGCCCATTTTAACATCCTGGAAGGTTGATGTTCATTTGAGGAGGGGCTACTTTCACCATCGCTGGAAGTGTCGAAGTGAGCCTCCTTATACCGACAGAGAGCAAGTTGTTCCGGGCAATTCTATTTGCCGTCTTCGCGTGTTCCGTCTCGCATGCTCATGCGAGTTTCGTCGTCGAAGATTTCGGCGACTTGGAATCGGATGTGAGTGATCTGTGCGACACCCTGCTCAAGTGCGCATCTCTGTCCGCTCCAATTGAGCGTCCCCTAGCGGAAGAAGATGCAGACCGGGAGCCGCCATTACCCGCTGCACCGCTTCCGCCGCCGGTGAGTATGTCGGGCGGACAGCTTTCGATCGACAGCCCGGTCAACTCCGGATTCACAACACTTAACAAGAGGAATAAGCAATGAGAATACTGACTTATCTGAGTGCCGCTGTCTTTGTGCTGTTTGCGTCGGCTGGAGAGATCCAGGCGGGGATGGTCGAATTTGAGTTCACTTCGACAGTGTCCAGTTCGTCGATCTCTGGCGTGTCGGGCGGCGATCTGGTGACGATCAATCTGCTCGCAGACAATGGGAATGTAGGGCTCATTTCGCAGACGTGGACCGTCGCGGACTTGATTACTGGTGGCCTGAACGCAGGAAGCTATTTTCAGACCTACATCGACGGATGGTTCCAATCTGCTGGAGATGTCATCTTCACAACAGATGTCGGCGGGAATCTGACTTCATCAACCTTCTATGGCTCGACATACTCTGTGAACCATACTGACTCGTTTGGAACGGGGCCGGAAGTTTACCTCTATAGCGATGGGGCACAGGATTTATTTGGTAATGTGGCCTTGTTTGAGACGACAGACACACTAGACAACTGGACCGTGGAGACGGTTTCGACCGCCGTCCCCGAACCGACCAGCATGGCCCTGCTCGGCCTCGCGAGCCTCGGCGGGTTGGGTGTGCGGTTGCGACAGAGGCGGAAGGCGAAGAACGCTCAAGCCGCTGCGTAACGATTGACTTTCACGAACGACCGAACGCCATCCTTTCGAGGGTGGCGTTTTTTGTGTCCCGATGGCGTCGGCATCAGTCGATTCGGAATGGATTGTGTCCGTTGCACCAGCTCATTCGTGATTTGCCGTTGCAATCACACGGCTGATTTCGGAGTGTTTCCAGACACGCGACAGTTTTGTGCACGGAGGCTGCGTTCGTCCGTCAATACTCCAATGATCCGTACCCTCATCTGCGATCTCGGCAACGTGCTGTTCTTCTTCTCCCACGAGAAGATGTACAGCCAGCTCGGCACGCTCTTCGGCGTCGACGGACGGCAGATGAAAGACGCATTCGCCGCGAACCGCTGGCTGCGCGAATACGAAACCGGTCGGCTCACCACGCCTCGGCTGCGGGAACTGATGCTCGCGGCCTTCGCGAAACCCGACGGCCCCGCGCTCGCCGCACCCGATGACGAAACTCTGTTGCGGGCGGCCGCCGACATCTTTGAGCCGAATCATGAGATGAACGAACTCGTCACTCAACTCAAGCAGTCGGGACTGCGCTTGGTCATGCTTTCCAACACGAGCGATGCGCATCGCATCTGGATCGATCGGCACTCCGACATCATGCAACGCTTCGATGCTTTGGTACTGTCCTACGAGGTCGGCTTCGTGAAGCCCGAAGACGGCATCTACGACGCCGCCCAGGCTCAGGCGAATTGCCGGCCCGAAGAGTGTTTTTACATCGACGACATTCCCGAGTACGTCGCAGCGGGCCGCAAGCACGGCTGGCATGCCGAGGTCTATCGCTCGACGACAGGCGTGGTCGGCAGATTGCAATCGCTCGGCGTTGACGTGCCGACAGACTGATGATCGGCGTCTCGCGGATGGGGCTAGAACAATGACAGTCGGATCGCACCGAGTTTATCGGCCAAGTCGCGTTCACAGGACACCCACGCGAACCTCGCGACGTTATCGGCCTCTGAGTCTTGATCCTCCCCGAATTCCAACCGAATCGCCCCTCTGCGCCTGATCCGACAAGAACTTGCAAGGAATTGCAGCCAGACACTAGACTTCCCCTCGCCTTTGGCCGGCAGCAAGTGGCCGTTGACGGTTCGCGGAAGCCGCGAACTTCCAGCGACAACCGGCCCGAACGACGTAATCCCCTGTAGCTCAATGGTAGAGCGAGCGGCTGTTAACCGCTAGGTTCGAGGTTCGAGTCCTCGCGGGGGAGCTTGAGTGGAACACATTGGGTTTACATCCTCGATAATGCAGAGGGCCGATTTTACATCGGCCATACCGACGATCTAAACGCAAGACTGGCGCGTCATAACTCACCCGACCTCACCGGCGGGCGCTACACGGCCAAAACCGGCCCTTGGCAACTCGTCTGGTCTGAACCACATTCCGATCGCTCGTCGGCGGTGCTTCGCGAACGTGAGATTAAGCGGATGAAATCGGCGCGTTGGATTCGCGAGTACCTCTGGAAGCGAGATTCTTCGTAAGCTCAATTGGTATTGTCCCGGCGCGCCGGGATTAACCGCTAGGTTCGAGTCCTCGCGGGGGAGCTACTCGGGCAATTCCATCGCCTGCAATCTGCGGAAGTTCACATCCGTCGTCGGGTCGTGGCCTTGCAGGCTGATGTGGCCGGCGGCGTCGCGGCGGCCGCGGCGGGGGTTGTCGTCGGTTTCGCGGTCATCGGTCCAGTCGACGACGGCGTAGCCGTTCACCCAGGTCATAATGCGGTTGCCGTGCGCGACGAGCGTGGTCGTCTGCCATTCGCCGTCGTTGGCCGTTACTCTGCGGGCAGTCGTGCGGTTGAAGATCGCCCCGCTGCCTGCGTTCTCCGGCGCGTTGCGGTCGCCATCGACGAAGCCGTTGTGAATCTGCACCTCGTAGCCAAATGAAGGCGCCTCGGCCGTGCCGGCCTGAGCGCGAAAGAAGTAGCCACTGTTGAGCAACGGCGAATTCGTGCGCGAGTCGGCCTGAAAGATGAAGTTACCGAAGGTTGGTTCCGTTTCGAGAAAGCCGGCCCCGTTCGTGACGTGGATCGTCTCCTCTACGACAGCAAACTCGCTCACGCCGCCGGGGACTTCCCGCCAGCCGGAGAGATCGCTGCCGTTGAAGAGGGGCTGCAAACCGATCGGCCGCAGCAGCACATTGCGAAAAGCAATGCGTCCGGCGTTCTTCTGCAGGCCGATATAGCCCGTCGACCGAACGGCGTTGGGATCGGTGTAATCGAGTATCGGCGCGCCGTCGAGTTCGACCTGAATTCGCGGGCCTTCGCAAATAACACGAAAGGTGTGCCATTCATCGGGCGAAGCCGGCACAGCCTCGGTCGCGATGTGGCCGACGATGCTTCCTGTGGTAAAGCCGGCCGGATGCGTCTGAGCCATGTTCAGTTCATAGCAGTCGGTTGCCACGTCTGCCGGCGTCGGCAACGTGCGGAGAAAGATGCCGCTGTTGCCGCCGTCGGCCAGGTTGAAGTCACACAACAATTCGTAATCGGCGAACGGCACGGCGGTATTGAGCAAGCCGATTGGTCCCGTATCAGCCGTGATAGTGCCGTCGGCGACCGACCAGTTCACGCCGGGATCGTTGGCTTCCCAGCCGAAGAGAGAGTGACCGTCGAATAGTGCGATCCAACCTTCCGATGCTTGCTCGATGGTGAGCGGGAAGCCTTCGGGATAAAGCGGCACGTCGGCTGGTGCGGGCGTGTCGTCGGCAATGGCGGCGAGTTGACCGTCTGTCGTCGCGGCGGCGGCGGGTTGGTTATCGACGGTATCGTCGGCGAGTTGCGGCACGATCGGTTGGTCATTGCCGTTTGGCGGCAACGGTATCGGCGCGCCGCCGTGGGAAGTGACTGGCGGCGGCGAAGACGTAGAGCGGTTGACGGGTTCAAAACACCCCGACAAGGCCGGCAGCAACGCGACCGCCAAAAGGTACGCGACACATTCCAGCCAAATTAAACGCAACGGCTTCTTCAAAGACACACAGGGCATGTCGGACTCAATGGGAAGGGGATTCGCGGATGGTTCTGCGAAGACTGTACCGCGTCGCGCCGGCGAATCGCAATTCGCACGTTGCAGTGGACACGTTGGCGTGGAGCCACGGAGAAGTTTTGACCCGCCTCCGCAGGTGGGATATCATCAGCGACACAGAACCAATGGAGCACTAATATGGCCACCCAACAGCAGATCGACAGTTTCTACGAGCTCGCAACCCGGCAGATCCGTGCGGGTCATGGCGATCTGTCACTGGCCGAACTGTTTGACTTATGGCAGGTCCAGCATCCGTCTGCGCGAGAGCTGGCCGAAAGCGTGGCGGCCGTCAAGTCCGCCCTGTCCGACATGGAGCAAGGCGACACCGGCCGGCACATCGACGAATTCGTCGACGACATGCGGACTCGGTATGGCATTTCTTCCGACGAATGAAGTAGCACGAACTCCGGCGTGGCGTGCCGGATGGCGATCTCGAAGTCGGGGTCCATGTGTGCTCCTTGCGGATATCGAACTTCATTCCGCTTACTTCGTGCGCGGCTCTTACCAGTCCCCCGCGCTGCCATCTCGATAGAAAACTCGCTGCAGGATCTCCTGCTCGAACGGATGTTTCTTCACCTCGATTTCGTTGATCTCGATCCCCAGACCCGGACGCGTGTTCGGCGTGACCGTGCGAGTCGCCGGATCGACCGTGAAGCCTTCGCTCACCACATCA
>JANNSB010000733.1:0-4058 GCA_031402175.1 Planctomycetaceae bacterium
CGCTCGAATCTCTCGGAGGCCGCACTCCGGCGGACGCGCTGCACGCTCCCGAACTTCGTTCACGGCTGGACGCCGCGATCACGGTGCTGGATGCACTGAGTCAGTCCCAGAACCTGATGCTCGCCCGCGACACTGTTCGCCGATACCTGGGCGATGCCGCGGCCTGCACGGTCGACGCGACAACGAGTCTCCAAGGTCTGTCGCTCTTCCAGTTGCATCGTCTCAAACTCGATGCCGTCACGGACGAGCAACTCGACCACGTCATCGGCAGGGCCGATCTGGCGCAGCTCCCGTGGCTGGCGAAAGCGGCGCTGCAGGAACGACTTCGCCGCAAGCAGGATGTCCCAGAGCGATTGCCGGACCTGTATGCTCTGTCGCAGATCGATGAAGGGCTGTTGGACCACCCGCAGGCGATCGACTGGGTCAATCAGGCAATTGATGCGGCATCTGCGATTTCCAACTCGTTCGAGACGCTGCTGGGATTGAAAGTCCGCCTCGTCAATCTGTGGATGGACCACGAACCGGAGAGTCAGAAGTGCCGTGATTTGCTCGTCGACCTGTGGCACAACTACGGGTCGAAAGTGCCTCACCTGCGAGAGCAGTTGGCGTCGGCAGTCCGGTCCGCGGAGATCGATCCACCGTGGGATACGGCCATTCTCGTGGCTTCCGGCGATGGGTCGCTCGAGGCGCCGAGCTCGGGTGCCAAGAAGTTGATCCTCCCCGGCATTGATTGATCACGAACTGACGCCGCCTTGAATCAGATCGACCACCGGCTGAGGTGCGCCCCTTACGGCCGGCGACAGTCAATTCGGCATAATTGAGTATTTGCAACTTCGAGGACTTCCCGATGGACGAACGGCAGGCCGTGAAGCGAGTGCTGGAGATGATGGCCATTCCCGGCAAGAGTGGGGATGAGGCGCGCATTGCGCAGTACATCACGGCAGTTCTCACTGACGCAGGTGTACCATCATCAGCGATCACCTCCGACAACGCCCATAAGAAGAGTCCGATCGGCGGCGAGGTCGGCAATCTGATTGTCAAACTGCCGGGCAACATCAAGGGGCCGAGGCGTTTGCTCATGGCCCATATCGACACCGTCCCCTTGTGCGTCGGCTGCCAGCCCGTGCGGAAGGGAGACACGATTCACTCCAAGGATCCCGCGACGGCGCTCGGCGGCGACAACCGAGCCGGGGCCTGCGTCGTGCTCACGACGGCAATGACGCTCTTAAAGAAAGGGCTGCCACATCCGCCGTTGACACTGTTCTGGCCGGTGCAGGAAGAGATCGGCCTCGTCGGAGCGCGTCATGTCCAGGTATCGAAACTGGGCGGTCCGAAGTTCTGCTTCAACTGGGACGGGGGCTCGCCGGCTGCCATTGTGATCGGCGCGACTGGCGCGGATCATCTCGACATCACGATCCACGGCCTCGCCAGTCATGCCGGTGCCCACCCCGAGGACGGAATCAGCGCGATCGCGATCGCGGCCGACGCGATCACGCAGCTCAATGCCACGGGCTGGCACGGCCTCATCGAGAAGGGTCGCAGCACCGGCACCAGCAATGTGGGACGAATTGAAGGAGGGGCGGCCACCAACGTCGTTACCGATCGCGTCTCGCTCAAGGGAGAGTGTCGCAGCCACGATCCCCGGTTTCGGGCGAAGATCGTGGACGCATTCCGCAAGGCGTTCGAGGCGGCGGCAAAGGGGCAGAAGAACTCGGCGGGCCGTTGCGGTTCGGTCGAGTTTCGCTCCGAGCCGCGCTACGAGTCATTCGCTCTCAGAGAATCGGAACCGGTGGTGCAGCTTGCGGCGCAGGCGACACGGCAGGAAGGATTGTCGCCCGAGTTTCGCATCGTGAACGGCGGCCTCGATGCGAACTGGATGACGGCCCACGGCATGCCGACGGTGACGCTGGGCTGCGGCCAGGTGGGCATTCACACCGTGGAAGAGACGCTCGATATCGAATCGTTCCTGCAGGCGTACCGAATCGCGATTCGATTAGCGAGTGGTTGAGCCGGCGCCCGCTACGCGATCCAGCCGCCACCGAGCACTCGGTCGCCGTCATATAAGACGACCGCCTGCCCCGGGGCCACGCCGAACTGTGGCTCGTCGAACTCCACCTGCAAGCGATCATCGTCGATGACGCGCGCGGTGCAGGCCGCAGGCGCATGCTGATAGCGAATCTGCGCCTCGCAGCGAAGTACTCCGGTTGGGCACGGCGCGAGCCAGTTCAATCGATCGGCCTCCAAAGTCCGCCGGGCGAGGTCGTCCTTCGTGCCCAGGACGACTCTGCGGGACTCGGGTTCGATGCGGACCACGAATCGCGGCGAACCGAACGTGATCCCCAGACCCTTGCGCTGGCCCACCGTGAAGTGCTCGATCCCCGGATGCTGGCCCAGCACATTGCCGGCCGTGTCGACGAATTCACCCTCTGTGTCTTGTGCACCTCGATACCGGTCGAGAAAGCCGACATAGTCATTGTCGGGCACGAAGCAGATCTCCTGGCTGTCGGGCTTCGTCGCCGTCGACAGTCCTGCATGAGACGCCATCTCGCGGATTTCGTCCTTCTGAAATGTCCCCACGGGAAACAGGATGCGGCTCAGCAGTTCCCGGCGGATGCCGAACAGGACGTAGGACTGGTCCTTTCCATCATCGACGCCGCGACAGAGTCCCGGTTCCGTGTCTCCTTCAACGGGCAGCAAGCGCGCGTAGTGACCGGTGGCAATGTGATCGGCCTGCACCTGCTCGGCGAACTCCCACAGTCGGCCGAACTTGAGCCAGATGTTGCACATCGCGCAGGGGTTGGGCGTGCGGCCGGCGAAGTACTCATCGGCGAAGTAATCCATGATCCGCCCGAACTCGCTCTGCATGTTGAGGGCATGAAACGGGATATCGAGCGCATCGGCCACCCGCCGGGCATCGGCGGCATCGACGGAACTGCAGCACCCCTGCTTCCTGGTCGGAGTTGTCGGCTGATGCAGGATCGGCAGCTGGCCATCCCCCGTCGCGCAGGCAGTCTCCTCGGTCACGCCGGACCGCATGAACAGTCCGATGACCTCGTGCCCCTGCTCCTTGAGGAGCCAGGCGGCCGCGGAGCTGTCGACTCCACCGCTCATTGCGAGGACAACGCGGGGCATCTTTGGTCTAGGGTCGAGGGAGGAATAGCATCCCGGATGCTGTGTGCATCCGGGATGCTGGGAGTTCGTGGGTTGCCGACATTAGCCCGCAGCGCGAGCAGGGGGAACGTGAGTACCACCAATCAAATGATATGTTCGCGACTTGCGGGACCAGGCCGCAACTGTCTGCGACAAAAGTGCGAATGCCGTCCGCCGCGAGCTTCGCCGAACATTGATCGACATCTCGATCTCACGTCTCCCTTGCTGGCGCGGCGGGCTAATGTTTGCCGCCGAAGCGGTGCCTCGCCAGCAGTTCGGCGATCTGGATGGCGTTCGTGGCTGCTCCTTTTCGCAGGTTGTCGCTGACGCACCAGAAGCACAGACCGTTGGGATGTGACAAATCCTTACGGATGCGACCGACGAATACATCATCGGAGCCATCGCAAGTGCTCGGCAACGGATAGACGCCCGCTTCTAGGTTGTCCAACACCTTCAGACCGGGAAAGGCCGCGAAGAGTTCACGGGCTTCTGCGGGGGACACCGGACGCTCGGTCTCGACCGTAATCGACTCGCTGTGGCAGTTGGCGACGGGAATCCTCACACACGTTGCAGCCACCAGGATCGACTCGTCACCCAGGATCTTGCGGGTCTCGTACACCATCTTCATCTCTTCGCTGGTGTAGCCCTCTTCCTTGGGGCCGCCGATTTGGGGAATGGCATTGAACGCGATCGGATACTTGAAGGCCGAGTACTCGTAGTCACCTCCCGCCAGATGGGCGGCGGTCCCTTCACGCAGATCGACGTTTCCCTGCAGTCCCGCGCCGCTGACCGCCTGATAGGTACTGACGATCACCCGCTTCACCCGCGCGGCGTCATGCAGCGGCTTGAGGGCCACGACCAGTTGCGTCGTCGAACAGTTGGGGCTGGCGATGATGCCGTGGTGGCGG
>JANNSB010000734.1:0-8284 GCA_031402175.1 Planctomycetaceae bacterium
ACCATCGCGACCTGCCGGAGCACTTCGCCTGCGGCCCGCTCTGGTTCGATCAGCACCTCAAGGGGACGTTCCAGATGCCGCAAACTCCCGGTGCGTCCCTGGAAATTTCCACGAGCGATGGCATCCCACATTTACAGGTCACTCCCGATCCGTCCCAACCGGTCCTGGCGGTGGATGTCTACTACACTCAAGCCGCAAAGACCCAGGAATCCCCCAATCCCTGTTGGCGGTATCTCTCGGCCGAACAGGGTCCATCGGGCTGGAGCGTCGCTTTGCCGTTGATGAGGACCGATCAACCGCTTCGGGCCTACGCGAATGTGCGCTATTCCCTGGCGGAACCGGTTTCCGGAGCGGGCTATTATTACGGCTCGTATACGACGCGGGAATTCGCACTGTCCAGCGCGATCCAGACGGCCACCGCCGAGGAAATGCAGACGGCGAACATCCGCGCCACCGACATGCCGTCCCCGCTCATTGAAGACTTTCCCCCCGGCTGGCAGCGAGGCTGGTATACCCATTCCGAGCAGGGGGCATGGCCGTATCGCATGAACAAGGTTCAGGATCCCAAGTGGCGCGCGCCGCCGGGCGCGCGACTCGAACTTGTGGTCCAGTCGGCACAGCCCAATACACTCGTCCTGGAAATTGACCAGCATGCCGTCGTGCGTGAACTGCCAGGCGGCGGTGAATGGCAAACGATTACGGTGTCGAGCAGTGAGTTTGTCGATGCGGAAGGAACCGCACTCACCGATTGGGCGAATATTCAGGAGCTGATGATCGGCAGCCAGACGGTGCTAAGTAAGAACGATCTCACGCTGCCATTGGGAGCGACCTGGCAAGGCGAGCCGCCGCGGTTTCGAGAACTCCGCTGGAGTTCGGATCAGTGACGTGAGACTTGGCGTTGGCGGGCAGCGGCCGATGTGACCGGAGCAGGCTCGCGTAACTGCGTCCCTCCTTCGGTCACAATGTCGGTGGTAGAATTAAACGGCGGCTGACTCGCACCGTATTTCCGCGCCTAGGACCGAACCCCGGGGGGATTGATCCCCCGCGTCCAACCCCCACCTTACTGTCGGCGAAAGGCCGCAAGTCCAAGGACCGATGTCGCCATGATCATTGCCATCACTCGCGACGTCAGTTCGAGCCTCGCTCGCTGCGAGCTATTGTTCGTCCCCCGCAAAGAACTCAACTACCAAAAGGCGCGGCTGCAGCACCGGCAGTACGAGGACTGCCTTGGCGACCTGGGGTGCTTTATTCTCCGCATGCCGGGAGCATCAGATTTGCCCGACTCGGCGTTCGTCGAGGACACGTGCGTAGTACTCGACGAAGTGGCTATTGTCGCCCGCCCAGGAGTCCAGGAAAGGAGGTCAGAAACCCAGTTGGTCTCCGAGATACTGCGACGGTTTCGAACCGTCCAGTCCATCGAGGCCCCAGGAACCCTCGATGGCGGAGACGTAGTGCGCATGGGCAAAAAAGTCTTCGTGGGTATGTCGAGCCGAACGAACCGAGCTGGCGTTGACCAACTCGAAACCCATCTCGTGCCCCACGGCTACACAGTAAATCGAGTCGAATTGGCCGGGTGTCTTCACCTAAAAACGGCAGCGACACCGGTCATGGACGGCACACTTCTCGTAAATCGGTCGTGGGTTGCTCCTGCCGCCTTTGGTGGTATGAGAACAATCGAGGTGCATCCCACGGAACCGTTCGGTGCGAACGCTTTGCTGGTCGATGGGACCGTCATTCACTCTACAGCTCATCCCCGCACCCGCGAGCGGTTGGAGAAAAACGGAATCCAGGTACGGTCCGTCGAATTCTCGGAACTGGAGAAAGCAGAAGCAGGTGTAACCTGTTGCTGCGTGCTCCTCAACGTCTGATAGTCTTCCACATTGCAGCAATCGATGGTCCGATTGATTGGGTAGCCAGGGATTCGCCGAGTTAATGGCAGTCCACTGCAAGTGAAAATCGGAATCGAGGATGAATCCCATGGGACGTGAAGCGAGACACTTCGTGCCGACTTCGACATGAGATCGACTGCACGATGCCGGCCCCGAATTGTGGGGGAGCGACCGCCCTGTCTTTTCGCGGGCTGACGAATTCCACCTCACCTCCCACGGTGCAAGCAAACCTGCGCGCGTCGGTCCGACACCCTGACGCCGGTCACTTGTGCCTGACAGCTGTCGATGGGACCGGAGCAAGATCGCAACAAACGAACGACTGGACTGACTGCTTGAGTCCTGCATTCCAGCAGAGCGTCAATTCAATAGTAGATCGTCCACGAGTTGGCGAATTAGGGCCGACACGCGGGACTAAGTGATAGACGGCATTCGTCGATAGCTTGATATCTGCCGCGACATCGGCGACGGTCGATCCGAGACGGCCGTGCCGACTGTCGATCAACTGGTGCACACTGCCAGCGACTCGGTAACATTGCCGGAATCAACGAACTTTGGATGCGCGCCATGTCTCATCCGACCCATCATTTGTTCTTGTCCTACTCGCGAAAGGACAACAAAACAGGTTGGGTCACGGCTTTCTATAACCGCCTGCAATCCGAACACAGGAAGTACTCAGGCCGCGAGCTGCGGATCTTTTTCGATCAGTCTGAGATCGACGACGGAGCTGACTGGGAGATCCGACTGGCGCAGGGGCTGAGGTCGAGCCGCTTGTTTCTCGCCTTCCTGTCCCCCAACTATATCAAGAGTAAAAACTGCCGCTGGGAGTTTACGGAGTATCTGCGCCGTGAGCATGTCGTAGCGCGTGGAGACGACGGAGTGGCCGTCGTCTATTTCGAGCTGGTTCCTGGCATGCCGGGCGAGCTGCCGCTCAATGAGCAAGAGCGCGTGAAGTTGTTGCAGACGGAACTGAATGACGATCAGAAGATTGCTGATTGGCTCGAGGAACTTCGAAATGAGATGTCGCGCCGGCAGATGTACGTTGATTCGGCGGAGAAACGGCATCCGCAGGCGGCTCTCGACCTGCGCACTTGGTTCTCCTACGGACCCGATGTGCTGCGCGAGATCGATGCGGCGGAACGGCTGGCGGAATTGCGCCAGAATCCAAAGGCCGACGATCGCGAACTGCTCACTCTCGCAGAGCGACTGACCGAGGTGGACCGCAGGATCGCCAACCGACTGGATCGCTGTCTGCTGGCGGAACTCGCTCCCGGAAACCTGGCGCGGTCCTATGAACACTTTGTCGGCAGGCATCGCGAGTTGCGGGATTTGCGCACCGCCCTGACTTCCGATAGCACCGGGCTGATCACCGCGGCCCATGGACTCGGGGGCCAGGGAAAGACCGCTTTGGCGATTCAATATGCTCACGCCTACGCCGAATTCTACGCGGCCGGTGGACGCTGGTTGATTAGCTGCGCCGGCAAGGTGAGCCTGGCCGAGGCACTGTTGGAGCTTGCCAGGTCAGCCGAACTGGAAATCAATGTTCCCGACAACGTGCGCGGAGACGAGGCGGCTCGATATGTCCTGCACGGCCTGAAGACATTCACAGAGAAGAACGCGGCGGCGGTTGCCGAGCGACTCGCCCGTCATCCCGAGCGTGAAAGTGGCGACGATTCGCGCTTGCCTCAGTTCGCACCGCAAATGCTGTTGATCCTGGACAACGTCGATCAGCCGGCATTGCTCCAGGTCGATCAAACCTCGCTGCTGCCTCAGGCCGCATGGCTGGAAGTGCTCGTCACGACACGCCTCGATCCGCGGCAGTTCGGCGCGACGGGACGATCGATGAAGGCCATTGCGGTCGATTCGCTCCCCATCGACGACGCAGTCAGCCTGATCCGGGACTACCAGCCCCATTCCCGATTCTCAAGTGCCGCCGATGAAGCGGGATCGCAACAATTGGCGGCCGAACTGGGAGGATACACGCTTTCGGTGGAGTTGGCTGCGGCACATTTGGGAGCGCATCCCGAGGTGCGGCCGGACGAATATCTCCGGCACTTGCTGAAAGAAGGATTGCCTGCCAACGACAGGCTGGCCGGCGAGGTCGAGGCCGACGCCGTCATCAGACACCGCGATAAGCAACTCGGCCTCGTGCTGCAGGCCACGTTGTCGACGCTTGCGAATGAGCCAGCGTACCGCGCGGTATTGGAACTCGCGAGTCTCATGCCCGCGGACCAGATTCTCTCCGAGTGGTTACGTCACGCCGCCATAGAGGAACATCCCTCCCTGGAAAAAACGGAGCCCGGCCGTCCCGATCCCTGGCTCGAGGTCTGGCGTCGACTGGAGGGCCTGCGCTTGCTGACGACGGTCGAGGAAGCGGCTCCCTCAAACGATCCGGCCGCCCGGCAAAAAGTGCAGGTTCCCACGGTCGTGCGCCTGCACCGTCTGGTCGGCGCGCACTTGCGGACAATGCTCTCAGTGAACGATCGCCACAGATACTCGGAAACCTTGGAAAGCGTATTGCAGCGAAGAGCAACTGAGTTCGATCAGACCGTCGCCCAACTCATGGAGAGAGCTCCCGACAGCGGAGCGCTGTCCGACTTTAGTCTCACAACGGGACGGGCACTCATCAACCATGGTCAATTGCATGAAGCCGACGCTGCCTATCGTCGAGCTCACAGGGTCCTCTTCGATCTATGGCAGCGCGATCCCAGAGACGCCAATTCGCTTTTCAAGTTGTGCATTACTCTGCACTCTGTGGGCCTCATCAACGACTCTGCGGGAAAGTTTACGGAAGCCGAAGATTGCTTCACCAAGGCAATGGCGAATTTGGAGGCGCTCTGGCAAGCGAATCCCAGCCATTTCTACGTGGCCTGCATGCTGGTCCGCGTCCAATGGGGACTGGCGGCTCTCAGGCTGCGCGACAGCCGGCCGGCGGAGGCCGAACAGCTTTACCGCAATGCTGCTGCGATCATCCAACCGCTTCATGCTCAGGAGCCGTCGAATCTCGAGGCCGGCACGCTGCTGGTCGGCGTGATGGGAGCCTTAGCCGGGACATTATCGGGAAGCGGCAAGGTCGCGGAGGCCGAAGAGGCTTACCGCAAGGCGATCAAAGTCGGCGAGTCGCTGTTCGCGATGCACAACCAAAGTGTCGATCTTGCCGTTGACTTGTCGTGGGCATTGCAGGGTCTCGGCCAAACTCGACAGTCTCTGGGAGATACGGCGGCAGCATTGGAGTTGTATCGTCGTGCCTACGACCTGTGCACGCCCCTTTGGGGACGGCGCGAAGACACGCGGCTCGGGGTAATTCAAGCGGAGTGCGCCGAATCCCTGGGGCTGATCCACCGCGAGAAACTGCGCTTGCGCGACGCTGAATTCGTGCTCCGCGAGTGCATTCGCGTGCGGCAGTACCTGTACGACAGGAATCCAGCCGACGCGGGACTGGCGCGAGGGCTGTCACAAGGCTTTCACAAACTGGCTCTGACGATCTACGACACCGGGAACTGGGCCGAATTGGAGCAGCACAGCACTCGTGCGTTCACCATTGCCCGGGAAATTCTCGAGAGGAACCCTCGTGATCGGTTCGCTGCCCAACAGCATGCAATTTCGTTGCTCAACCATGGCTGGTTTCTAGATCAGCAGGGTCGCTTTGCCGATGCGCAGCAGCTTCATCGGGAAGCGTTTCGTCTCCTGGCGCACCTCGCCCGGTCCCAGGCGCCCGACTCCATTGTGGACGATTGCGTCAGCCGCGCGCTCAACAACTATGCCTTTTCGCTCTACGTTTGCGGCGACCTGCGTAAGGCAGAGCGACTTGTGTTCTGGTCAGTGAGACGCCAACAGCAACTGTGCGATGTTTTTCCCGACGACATCGACCTGGTGGATACATGGGGATACGGCCGGCGAATACTGGCACGCGTGTTGTCAGCGACCGCGCGGAGCGCCGCCGCGATCGACATCCTGCGCGAGACGGCGCGTCTGCTCGTCCGCCGTTCCGAGTCGGGGGCCTTCTCGAAGGCAAGCATCGAGGAGTCGGCGTGCGTGCTGCACGAATTGGCGAATCATTGCTCCGAGTCCGGACAATTGGAAGAAGCCCGTCTCCACTATCTCGAGGCAGTCAACTTTGCTTCTTCCCTCATCCTTTCGGAGAGTGACGATCCCTGGGAGACGATCTACATTGCCACCGCTGCCCAAGCCGACGGCTGCCGCTCCATGGCTGCAAGCGACGAGTCAAAGAAGGCTCTGGATCTTCTCTTGAAGTGTGTGTCCGATCTGGAGTTCGCTTGCCGTGTTTGTCCACCATCATGGAGTGCGGCGTGTGCGCTCGCTCGCGCACGACTCATTGAGAGCGAGGTGAATGAGGGTTTGGGCCGAATCGACGCGGCGTACGTTGCCGCAAGCGCAGCCCGTAATCATTTTTCAGACCTCGCCGGGCGCTTCCCCCAAGTGCTCGATCTGACGCTCGGCTTCGGTCACGCATTGAACCGTGAAACATCGATTGAGTTGGATCACCGTTCCGCGAAAGAGGCTCTCGAGCGATCACAGCAGGCAATCAGGCATTGGCGTTCGCTGTTCGAGCGACATGCCGACCATTTTCAGGTGGCCGCTGGCCTGGCCCAGGCCCTGTCCAATGCTGGCGAATGTTCTATGAAGAATGGCAGCAAGACGGATGCCCAAACCCACCTCGACGAGTCGATCCGCTTGTTCGATCATCTACGAAAGCTGGAACCGACGCATTGGCGCCTGACGCTCGGCGCAGCCCGTGCACTGATCGCCATGTGCCGCGTTCGCGAAGCGCGCCCGCTGCTTGGCGCTGTGCTGACCGTGGTGCCTCGACATTCCAGCGCCCTTCAGCTATCCGCCATCGCCAACCGACGAAGGTGGCCATTTGGAATCCTTAAGAGGTAGCAAGTTCACGCGGTTCCTGACTGATTGGGGTCCGACCTTCGGGCGATGTGACCGGGGCAGGAAACACCAGTCCTGATTCCGAAAACGCTTCCCATGCGCGCCATCTCATGAGCCTAGCGTCGAAGGTGTCGTAGCTGACGGATTCCGATGGCCATTGCCACCATACCCAAAGGGATGAGAAGCACTCCCTTCCAGGGACTTCCGACGATGGCAATCTGATCCGCATCACCTGAGAGGTGCGGACTGATGAACATCCACGCCACAACGAAGCACATGATCCCGCCGCCGATTGTTCCGATCACCATTTTCAGTTCACGTATGGACATCGCCGTTCCTTGGGTAAGAGTTTGGATGTGAAGTTGCCGTCGTGCGGCAACCTAACAGAGCGCATGGTTCGGAATTCCGTCGCGCTTTCCTTGGTTTTTTGGAACATGAGCAATGCCGGCAGTGGCTGTGGGAACCGCTGTCGTGGCGAAAGACAGCCTGTGATATGCGGAATGTTTGACGTTGCGGAGGCCGCCGAATCGCCTCCGACGGCGTGGTTCGACGCCTGCAACCGTTCCGGTCCACGAAGGGGAACGGATTACTTTCATAATCCAATTTCGATCAGTTATCCTGCGAGGGCTGCATATCTTGCGGGAGCTGACGTCCATGGAACTTACCGAACGCATCGCGGGCATGCGGAGTCAGTTGTTGGGGTACGTTATTGAACAGTTGCGCGTCGATCAGGCCGCAGCCGAAGACATCGTGCACGATGCCATTGCCGCCTGCCTGGAACGACAAGACCAGTTTCAGGGAGGAGAGGCCGATGCCATGCTCTATGGCTGGCTCAGAACAACGGCTTTCCGCCGCGGCCTGCGGGTGATCGATCCCGCCAAGGAGGCTGCCCAGATCAGTTCGTTCGATGGAGCCGGTTCGACGGGAACGCCCTCCGAGGGCTTTCGCTTTCAGGACGCCCGGGAACGTGTGCATGCCGCCATCGCCGAACTCCCCGATCGGCAGCGCGAGGTCATTACCTGGAAGTACTTCCAGAACCTGTCAACGCAGCAGATCGCCGAGGGGCTGGGGCTGACCGAAAATGCCGTCGCCGGCCTCAAGGCCCGGGCCTTCGCCCAGCTCGCGAAGGACCTGACTCCCGCAGACTTCCAGTCCTTTCTGCGATGATGTCTGGACCACGTCGGAGGCGAGAGTCAGGCTGGCGATCAGTGGATTCAGAAACGTGGCGAGGCAATACTTGATGGCCGCGACAGTACGCCTTCCAAACCATTGTGTGACACAAGTGGTGGAGCCCAATCCAGGGAGGGGCACTTACATCCGACGTTCGAAAGTATTGACCGATGAGTGACGATCGCGGGCCGCGGCACGTTACGGGGAGTCTCCCGCCGGAACTCAGCGAGGCGCTGGCGTTCTATGATGCTCTCGCTGAAGGTGCTACCAGCCGCGAGGACGCCCGCCAGCAGGCACTGGAGCGATTCTCCGTCTGGGCCGAGCAGCTC
>JANNSB010000735.1:0-5078 GCA_031402175.1 Planctomycetaceae bacterium
GCCGTCTTAACGGGCCTGCTCGCCAACGTCGGCAGCGCCAGCGAAACGCACGAGTACAACGGGGCCGGCGGGCAGACGTTCTTCATCTGGCCGGGGTCGGTGGCGTTCAAGAAGAAGCCGAAGTGGATCATGGCGGCCGAACTGGTCGAGACGACCCGTAAGTTCGCCCGCGTCGTGGGGCCGATACAACCGGAATGGATCGAACGGCTCGCGGGACATCTCATCAAGCGGACCTACAGCGAACCGCACTGGAGCAAGAAGTCGGCCGGCGTGATGGCGTGGGAGAAAGTGCTGCTGTTCGGGTTGCCGATCATTCCGCGCCGTTTGTGCCGCTATGGGCCGATCGATCCGCAACTGTCGCGGGAGCTCTTCATCCGCCGCGGGCTGGTGGAAGGAGACTACGAGTCTCGCGGCGACTTCGTCCTGCATAACAAGTTGATCAAGGAAGAACTCACCGCGATGCAGGCCAAGCTGCGGCAGGGGAGTCTGTTTCATGCCGAGGACCGCGAAATCGAATTCTTCGAGGAACGCATTCCCGCCGACATCTACGACGGTCACAGCTTCGAGAAATGGCGCAAGGAGGCCGAGCGTGAGCAGCCCGAACTGTTGTGGATGTCCCGCGAGTCGCTGCTGGATGATGATCACACCACTCCGACCAAAGTCGACTTCCCCGACACGCTGCAGGTCGGCTCAATGAAGCTGCCGCTCGAGTATCGGCTCGATCCCGGCATGGAGCACGACGGCGTGACGGTGATCGTGCCTCGGGAGGGCCTGCAGCAGTTGCCCGCCGCGTGGCTGGAATGGCTGGTGCCGGGACTGATCGAGGAAAAGGTGGCGGCCCTCATCAAGACGTTACCGAAGGAACTGCGCCGGATGTTCGTCCCGGTGCCCGACACGGCCCGCGAGGTGACGCCGCATCTGGAGTTCGGCATCGGCGACCTGAATGAAGCGTTGTCACAACTGCTGCGCCGTCGGTCGGGGGAGCATGTGCCGGCTGATGCGTTCGAGACTTCGCGCCTGCCGTCGCATCTGCAGATGAACATTCGCGTCGTCGATGGGGCAGGCAAGGAGATCGCCAACGGTCGGGATTTGACGGAACTCAAGCAGCAGCTCAGCCAGCAATCGTCGACCATTGTGCACGAAGTGCAGGATGCCCGCTGGTCGCGCGCGGGGATCACCAGTTGGGACTTCGGTGATCTGCCAACGCAGGCGACGCTCGAACGCAGCGGAATCAAGGTGAGCGCGTTTCCGATGCTGGTGGACTCAGGTTCTTCGATCACGCTCAAGCTCAGCGACCGCGCCCCAACAGCCGAGCGCGAGTCGCGGCGCGCCCTGGTGCGACTGTGCCTGCTCGCCGAGCGACGGCGGATTGACGAACAGGTGCTCCATCTGCCGAAGTTCGATCAGCTCAAACTGCTCGCTTCCACGCTGCCGGGAGGCATGCCGCTCAGGGAAGCACTGGCCTGGCGAATGTCCGAACGGGCACTGTTCGCCACGAACAAGGAATTGCCGCGAACAGCCGACGCGTGGCAGGCTCGACTCAAGCAGATTCGCAATCATCTGGGCGTCGCGGCTCAAGATGTGACTGCGATCACGGAGCCGCTGCTCACATCGTATCGCGATATCCGCCGACTGCTGGAGCCCGCGCCGTCCGCCGCTCTACGAGAAGTTCATGCCGACTTGTCACGGCAACTGGAACTACTGACGACGCCGGGATTCTTCACCGAAACACCTTGGGGCTGGTTGGCACAGTATCCGCGTTACTTTCAGGGAATGGTGCATCGCTGGGGCAAATTGACTTCGGGGGGCTTTCAGAAGGACCAGCGGGCGATGCAGGATCTGCTCCCGTGGCTCGGTCGGCTGCGATTCGCGCTCAGTGGACAGGATTCGCGTCCGCATCTGGCCGCCGCGATCGAGGGCTACCGCTGGCTGATCGAAGAGTACCGCGTGTCGCTCTTCGCGCAGCAACTCAAGACGGCGGTGCCGGTGTCGGTGAAACGATTGGAGGAAGTGTGGTCGGGGATTGAGAAGGGATAGTCGCCTTTCGCGTTGCGGCGTCTGTCCCCAGACGCCGGGCCGAAGGAGTAGGTCAACCTCCTTTGTTCGGCTCGACAATAGATGACGCCTGTTTGCGTCGCCTCAATGGGGCGGACGTTTTACTTGGCGAAGCGTGCCGACCGGTTCACGCGTCAACTGGTCGCCCCGTGTCTGGGGACAGACACGGCTACGCTTCAGATGCGTTCCCAAAGCTGCCGTTCGCCGTTGGCGACCGTCAACAGGCTCTCGGCACTGACTTCGTACTCGGCGAGCGGCGTCCAGTCACGGCCTTCGCCGCGAATCTCGAGCACGTTGCCTTTGGTCCGCCATTCACAGCGAACCGTCTCGTCCGACCGTTCCGGTTCCCAGGGTTCGTCGCCAAAGCTACCGGCCGCACCGCCGTCGTGGGCTTCCATCGTGCCATCGGCATTGATCGTCATGAAGTGATCGATCACGATGCTGATCCCGTCGCTGACGAACATTTCGGTGTTTCGCCAGTCCCCGACCAGGCGGGGCTCGCGGGAAGCGTCGCCGGATTGACTTGACCGTGAACCGCCGCCTCGTGTGCTTCGTTCACCAGTACCTCGCGTTGTTTCTGTATCTTCCGACATCGATTCTTCACCGGAAGCTGTTTGTTCGCTTGAGGTTGCGGCCGACTTGTCGTCGTCGGACCGATTGAACAGAAAGCCGCCCATGAATCCAACAAGAATCGCTCCGGCTACGGTCATTTGCGTCGTTGTCATGTGAATAACCCTGTTTTGTAAGTTGGTGTGTGAAGCCTGTTACCCTGCTGAGCGGAGGGCGCCTGCGGATGTTTCACCCAAACGCTTCGGGGGACAGGACAATCCACGGTTTTACGCGCGACATTGGCAACCGCTGCCGCAAGGGTGCGAAGCCGGCCGTCCATTCGATTGCCGACCGGTGGATGCCAACGGGGAGCGCGCGGCTTCGTCACACACCCGTCGCAATTGCAAGGGTCATACTCGCCATGCCGCCGGAATGGCCAAAATACTGGACGTCGTCAATTGTCGCATTACCCGATTCCGCCTCTTGATCGGTCGCGAAACGAGTACGTATGATGACCCCGTAATCGTGGGCAAGACGTGCTGCGTTCGGCGGGGGTGTAAAGTGCTGGAGTACGACTGGGATAGCAGTGTTGGAACTTGGGTCTGCCTGACATCGCAAGCTCTGCGGCGGGCTTTCTCCACTCGGCTGGCTCAAGTGGGCATCACCCTGCGTCAATGGGAAGTGCTTGCCTGGCTCTCCTCACACGGGGCGTCGTCGCAGGCCGAAATCGCCGAGGGGCTGGGGATCGAGGCCCCGACGCTGGCGGGTATCGTCACCCGCATGGAGCGCGACGGCTGGCTCGAACGCAAGGCCTGCAGTAACGACCGCCGCAAGAACCGGCTGTTCGCCACCGAACAGGCGGATGCCGTCTGGAACCGCGCCGTGCAGGAATGCAACATCATGCGGGATCAGATGACCTCGGGCCTGAGCGAGGCCGAACTTAAGCAGTTCAAACGCACCTGCGAACGCATCCGCGAGAACGTGGCCGCCACCAGCGATACGGTGCTGGATATCGAGTGCTTCACCGAGACGCAGCCGAAGTAGGCTTTGCGCATCGATCCCGTCCGGCGGGGTTGAACCCCGCCGCTCTCACAGTCCCTCATTCAACGGGTGCAGATCGGCGGGCACGAACTTGCCATCTTTGCGGATCAGTTCGCCGTCGAACCACATCTCGCCGCCGCCGTATTCTGGTCGCTGGATGAGCACGAGATCCCAGTGCACGCCGCTGCGGTTTCCGTTGTCGGCTGTTTCGTAGGCGTTGCCCGGCGTCAGGTGGAACGAGCCGCCGATCTTTTCGTCGAAGAGCGTGTCGAGCATCGGCTCGAGAATCTGGTTGTTGCAGCCGACGGCCCATTCGCCGACGTAGCGGGCGCCTTCATCCGAGTCGAGCAGCTTGTTGAGTTTCTCGGTCTCCCCCTTGCATTCGGCGTCCACGATTTTGCCTTCCTTGAAGGTAAAGCGAATGCCTTCGAAGATCGTCCCGTGATACAGCGACGGCGTGTTGTACGTGATCGTCCCGTTGATGCTGTTCTTGACGGGAGCCGTGAAGACTTCGCCGTCGGGGATGTTTCGCCCTCCATTACACGGGATGACGGGAATGCCCTTGATGCTGAAGGTAAGGTCGGTACCGGGGGCCGTGATCTTCACCTGATCGCAGGCCAGCATGCGCTTGGCCAGCGGCTGCTGGTTGCGGGCCATTTTCGAATAGTCGGTCGTGCAGACGTTGAAGTAGAAGTCCTCGAAGGCCTCGGTGCTCATCTTGGCCGACTGGGCCATCGAGGCGTTCGGGTACCGCAGCACGACCCAGCGAGTCTTCGGCACCCGAACATCGAGGTGCACCGACTTCCAGACGTGCCGTTGAAAACGATCCATCTGCTCGCTGCCGACATCGCTGAACTGGCTGAGGTTGTCGGCACCGCGGATGCCGATGTAGCACGTCATCTGCTCCATGCACCGGCGTTCGATCTGGCCCATCAACCCGAGCGACTCCTCGGTGCCCCGCTTGTAGAGCGACCGTAGAATGCGATTGCTCTTCCACGACACGAGCGGAATCGCCCCGCGCTCGGCCACGAGGTCGATCAGTTTGCAAACGAGTTCCTCGTTGGGGAGATCGTACGCCTCAATCAGCACCTTCTCGCTGGCTTTGAGCCGCAGGCTGTGGTCGATGAGGACTTCGGCAAGTCGGAGAATGCGTGGATCGGGCATAGTGAGCGGTTGGTGAATGAAATCGGATTGATGGACAGTATCTTGCAGGACGCTCAGCCGATCGGCAACGGAGGCGTTGTCATTGGTTTTCGAAGTCGGCTCGAAATGTATGGTAACCCGAAGCGTTAGTTTTGAAGTTGCGCTGTATGGGGTTTGTTTCAGCTTGTGATGCGGAATTCCTGGGGTAAGGCGTTGGTGAGCAGGCGTTTCATTTTTGGGATGCCTCCGGAAGTTTTCAGGCGTTCGCTCAAGTATTTCAACTCCTCCCC
>JANNSB010000736.1:0-2822 GCA_031402175.1 Planctomycetaceae bacterium
GCCCAGCGCGCCCGCAAACTTGGCGCCCGCGCTCATCGCCGCACCCACCAGCTCGGCGACCGGATGTTCGCGGGGCGCGTCGTCCGGCACCCAGCCGCGCTCCTCCACGTCCTTCATCATCCGCACCGACAGCTCGGGAAAGCCGCAGCACACCTGCTGGATGCTCTACTACAGCGAGGTCCAGACGTTCAAGAAAACGTGGACGGGATCGCTTGCCCTCACTCTGAAGGATGGACGCAAGCTGTCGTTTGCCGGATTCACCAAGACCGACGGCGCGACGATGCCGACGATCTTCGAAGAGGCGCTCGAAACGTATCGCCAGCGAGGCTTCCAGCCGCACACGTCGCAATCGCAGGAGAACCTGTGCTCGCACTGCTTCGAATGCATTCCCAAGGGGGAATACAAATGCGAGCAGTGCGGGCAGGACTTCTGGACACCGGCCCAGGTCGCGCGTCGCAGCCTGATCTTTCCCTCGTGGGGCGACTTTCTGCTGGGCCACACCGGCCTCGCCTGCTTCGAGCTGATCGGCTACATGTTTACGTTGTTCGCGCTGGCCATTGTCACGATCGACGCGATACTGCGCGGTCAGCCGATCGAAGCCGTCGTCGTGCCAGTCTTGTCTCTCGTCGTTCTGCACGCCTTCGATGCCTTCATCACCTATTTCGTGGCCCGCAAGGGACTGCATCCCCGGAAATGACGAGTGGTTATGGCCGGTGAGTTCCTCGGCCAACCGGTGATTTCCAGTTTGTTGTCACTTTCCCGTACAGGAAAATGAGGCAATTCTGGAATTACCGCTCGCAAAGCCGGTCTACAAAGACTCTCCCAACCCATTCGTGAGATGCCATATACGCCTTCTTGCCGTCTGTTCCGCGATGCCCTATCGTCTTGTGCCAGATTGAATTGATGACAGCCGATGCCGGCTCAAACTGGGTGAGTTGAACCGACTCCCCGCTGCAAATCCTCCACGTTTCCGACTCTCCAACACCCCGATTCCATGCCCACTGCCGCTCCCGCGATCAAGTTGCTGCCCTACAAAGTCAAGAACCTCGCGCTGGCCGAACTCGGCCGTAAAGAGATCGAACTGGCCGAGATCGAAATGCCCGGCCTGATGGCACTTCGCCAGAAGTACGGCAAGTCGAAGCCGCTGGCTGGGGCCAAGATCGCCGGCTGTCTGCACATGACGATTCAGACCGCCGTCCTCATCGAGACGCTGATGGAACTCGGGGCCGAGGTTCGCTGGTCGAGCTGCAACATCTTCTCGACGCAGGATCACGCGGCCGCCGCCCTGGCCGTCAAGAACTTTCCCGTCTTCGCCTGGAAGGGTGAGACTGCCGAGGAATTCGACTGGTGCATCGAGCAGACTCTCTTCTGGCCCGATGGCTCGAACCTGAACATGATCCTTGATGACGGCGGCGACCTCACCGTCATGGTGCACGACAAGTACCCCGAGATGCTCAAGGACATTCGCGGCCTCACCGAGGAAACCACCACCGGCGTCCATCGGCTCTATCAGATGTTCGAGCAAGGCAAGCTCGGCGTGCCGGCCATCAACGTCAACGACTCGGTCACGAAGAGCAAGTTCGACAACCTGTACGGCTGCCGCGAGTCGCTGGCCGATGGCATCAAGCGGGCCACCGATATCATGGTGGCCGGCAAGGTCTGCGTAATCGCCGGTTACGGCGACGTGGGCAAGGGCTGTGCCGATGCGATGGACGGACTCGGCGCGAGGGTCATCATCACCGAGATCGATCCCATCTGCGCCTTGCAGGCGGCGATGGAAGGTTATGAAGTCACCACGATGGAAGCAGCCGCCCCGATCGGCGACATCTTCGTCACGACGACCGGCTGCCGCGACATTATCTGCGGCCCGCATCTCGATGTGATGAAGCACAACGCCATCGTCTGCAACATCGGCCACTTCGATCTGGAAATCGATGTCGCCTACATGAATGGCCGCAAGGACATCAAGAGGGAGAACATCAAGAAAGATTCCGATGTCGGCGGCCCGGTCGACAAGTACACCTGGCCCAATGGCAAGTCGATCCTGCTGCTCGCCGAAGGCCGACTCGTCAATCTCGGCTGCGCGACGGGGCATCCGTCATTCGTCATGTCGAACAGCTTTACCAATCAGGTGGTCGGCCAGATCGAACTCTGGACAAAGTCGGAACAGTACGAACTCGGCGTCCATGTGCTGCCGAAACAACTTGATGAAGAAGTCGCCCGCCTGCACCTCGACAAGCTCGGCGTGAAGCTCACGAAGCTCACGCAGAAGCAGGCCGACTACCTCGGCATCCCCCTCGAAGGCCCGTACAAGCCGGATTATTACCGGTATTGATCGGGCGGATGGCCAGAGGTTCGTATATCGCGCCCAAGCCGCAGGCGCCGGCTGATCGATCGCGTTGCGCACCCGACACCTTTCTTCTTGCAGCACAAGACGTTCGGCGCATCGCCCGCCGGATAAGAAGAAGAAGAAGGACGAGGGCGGCGGACGACCCTCTCTTCGCACACGCAACTCGACCGTCCCGCGCACTTCGGCTCGGCCGTCCCGCAGGCGCAACTCGACCGCCGACGGCTGGCAGTCTCCTGCTCCCTCCACTGTGAGCACAAATCGCGCTCGTGCCCTGCTGCGAGGGATGAGCAGCAGGAACCGGTACAGCGAGTGGGGTCGATTCGTCATCGGACATGGGCAACATCTCCACCCTTACGGTCGCGGTTGCGCGGGAAAGGGTGAGGCTTGGGGCTTGAGTTTTGGCGGGAGGCGACAGTCGTGGCCCGGCCTTCCCGAGGCCGGAGTCAGCAGACAGGGCGCAAGCCAACAGCGG
>JANNSB010000737.1:0-2662 GCA_031402175.1 Planctomycetaceae bacterium
AGCCCTTTGGCTCAGCGATGAGAACAATCCGCTCGTGTGGCGCTCGATCGCCAACCGCGTCTGGCAGTTGCATTTCGGCCGGGGGCTGGTCGACACTCCCAACGACTTCGGACAGATGGGGTCGTCCCCCACGCATCCCGAGCTTTTGGACTGGCTGGCCGCGACGCTGCGGGAAGCGAACGGCTCGCTAAAGGCTCTGCACCGGCTGATCGTGACCAGTGCCGTCTATCAGCAGTCGTCGCGCGAGCGAGAAGACGGCAACGCCGTCGATGCCGACAATCGTCTGCTGTGGCGGATGAACCGTCTGCGACTGGATGCCGAGTCGTTCCGCGATGCGCTGCTCGTGGCTTCGGGCACCATCGACTACCGGATGGGCGGCCCATCGGAACGGCAGTTCATCGAGACGCCGGGGATACATGTTACCCCCGATGTCGACTACCAGAATTTCGACGTGGATGACCCGGCGAATTATCGGCGGAGCGTGTACCGATTCATCTTCCGCACGATACCCGATCCGTTCATGGAGGCTCTCGACTGCCCCGATGCGTCGCAGTTGACGCCGCAGCGCACGGTGTCGCTCACATCGCTGCAGGCCTTAGCGACGCTCAACGACAAGTTCGTCGTCCGCCAGAGTGAACTGCTGGCCGAGTGCTTGCAGCAGGAGTCGCCTGATCTCGACACGCAAATCACATCGGCCTATCGCCGGCTGTTTGGACGAGAACCCGAGGCCGAGGAATTGACCGCCGTCGCCCAGTATGCCCAGCAGCATGGCCTCGCCAATACCTGCCGGTTTTTGTTCAACACGAATGAGTTTCTGTTTGTGGATTAGTTTAGAGTGGAGTCCAGGCTTTAGCCTGCAGGCTGGACTCCCGGAACCTCGACCAGCCATGCCCGCGCAATCGAAGAAACCTTGTTCCCGCTCGTGCACCCGTCGCGAGTTTCTCACGCGCAGCGGCGGCGGGTTCGGCGGCCTGGCCCTCGCCCATCTGCTGCTGCGGACCGAGGCGTTCGCCGATCTCGCGACTCCGCGGCCCGAGTTCAACGGCGGGCTGCATCATCCCGCCAAGGTACGGCGAGTCATTCAGCTCTTCATGAACGGCGGCGTCAGCCAGGTCGACACGTTCGATCGGAAGGAAGAACTCGAACGCCGGCACGGGGAGCAAGTCGATTTCGGCATCAAGGCGGCGGCCACCAGCGTGCCCGGCGCGCTGATGAAGTCCCCCTTCGCCTTTCAACAGTACGGGGAATCAGGCCGCTGGGTGAGCGACGTCTTTCCGCACATCGCGCAAAAAGTCGATCAATTGGCGTTTTTGATGGCCATGCGCTCGAAGACGAACGTGCACGGCCCCGCGAGCTATCTGCAGAACACTGGATTCTTGAATCCCGGTTTCCCCAGCATCGGCGCATGGCTCAGTTATGGTCTCGGCAGCCTGACCGACAACCTGCCGAGCTTCGTCGTGCTCCCCGATCATCGCGGGTTGCCGTACAACAACACCGGCAACTTCTCCGCGGGATTTCTGCCCGCGGCGAACGCTGCCACGATCATCAGGCCGAACAACGAAGTTCCCATTCCGAATCTGAATCCGCCGGCCTCAGCCGAGCACATCACGGCGGCCAGCGAGTCGGACGGCTTGTCGCTGCTGGAGCAATTGAACCAGAGGCATCTGGACGAGCGCGGCCACGACCAGCATCTCGAAGCGAGGATGGCGTCGTTCGAACTTGCCGCAAAGATGCAGGCCAGCGCGCCCGAAGCGCTAGACCTGACGGCAGAGACCCAGGAGACGCAACACGCCTACGGCCTCGATGACGAGACGACAGAACCGTTCGGGCGCAACTGCCTGATCGCTCGCAGACTGATCGAGCGGGATGTGCGTTTCGTGCAGGTGTGGAGCGGCACGGGAGGCGCGAGCAAGAACTGGGACAATCACACCGACATCCCGAACGAGTTGCCCTTCATCGCCAAGACAGTCGATCAGCCAACGGCGGCGCTGCTGGGTGACCTGACGCAGCGCGGGCTGCTGGAAGACACGCTGCTCATCTTCACGACCGAGTTCGGCCGCATGCCGTTCACGCAGGGGGCGACCGGGCGCGACCACAACGGCGGCACGTTCGTCAGTTGGCTGGCTGGCGCGGGCATCAGGGCCGGGGCGGCCTTCGGGGAAAGCGACCCGTTTGGCTACGAAACCGCCGTGGACGAAACCACCGGCTACGACCTGCACGCCACGCTGTTGCACTTGATGGGCATCGACCACGAACGGCTCACATTCCGCCACAACGGCCTCGACCGCCGGCTGACCGATGTTCACGGGCACGTGGTCGACGCGATCCTGGCTTGAGGCGGGATTGTCGAATCCATCTGATTTCGCGGCCCCGCATCGCGAATTCTGCGTTGCGGACCGCCTGCACCAAGGTCGATGCCCATCGATCGGCGATTCAGTTGGAATTGGTCATCGAGGATGTCATGATTCATGCAGTTTATTGAAGTCACATCACTTGCCGGACACCCGCACCTCATTGGAATCACTCACATGACACCGTTCCCCCGCAGGTCTTGCTTCCGTCCGGTGCAGCTCGCGCTGGTTATCATGGCGCTGGGTCAATCGGCCGCCGTCGCGCAACAGGACCTCATCAACTACATTCCGCCCGGTGCGAACGCGATTGT
>JANNSB010000738.1:0-13294 GCA_031402175.1 Planctomycetaceae bacterium
CCGCGACGCGGCGGCCGCGTGGTTGCATGTGTAAGCTCGCTACCGCCGCTTCGCGGCTCGCCCATTCACAAGCACCCTCTTCCCTTGGGTTATCACTCAAGGCTACATGCTTCCGCCGCTTCGCGGCTACGGAGGTGTCGACCTCGCAACTCCGGCATCTCTGTCGCGCCGTCCGCCGTCCATTGAGAATCTTTGGACTGATGTCCGTGGAAAGCAACTTCACTGCAGCGTCTCGCATCGACATCATGTTCGCGCGCTGCCGGCGATTCATCAATGATCGTGATGATGATCGTGGTCATGCCCATGATCGTGGTCGTGATCGTGCCCGTGATTGTCATGGTCATGATCGTGGTCATGCACGTCGGCGTGATGATCATGCTCGTGGGGCGGTTCCAGTTCGATGTCTTCGGGGATGAACCCGGCGAGGGCGGCCTGGTAGACCTCGCGCAGCGGCACGGCATGCTCGCGGGCGATGCGGGCGCAATCTTCGTACTCGGGCGTGAAGAGTACATCGCCGGCACCTCTCCAACCGACCTTGCCGCGGACTTCGCCCCAAGGCGTCTCCACCGTTAACTCGGCCCGCGAGCGGATGCTGCGGGAGACGAGTTGCCGGCGGATGCCGAACGTACCGGTCTCCTGAAACAAGATGCGTTCCAGCGCATCAGCTTGGTGCGGTTCGGCCAGCACGCTGACCATCACGCCGGGACGGTTCTTCTTCATCTGGATCGGCGTGGTGAAGGCGTCGAGCGCGCCGGCGTGCAGCAGCTGGTCCAGGCAGTAGCCGATCACTTCGCCGGTGGCGTCATCGAGATTGGTTTCGAGCAGCACGACGGTGTCCGTTTCGGCATCGTCCGCTGCTTCGCCGAGAAAGACTCGCAGGATGTTGGCCCTGCCGGGCAGGTCCATCGTGCCGGCTCCGTAGCCGATGCGATCGATCGACATCGCAGGCAGCGAGCCAAAGCGATCGGCCAGCACCTTGACGATCGCTGCTCCCGTCGGCGTCGTGAGTTCGGCATTGATCGGCACATCGCGCAGCGGCATACCCTTCAGCAGTTCGGCCGTTCCGGGCGCGGGGACAGGGCATTGGCCATGAGCGATATGCACGGTGCCGCGCCCAGTGGGGATCGGGGCGCAAACGACTTCATCGACATCGAGCAGATCGAACGCGACGGCCACGCCGACGATATCGACGATAGAATCGATGGCTCCCACTTCATGGAAATGCACACGCTCGATCGTGCTGCCATGCACCTTGGCCTCGGCCTCGGCGATCGCCGTGAACATCTCCAGGGCGATTTCTTTCTGCCTGGGAGTCAATCGCTTCGCACCGTCCACGATCGCGGTGATGTCGCGCAGGCCGCGATGCGCATGCTGTTCGGGATGTTTGACCTTCACCTGCGTCGCGCGAAACCCCGCCTTTACGATCGTCTCGACGGACAACGACACGCCGGCCAGTCCCAGCGAGTCGATCGCATCGCGAATCGTCGTAACGTCGGCCCCCAGGTCGATGAGGGCGGCAAGCGTCATGTCGCCGCTGATGCCGGTATCGCATTCGAAAAACAATGTCTTCATGACATGAGCATAGAGCGTGGAGGAAGGGGCAGGGAGTCTACGGCAAGGAGTTTGCCAGACTTTCGCCAGCCACTCAGGCGGAAGTCGTCGCGGCAACCGGGACCGGCGCGGCCTGGATGCTTTCCCGCTTCGATGTCGCTCTGGCGGGATCGAGCCAGGTGTGCACGACCAGGTATAGGATCGGAATTGCGACCAATGTCGTCAGCGTCCCCGAGATCATTCCCGCAACCACAACTCGCGCCATCGGCGCCTGCAGTTCGGCGCCGGCTCCGATGCCCAAGGCGATTGGGAGCATGCCAAGGATCGTGGTCAGCGTGGTCATCAGAATCGGCCGCAACCTGCGGGTCGAAGCCTGCACGACAATGTCCAGCAGCGGGATCTCGGGATGGCGGTGCCGCAGTTGATTGGCGTAGTCGAGCATCACGATCGCGTTGTCGACAACGATCCCCGACAGCACGATAATTCCGATAAACGACTGCACGTTCAGCGTCGTCTCGGTCATGGTGAGCACCATCAGCACGCCGATCGCGCCAAGCGGCAATGTGCCAAGGATCAATAACGGATCGAGGAGCGATTCGAACTGCGCCGCCATGATCATGTACATCAGGACGATGGCCAGGATCAGCCCGATGTTCAGTGCCTGAAAGCTCTCTTCCTGCTCTTCGTAGTCGCCGGCAATCTCCACATGAAACCCATCCGGCAATTGCAAACCCGCGAAACGGCCCTGCAACTCTCGCACGACGCTGCCGAGATCGCGGTTCTCGATGCCCGCCGACACGGTGACGAATCGTTCGCGATCGAGCCGTTCGATCGCCAGCGGCGAATCGTTCGACTCGAAACGCATAAGGTTCTCCAGCGGGACAAGTTGTCCGGTCGGTGTGGTAACGCCGATACGGCCCAGATCGCCCTGTTCTTCGCGATCGCCGGGACGCAGGCGAACCATCACGGCGAATTCATCGCCGTCTTCCCGGAAGACAGTGGCTTCCACTCCTCGCACGGTCGCCTGCAGCGCTTGAGCCACGTCATCGACCGTGATTCCGAGCAGCGATGCCTTCTCGCGGTCGATGCGCGTGACTAGCTGCGGCCTCTGCTCTTCCTGCTGCGATTCGACGTTGACGAGCCCGCTGGTTTCCTTCATCACTCCTTCGACGACCTCCGCGAGTTCGGCGGCCGTCCGGGGATCGTGTCCGCGAACCAGGACCGCAATGCTGTCTCCTTCGGCCGACTGAAACATGCGGGAAAACGGCATCGCGGGAAAGATGCGCACGGTCACCTTCATCCCGGCCACGTCCGGCATGCTCGACGCGATGTGCGAGCGAATCTCCTCGGCCGTCATCTCGCGGTCTTCGGGCAGCGGCAACTGCGCCATGAATCGGCACTGGTTCCATTCGTCTCCGTCCTCGGCTTCGTCTCCGATGAATGACGTAAGCGACTTGATGACGTTGTCGGGCATGTCGAGCAGCGTTTGCTCGACGATGCGAGCCTGCCGGTCGAGCGTCCCCAGTTGAATGCCCGGCGCCATCACGCCGGTGACGTTGATGCGTCCATCATCGGTCTGCGGCAGGAACTCGGTTCCCACGCGGGGCCACAGGCCGGCGGCCGCGCAGGTCGCCAGCAGAATCGGAAACGCGGCAATCGCGGGATGCTTCAGGCACCACGTCAGCATCCGTCCGTAAGCCTGCTCCATCAGGTGGAGTCCGAGGTTCAGCAAATAGACGACGGCCGCAGCGGCCTTCTGAAAGCCTCGAATGATCCAGTGACGACGGGTCACCTTCGCGGTGGCGGCGGCAGCGATTTGGTCTTCGGTTGGGTGATTTGCGAGCAATCGCGCGGTGAGCATCGGCGTGAGCGTAAGGCTCGCAATCAGCGAGCACATCAGCGAAAAGCTCACAACGTAGGCCAACTGATGCAGTAGAATGGCGGTCACGCCGGGGATGAACATCAGCGGCAGGAACACGATGAGCGTCGTGAGCGTGGCGGCGGTTACGGCCGACGCGACCTCTTTCGTGCCTTCGATGGCTGCATCCCGAGGGCTGAGTCCCTCTTCGTGTTTGACGTATATGCTTTCCAGGACCACGATCGAGTTGTCGACGAGCATGCCGAGGCCGAGGGCCAGGCCACCGAACGACACCAGATTGAGCGTGAAGCCCTGAAAGTAAATCAGAACGAACGTTGCGAGCACCGACAGCGGCATCGAAATCGCAATGACGACCACGCTGCGAAAGCTCCGCAGAAACAGCATCAGGATGCCCCCGGCCAGCAGCATTCCGACCCAGGCTGATTCCTGCACGTTGGCGATGGCTTCGCGGATGAAGTCCGACTTGTCGCTCCGCACCAGCAGGGTCGCCTGCGGCAATTCGCGATTGATCTTCTCCACCTCTTCATGCACGGCGTCGCTGACATCGATCGTGTTCGCCCCGGACTGCTGGAAGAGATAGATCGTCAAACCCGGTTCACCGTCGACGCGAGTGACCTGAGTGATGCGTTCGTGACCGTCGATGACGTCGGCGACATCCCGCAAGTGCACCACGGCCCCGCCACGCTGCCGCACCACCAGACTGCGAATCTCCTCCAGATTCGTGAATTCGCTCTGGCCGCGCAACAATCGATGGAATTGCCCTTCCTCGTAGTCGCCGGCGGGCAGGCTGACGTTGCCGCGCTCCAGGGCCGTGACGATTTCATTCACTCCCATGCCGAGTGCCGTGAGCTTCGCATAGTCCAGATCGACCTGAATTTCGCGGTTCACTTCCCCCCGCATGCCGACGCGAGCCACGCCGTCCAGCCGCTCGAGCTGAGGAATGATGAGTCGCTCCGTCAACTGCGTGAGTTCGATCGGCGGCAGGTCGCTCTTGACGCCCAGATACATGATGGGCGAACTGTTCGAGTCGTATCTGCGGATCGTGGGAGGCTCGATTCCATCCGGCAGGTTGGCGAGCATGCCGTCGATCGCCTGCCTCATGTCGGCAATCGCCACGTCCAGGTTGACGCCCCAGTGGAACTGCACGCTGATGCTGGTGCTGCCTTCGATGCATCTGCTCGATAGCCGGTCGAAACCGTGGATGGAGCTGAGGGCTTGCTCCAGGGGGCGCGTGACGAGCGTTTCGATTTCCTCGGGACCGGCGCCAGGATAGAGAGCCGTCACTGTGACGGTCGGGAAATCGATCTCGGGCATCAGGTCGACGCTGAGACCGCCGAGAGCCATGAACCCCAGAATGATCACGATGATCGACATCATCACCGTGGTGACGGGTCGATCGACGGCCAAACGGGGGAGCGACATGGATTCTCTGTTGTTGGAGAGCTCTCATTGTGTGGTTTCGCGTGTTTCGTTGTCCAGGAAAAGGCGACAGGCCATAGGCGACAGGAAGCAAGGGACAGCTATGCGACGTTTCATCCTGCCCTGTGGCCTATGGCCTGTCGCCTGTGGCCTAAGGAGGTTCCGGTCGTAACGACTGTTAGGACGTTTCGTCGAGGGCGGGTAGCGATCACGCCGATGCAGAAGGGGGATGGTCTCAGGGAGGGACCGATACGGTCATGCGCTGTGGAGGACCAGGAAATCTGGGCAAAGTGCAAGGCGTACCTTGCAATCCTTCCCCGGGGCAGTATGATTCAAAATGAATGGATTTGAACTGAGTTGAATTATTCTGGATCTCACTGGGGCAATCCGGAAGTCCCATTTGTTACCCATGTTAGCCGCACAACGACTGGATTCGATTCTGCAAACCGTTCAGGAGAAAGGGTATGCGACAATCGATGAGCTTGTCGCACTGACCGGAACCAGCGAATCCACCGTCAGAAGAGATTTGAAGGATCTGGTCACGACGGGCCAGGTGCGGTTTACACGCGGCGGTGCGGTTTACGTTGGCACCGCCCTCAGCGGTTTTGAAGAACGGAGGTCCAGCGCCTCCGAGGAAAAGATCAAGGTGGGAAGGGCCGCTGCGGAACTCATCGACCCCGAGGAAACGATTCTGCTCGATGGCGGCACCACGACGTTGGAGGTCGCCCGCCATCTCAACGGCAAGTCGGTTCGCATCGTGACGAACTCGCTGCCGGTCGTGAATCAACTCGCGGGGTCACCCAATATCGATCTCACATTTCTAGGAGGTTACATCTACCCGAAGACCGGCGTCGCGCTCGGCGACCTGACCATCGAAGCCCTCAAACTCGTCCGCGCCAGAAAACTGGTGATGAGCGTCGGGGGCATCAACGAGCAGGGGCTGTTCAACAGCAACCTGCTCCTCGTCGCCACCGAACGCCAGATGATCGAAGCAGCCGACGAGGTCGTTGTGGTGGCCGACAGTCAGAAGTTCGGCAGAAGCGAACTGGCCCATTTGTGTTCGCTCGATGTAGTCGACACGGTGGTTGTGGATGCGGGCCTGACGGACGAATGGCGAAAGATTCTGCAGCGAAATGAAATTGAAATTGTCATTGCCGAGTAATCTCATCGGACCAACTGAATCCTGAATCCTGAATCCTGAATCCTAAATCCTGAATCCTAAATCCTGGCTCCTGAATCCTCACCGATGGCGACTTTGACACGCAACGAAGTGGAATCCATTGTCCGGCAGATTCTGTCCCGGCAACTGGGACCGGCTGCCGCGAATGGTGTCGCCACTTCGAAGACGCCCGCCGTCAATCCGCTGGTGGTCAACATCTCCGCTCGGCACTGCCATCTCACTGAGGAACACGTTGAGATCCTGTTCGGCAAGGGGCGCAAACTGACGCCGATGAAGTGGCTCTATCAGGAGGGCTACTACGCCGCCGAAGAGACCGTGGCCATCGTCGGGCCGCGACGACGCATGCTTCCGGAAGTCCGCGTGCTCGGCCCCTGTCGCGGGGACACGCAAGTCGAGTTGGCCTTCACCGATTCGGTGTCCCTCGGGCTTGATATTCCCGTGCGCATCAGCGGCGACATTAAAGGGACGCCGGGCTGCCTGATGGTCGGCCCCGCGGGAAGCCTGGAACTGAAGCAGGGTGTTATCCGCGCGATGCGGCACGTCCACATGAACCGTTCCGAGATGCAGCATTACGGCGTCAAGAACGGCGACGCGATGCATCTGCGGGTCGATTCCCCGGGCTGCGCGACGGTGCTCGAAAACCTCTTCGTCCGCGGCGGCGATGACTTGATCAAGCTCGAAGTCCACCTCGACACGGATGAAGGGAACGCCGTCAACTTGACCAACGCCAAACATGTTGAACTGGTCAAAGCGACGCCGTGCGGTTGTAAACATTGAAGATCGTCACTCGTAACCGCACAGACAGGAATGTCTGTGCCACTTGATTCTGAAATCACCACGTTCACTCAAACTCACTTTCACCCCCAGTCTTTAGGAGATTGAATTCATGGCCAAAACACTAGAAGCCCTTGGAATGATCGAGACGAAAGGACTCGTGACGCTCATCGAAGCGGCCGATGCCGCGATGAAGGCCGCCAACGTCCAGATGTTGAGCTGGGCCAAGATCGGCAGCGGAATCGTCACCGTGTTTCTCGCCGGTGATGTCGCCGCCGTGAAGGCCGCCGTCGACGCCGGCGCCGCAGCCGCCGCCAAGGTCGGCGAAGTGATGAGTGTGCAGGTTATTCCGCGTCCGCACGAAGAACTCTCCAGCGTGATCCCCGGCGGCAAGACCTCGAAGTAGTTGGTTCTCACAGTTCTGAATGACGCGCGCCTCGCGGCATTCCCAAATCTCAGTACACCACATTCCAACTGATACATAGCCATGAACGATGCCATTGGACTGATTGAAACACGGGGACTCATCGCCCAGATCGAGGCGGCAGACGCCATGCTCAAGGCGGCGAACGTCACGCTCGTCAAGCAGGTGCAGATCGGCGGAGCGTACATCACCACGATCATCAAGGGAGACGTCGGCTCGGTGCGTGCCGCCGTCGACGCCGGCGCCTCGGCCGCCAGCAAGGTGGGCGAACTCATCTCGGCTCATGTGATCCCCCGCGCGAGCGCCGGTCTGATCGAGAGCTTTTAAGTTAAAGTCGCCTTTCGCACCGTGAAAGTCGCGCCGGCGGAGAGCAGATATCCATTTTGTCGTGATCGATTCGCGACGAAGTCGTCGAGGTTTCTCCTCCGCAACTTTCGCGGAGCGAAAGGCGACGAAAAGCCAAGAGTGAACCATGTTCGTGCTGGTCGCCAATCTCGGCTCGACGAGTTTCAAATACCGGCTGTACGCAATGCCGGCGGAGACTCAGCTCGCGCGCGGCGGGATCGATCGCATCGGACAGGATGCCGACTCGACGTGTCAGGTGGAGATCGGAACGCGCCGCGAACAGATCGTGCAGCGCATCCCCGATCATGCCGCCGCCGTGCGGATGTGCCTGGAGCAGTTGACTCACCCGGAGTACGGCTGCCTGAAACGCGTCGAGGATGTGGCCGCCATCGGCTTCAAGGCGGTCTTTGCAGGCAGGCTGAGCGGCGTTCGCGTCGTCGACAACGCGCTGCTCGACACGATGGAGGCCTTGGCCGACATCGCCCCGGCTCACAATCCGCCCTACGCCCGCGCGATGCGGCAATTGCGGCAGGCGTTCCCGAAGATCCCGCTGGTGGCCGCGCTGGAGACGGCGTTTCACGAAACGATCCCGCCGAAATACCGCGCCTATGCCGTGCCCTTCGAGTGGCAGGCACAGTACGAGATTCAGCGCTGGGGGTTTCACGGAGCGAGTCACCGCTACATCGGCACCCGCATGTCGCAGCTTCTCGGTCGCAGTGATCTGAAAGTGATCTCTTGCCATCTTGGCGGCAGCAGTTCGTTGTGTGCGATGCAAGGAGGCCAGTCGATGTCGACGACGATGGGGATGACGCCGCAATCAGGCCTGCCGCAGAACAATCGCGTGGGAGACTTCGACCCGTTCGCGCTGCGGTTGCTCAAGCGGCTCACCGGCAAGGATTACGACACGCTGCTCGATGAACTCGCGAACAAAGGGGGTTTGCTCGGCATGAGCGGCATCTCTCCCGACGTACGCGACATCGAGGCCGCCGCTGGCCAGGGAAATGAGCGTGCCCAGTTCGCTCTCGACGTCTACGCGGCCGACATCAAACGCTACATCGGGCAATATCTCGCGGTGCTGAACGGAGCGGACGCCATCGTCTTCACCGGCGGCATCGGCGAGAACAGTTCCCTCATCCGCCGCATGTCACTCGACGGCATGAGTTACGCCGGTATCGCGCTCGATGAGGCGAAGAACAACTCCGCCAAAGGCGAAATGAACATCGCCATTGCCGACAGCAAGATCCAGATTTGGACTGTGCCGACGAACGAAGAGATTGTGGTCGCCCGACAGACGGTCGAGGCGGTAAATAGCACTTCCTTTAGACCCTAGACGAACACATGTTTCTCGCCCGCATCACCGGCACGGTCGTCGCCACGCAGAAAGTTCCCGAGATGATGGGGCAGAAGCTCTGCATCGTCGAGCCGCTGCGGGTGGACGAAAAGTCCCGCGGTGAATTGAAACCGACGGGCCGTACATTCATCTCGGTCGACACCGTCGGGGCCGGCGAAGGAGAAGTGGTCTTGATCGTGCAGGGGTCAAGCGCCCGCTTCACCGAAAGCACCAAGACGCTGCCGGTCGACTGCGCGATCGTGGGCATCGTCGACAACGTCCGCATTGGTACTGAAACAATCTACAAGGCCCACGAGTGAGCATGATGTCGGAGGGAGTCATGAACAGCACCAACACGATCGACGGCAGCGTGCGAATCCTGCGGATCATCACGGTTACTCTCGTGATGGGCGTCGTGGCCTATGGTTCCTTCGTGGTGTTCGGCATGGAACCGCCAGACCCTGCCCTCGCGCCGCCGGCGGATCCGACCATGCTGAGATACATCGGTGCCGGTTTCGCGCTCATCTGTTTCATTCTACATTTCGTGATCCCTGGCCTGTTAGTACGTCAATCGGCCAAGGATTCCGTTAGAGGCCAAGAGTCGTTGATCGGCGCCTATACCACGAAGACCCTCGTGGCTCTCGCGATGCTGGAAGGGCCGGCGTTTCTCAACATTCTGGCATACGGAGCCGAGCGCCAATGGTGGTCGCTCGCGATTGCCGGCGGCCTAGTGTTTTGGATGCTGGCCCGCTTCCCTTCGCGAACGATGATCGAAAACTGGATCGCCTCTCAACAACCCTAGTGCTGCGTCAAAGCAAAAAGTTCGGGCTGCGTTGGTCAAATTAGCCTCAGAATCGTAGACGATTGGAACCAGGTCGACCCGAATATCAAGTATTGACGCAGCACTAGTACGCAAATACTTCACTTCATCAAGATCATCCCATGAACGAAACCGCCATTCGTGCCGTCGTCGAGGAAGTTCTCAACGAAATCGGGAAACGTCCCGGCCGTCCGGGATCGGTTAACGGCATCCCCGTGATATCCGCCGCCCGCCCCGGAGCCGTCAGCACCGCCGGTCGCGGTCGCTTCGGCGTTTTCGAGACCGTCGACGATGCCGTCGGCGCGGCCAAGGACGCCTTCGCTCAACTGCAGAAGCGCACCATCGCCGACCGTGAGCGCATCGTGCAAATCGTGAAGACTTTGTGCGAGCGCAACGCCAATCAATGGGGACGCGAGGAACTCGAGGAGACCAAGATCGGCCGGCTCGATCACAAGATCGAGAAGCTGCAGATCATCAAGAAAGTGCCCGGCACCGAATGGCTGCGGACCGACTGCTTCAGCGGAGACAATGGGCTGGCCGTCGAAGAGTACGCGCCGTTCGGCGTCATCGGGGCCATCACGCCCGTCACGCATTCGCTCCCCACGCTGGCGGGCAACATCGTGAACATGGTGGCCGCGGGGAACACGGTGGTGTTCAACCCGCACCCGTCGGGGGCGCGAATCGCTTGCGCGGGCGTTGAGGCCTTCAACCGGGCGATTGCTGACGAACTCGGTATCGAAAACGTGGCCACGATCATCAAGAACCCGACGATCGAGTCGGCCGATGCGATCTTCAACCATCGCGACGCCCGCGTGCTCGTCGTCACCGGCGGCCCTGCGGTTGCAAGGGCGGCTCTGCAGGCTCGCAAGAAGGCCATTGTCGCGGGGCCGGGCAACCCGCCGGTCGTGGTGGACGAAACCGCCGACATTGAGAACGCCGCTCGCTGCATCGTGCAGGGCGCCGCCTACGACAACAACCTCTTGTGCATCGGCGAGAAGGAAGTGTTCGCGGTGAACTCGATCTTCAATCCGTTGCTGGACGCCGTCGGCCGGCACGGCGGCTATCGCCTGAACGCCCAGCAGATTGATGCGCTCACGAAGCTGACCTTCTCGCCTCCCAAGGAACCGGGCGATCACGCAGTATTGAACCGCGACATCATCGGCAAGGACGCAGCCGTGCTCGCGAAGCTCATCGGGGTCACCGTGCCGCCGAACACGCAGCTTCTCTATGGCGAGACCGACACGACGAATCCTTTCGTTCCCGAAGAGCAGATGACGACGTTCCTGCCGTTCGTGCGCGCCAAGAATGTCGAACATGCGATCGATCTGGCCGTCGAGTTCGAGCACGGCTTCGGGCACACAGGCATTATTCACAGCCGGGATGTACACAACATGACGGTGATGGGCCGGCGAATGAACACGACCCTCTTCATCAAGAACGGCCCGTGCATGTCGGGCCTCGGACTCGGCGGTGAAGGCTATCTCTCCTTCAGCGTCGCGACGCCGACGGGAGAAGGAGTGACGAACCCGCTGACGTTCACGCGCTGTCGGCGATGCGTGATGGTTGGGGAACTGCGTGTTATTTAGGGCTGCATCATCTATTGCACGGTTTGTGTGCCACTGGCTTCGCCAGTGTATTTCGAGTGAGAGCTGACACTTCCATCGCACTGGCAAAGCCAGTGGCACCTTGCGAGTCAGCTAGTCCTTCAACGAATCAGCGATGCAACTAGCGCGAGTTATCGGCAAAGTGACGGCTACCATCAAGCACCCCACGCTCAGTGGATGGCGCCTGGTGATCATCCAGCCGTTGATGGCCGATGGCAGTGCCGAGGGGGAGCCGCAGGTCGCGATCGACCATCTCGGCAGCAGCATGGGATCAATCGTGATCGCCGCGGCTGACGGGTCGGCGGCCAAGGAGATTATGAAAGTCAAAGACACGCCCGCCCGCTGGATCGTCGTCGGGCTGCAGGATCCCACTTCGTAGAACGGCCTTCCCAGGCCGTCAGTCAGATTCGAATACATGGCAGGCGAACAGTCCCTCATCGATCAGATCGTCAACGGCGTGCTGAAACAACTCGGCACGGCGGGCGGTGACGATGCGCACGACGCTACGTCGGGTGGCAGGGTCAGGAGCAACGCGGATGGCCCTGTGGCGGCAAACACGGCCAAGCCGACGCGACAAGGGACGGTGGAACTGGCCGATACGGTCATCACTGCCGACCTCCTCAGCGAACAGATCGGCCAGGCCGGCACGGTGGCGATTCCGAAGAAGTCGATCATCACCCCGGCCGCGTGGGACGTCATCAGGCAACTTGGGATCGAAGTACAGCGTCCGGCCAGAGTCGGCGAAGAGCAGTCCAAATCTGCGGTGTCAAGCGCGAGTGGAGCCTCGACTCCGACAGCGACCGGTCGGCTGCTGATCGTCGTGCGGCACACCGATGCCGTCGATCGACTGTGGCAGGATTTGCAGTCGTCGTGGCGGCGTGAACTCCTAGGTTGCCCCGATGATGCTGCGAAGCTGGCGATCAGCGAACTGTCGCGGGGGGAAACTGCCAGCGTCGTAATCCTGGCCGAGCAGTCCCATCGAGCGGCATGCCTCGCGAATCGCCACGAACATGTGAAGGCCGCCGCCATTCGCGATGCAGCTGAAGTGAAGGCAATCGGTAAGCAGATGAAGACCAACGTCTGGTGCATTGATCCCACCGGCCGCAGTTGGTTCGAGTTAAGAAATCTGTTCCGTGCGATTGGTTGAATCGTAACCCGACGCGTAAGCGAGGGCATCGTGAATGATGATCGATCACCGAAAGAAAACCGTGGAGTGCGGGATACGATCCGGGTCGGTCTTCGCAAGCCACGCGGAGCCGTGATGCAGTATCGTGACTCACGTCCCCCTCGCTAACGCGTCGGGTTACCATCAATTTCCCACCTGACCACGAATCCATGCGCATCGCAGAAGTCATCGGCAGCATCACTCTCTCCCGCTGGGATCCCTCTCTGACAGGCGCCAGTTGGAAGATCGTCGTGCCGCTGGACATCGCCGGCCTCAAGGGAGATGCCAAGGGTCGCGGCGAGCCGTTCGTTATCTTCGATGAACTCGGCTCCGGGAACGGCTCCCTCATCGCCGTCAGCGAAGGTGCCGAGGCAGCCGCTCCGTTCTACCCCGGCACCAAGGCGATCGACGGCTACAACGCCGCGATTCTGGACGCAGTTGAGCTGGAGTGAGCGGCGGACGCCGGCCTTCCATCGTAACCCGAAGCGTCAGCGAGGGCGTCGTGACGCAGCGTCGTCGCAATGAAATCGGGTTGCCAGCGGAGAATGGCGCTGCGGCGAGGAATCGTTGTTCATGCGCGGATTACCGCCTGGTGAGAGTCGGTTCCCGCAAGCTGCGATCTGCCTATGCTGGGTCCAACTTCACGCCCCCCTCGCTGACGCGTTTTGAAGTTGCGCTGTATGGGGTTTGTTTCAGCTTGTGATGCGGAATTCCTGGGGTAAGGCGTTGGTGAGCAGGCGTTTCATTTTTGGGATGCCTCCGGAAGTTTTCAGGCGTTCGCTCAAGTATTTCAACTCCTCCCC
>JANNSB010000739.1:0-2993 GCA_031402175.1 Planctomycetaceae bacterium
GGAACGCCAAGATGTAAGCGCCGTGGGCGTGTAGCACATCGAAGTAGTGCCGACGCTGCGCATACAGAAACCTGAGCGCCTCGTCATGCATCTCCATCCTTGCATAGGGGTACGTGACGAGATTTGACTCGGAAGGAGAGAGGTCCTCCGGTTTCGGCAAAGCTGCAGGATCGAGGTTCATTTCTTCGTACTTACCCAGCCGAAGCGCGAGAGAGTTCCTCACGGCCAGGAAGTACGAAGGACGGTCACTTGTCTTGAGATACTCTCCCGCAATGCGAAAACCTTCCTCAGGCAGGTACTGATAGAGGAGCTGCATCTCCAGCTTTCGCGAGTTTTCATCCGCTTGGCCACTTTCGCGCAGTTCCCGGCAGAGGCGCAACAAGAGATCATGCCGCTCCATTCGCACGGCGCAATTCAAAAGAAGCTTCATATCGTCGTCGAGCACCCCCGGACGAACGAGTTGCTCCAGCAACGGAAGGGCTGCTTCATCGTCCCCCAATCCAAGCAGAATGCGAGCCAGCAAGTGCATTTCATTGGGCTGCGCGGACCGCGCGCTCTCCGCCAGGGCCAGCTTGGATTCGGCGTGAGCTCGTTCACGATCCTCGCTGCGCCACGCGATCCACGCGCGCAAGACATGTGCCTGAAAGCCATGGGATTTGGCGAACGACTTCGGAACAAGCGCCATTGCAGCATTACAATCGTCCACGTCGAGGGCCCATTGCACGCAATAGAAGCGACTTTCAACCGCTTCAGCGCACTTCTGAGCCGCAAGTTCCGCCATCCCGCGGCGAAGAGCCGGCCTGTCTGGCTCGGAATCGAGATTGTATCTTGTCACCAGCGTCAGGAACTGCCCCCCCGAAATTGATCGATCCAGAAGGTCGAGATACTCCGCTGCCTTGGCGAACTCTAGTCGTGCCACGAAGAATCGAACCGCCGCCGCGGCGTAGAGCGCCGGTTGACTCGACGCCGACACGGCAGCACGGTAGTCGGCCTCGGCTCCTTCGGCATCACCCGTGATCACTTTGACCTTGGCACGGTTGACCAATACCTCCGGCAACAAAGCTGTGAAACTGACATCGCCGGCGAGTTGTTCGGCCCGGTCGTAGTATTCGATCGCCCGTTGCAGCATTGCGGTGAGTTCGTGGGGCGCCGCAATCAAAGCTGTATTGTGGGATACGAGACCTGCGGCGAATTGAACGTACCGGGAGTTCGGACTGATTCGTTGGGCACGCTCAAGGGCCTGCTTGGCCCTCTCCCGATCACCGTACTGTAGGTACTTGTGAACAAGCGCCGTGTTGATGGACTCATCGGTCTCCAGGTATGGCGAAAACACCGAGGTATTTTGGTCGATCTGGTCCGCAGATGATGCATTGTCGATGAGGTGCACAGTCATTGCGGCCGACACAACTCCCTCGGATAGGTACTGCTGCGCCAAGTCGAATGCTTCGGCCCTTCTGCCCAGCAGTCCCAATCCCAGAACTCGGTTCTGCTTGGCTTGGTCGATTTCAGGTGCCGTGGCGAAGGCATCCAGAAATAGGCGCCCAGCTTTCTCGAATTCGCCGATCTCAAGTTCCGCTTTCGCCCATAATCTCAACCTCTTGTATTGAATCTCAGCCGGGACGGGCTCGATGAAGTTGAGCTGCTCCAACTCGTGACGTGCGATATCTAGTTTGCCTTCATTGATCAGGCTTTCGATGAGTGCAAAGCGATCCGTTGGCCCGTCGCTCCTAATAGTCGCGACTTCAACAGCGGTCGTAGTCGCCGTCACGAGGAACGGGGGCGGTGAGCTGGCAAGAATGTTCTCGCCATAAATGATCGATTCCGCGACGAATCTTCCCAGTCCCGCGGCATAACCGCAGATGTCATCCCAGAAATGGATTTCGACGACAACTTTCTTGTCATCGCGGTCATTCAACTTCGCAACTGCATTGTGCGCGTGCCGGGAGCGCTTGGCCGTCGTGGCAATGATGTAACGCTCAATTCCCAGAGGCGACTGCTCGACGGCCAGTACCTCATCACGGATAGCCGTTGGCCGAATTGTCTTGTGTGGTTCAATGTGCTTGCACTGCACCGCCCGAATCGGCCGGGTACGTATGGGGTCGAAGATGTCGATGCCGTCCTGTCCTTCTCCTCGCTTGCCATACCGGACGAGACTCTCATTTTTCCAGAGCTTCCGATAGAGGCGAAGGCACACATCCTCGAACTCGTCATCATTTTTTGGTTGAGGATATCGCATCGTCATCATGGAACACGTTGTTGCACTTGCAACAAAAGCCGGGCAGCCTCAATGTGACTGCACATGGTTGAACTGAATTCTATTGAAGAATCCGAGGAATGGCGCGGCACGAGAGTCTCGCCCTGGCGGATTGCTCACGACACATCGCCCAACACTGCATCGTCGTGGCTACCGAGACGGCGCTGAGTCTAGGGTCTATCCTGCCTCCTGAAACCGACGGCGGCAGCAGGGGCACTCGCCGTCGATCCCTCGCGACAGCGCCGTGAACGCAGTAGGCTGCGGCAGCGTCATGATCGCCTTGAACGCCAGCGGATCGCGGTGTGCGTAGTGGCGATAAGTCACGCCGCCCACGGAGTGCCCGAGGATTTCGATCGACGACTCAGGGAGATGCTCGTCGTAGTAGGTGGCGCAGGTCTTCCGCAGATCCTTCAGGAGCCACGGCTTTTCTTTGCCGGTCTCCACATCGAGCTTGGGTTTGATGCCAGCCAGCCGACAGAGCTGCTGGAACCGGTGGTTGGGACGAGCGCCCCCACCCAACAGAACGGGATCATCGAAGATCGGAATCGCTGGCATGATGCTTCGGATGTGCGCATGGACCACACGGTTCATCGGTCGATAGAACGATTTGCCGGATTTCACTCGGCGATAGAAGATCCAACCCCAGCGTGACCGCTCCTTGGCGCGGCCGTCGGGCGACTGCCGATCCCAGGTGATGTGTCGCCACAGAATTGGCTCATGACAGGGGACTGACTTCCAT
>JANNSB010000740.1:0-3051 GCA_031402175.1 Planctomycetaceae bacterium
CCGTCATCCGGCTCTGGAACGACGATCACCATGTTGGCGAATGACACAAGAACACTGCGAATTCGCAAAAGGAAGAAAGAAGTGAAGGCCGCACACTATTGCTCAACCTGGGCCAGACAAACTGGCTCGACAATTGATCAGAAGTCAGATGGGTGATCCGCATGTCCTAAGGGTACCCACCGGAGCAAGTCGCTCACTTGTGCGAGTCGGATCGGATGTTCGTAGTTCAGCGCTGCCGACCACGCCACTCTGAAACAGTTCCGCGAGTCTGCTCCGGTCACATCGCCCGCGGCCAGCCGAGGCATGAGGTGCCGCCGGGCAGATGGCTGGGGCGATCGTGGCGTTTTTTGCAGAATCCGACCATCATGGTCCACAGGACCAGGAGTCAGAATCAACGTAGAGAAAGTCTGGGGCCATCGACGACTTCGCCGAAGTTCAGATCGCTTCACGCCCCAGCCGCCCGCTCGGCTCCTTTGGAACAGTAAAAAAGGCAGAATTCCTATGGGAAGAATGTTCGAGAAGCGCAAGCACTCAATCTTCAAAACCGCTGCTCAGAACTCAAAGCTCTATTCCAAGTACAGCAAACAACTGTACGTGGCGGCCAAGAATGGCGTGCCCGACCTGGAACTCAATCCGGTCCTGCGCAGCATGGTCGAGAAAGCCAAGCGTGAAAATGTTCCGGGCCATGTGATTGAAAAGGCGATTCAGAAAGCCGCTGGCAAGGGAGGCGAGGACTTTCAAACGCTGCGGTATGAGGGGTTTGGTCCTGGCGGCGCGCTAGTCATTGTCGATTGCTTGACCGACAACAACACACGCACCATCTCCGAGATTCGCAGTTGTTTCACCAAGACGGGGTCCAAATTGTCTGCCAGTGGATCCGTAGTGATGTCGTTTGATCACCTGGCGGTCCTTACTTTCAAGGGCGACAATGAGGACAAAGTGCTGGAGGCCATGTTCGCTGCGGACATCGCCGTCGAAGAGGTCGAAAGCAAGGATGGCGCTATCACGGTCTTCGCCCCTCCTGCCGAGTTCTACAAAGCCAAAACGGCATTGCTCGAAGCATTCCCAGGCCTTGAACTGGATGTCCAGGAAATCACTTTCCTTCCGCAGGCGACAAAGACGCTCAGCGGGGACGACTTGGCCTTGTTCGAGAGATTCCTGGACCTGCTCAACGATTTCGATGACGTGCAGGAAATCTACCACAATGTCTCCCTTCCGTAAGCGTTCGGAGCACTTCATGCGAGCGCTTTGGTAGTCCATCAACGTGACATATGACGGGTGCTGCGATCATCGCGGACGAAGAATTGTATCTACCCTTGACGCACACCGGACTTTCATAGAAGTGTCACCCGTCGCGAGGTTCGCCCTGCCGTCGCCCGATTCAACGAAGAACTGCGGGCGGCGGCGATTCCGCTCACAGTCTTGCCAGGACCGGAGATCCAGGTCGTCGACACCAGCGAGTATCTGCGCGAGTTCGAGCAGGGCGAATTCTGCCACCTCGGGGAAGGCCGGGAATTCACTTTGTTGGAATTCAACTGGCAGCGCGAACTCTTCCCCGCCGACGCGGAGGAACTGATCCGATGGATCCGCGGCCAGGGCATGACGCCGATCCTGGCCCACCCCGAGCGACATGATTTCTTCTGGGAGGACTTGAGCCGTGTGGACGGCCTGGTGGACGCCGGCGCGTGGTTGCAAGTGACGGTTGATTCCTTGATCGGCAACTACGGCCCGGCGCCGTCGCAAGCCGGCCGCAGACTGTTGCAGAGGCACCGCGAAATCGTCCTCGCGTCAGACGCCCACAACCTCAATCGGTGTTCCGGCATGGCGGCCGGATACCAGTGGGTGCGAGAGCATGAAGGCGAAAATCTCGCCGCCGACCTTCTCCGCCGCTGCGAGTGGGTACGAACCTGCATTGAGCGGACGGCTGCTGCCGAGGCATGAGATGCTGACGTCTCGTCGACGGCGACTTCCTTGACGCTCTCCGCCCACTGACCAGACGGCGACCGCCGCCTTCCATTCCCGACCACCGTATGATGAAGTTCGACGCCCATGCGCGCTCCGGTCACATCGCCCGCGGCCACGGCAACGGTGATGGCGTCAGGGTGTCGGACCGGAGCATCATTCCGCCATCGGCATCGGCTCGCCGGTCGGGATTGACTCCTCGAACTCTGGCAGGTCGTGAAGGACGGCCAGGTCGGGATCCTGCCGCATGTGGTCGAAGTTGCTGTAGCCGGCGGCGATCGATTCGCGGAGGCAGGCGAGGGCCAGGTCGATGAACTTCTGCTGCTGAGACTGTTGCTCCGCAGTCAGCTCTTCCCCCTCCGTTAGCTGAATCGCATTCGCGCACAGGGCGTAGCCGCAGGCGGCGTTGTAGAGGTTGTCGGGGTTCTCGGCGTTGAGCGATCGCAGCATCTCGGCCGTTTGGGGGATCTCGTCGAAGCGGCCGACGCGGTAGAGATGTGTTATTCGTTGCATCAAGAGAGGCTCATGATCTGGGTCAGCGATGAAAGTATGCCAGTCCGTAAGCACTCTTTCGATCAGGATAGCTTCATATTTGATGGGCAGAAACTCGTTCATGACGATCTGACGTTCCTGCAGCGATTGTGTGAGGTTCTGGCCATTCGCGATCATTTCATCAAGAAGTGCAATCGCTGTCGTGTAATGTTCGACCGCCGTGTCGTACTCAAGCGTTCTCGCCGCAGCTTGAGCGATCCTGTAATGCGAGAGCACCAGATCCCGCCGCGCCTGGGCACTATTCGGATCGGCCGCGGCCAGTCGCTCGAGGATTTCGTTCATCTTCTGATAGAAGTCTCTCGCCGATTCCGCATCGTCCAGCTCGAGGCTCAAGTCCCCCAGTTTGTTGTACGACACCGACAGATCGCGTTGCGCCTGATCATCTGTCGGATCGGCCGCTGCCAGACGCTCGCAGATGTCGTTGTACTGCTGGGAAAAGAGGTTGTCCCGCCCGTAGTGGGAAGTTGAAGTGATCGGTGGTGGTCCTGGGGGAACCGGGTGAGGGTATCATCCGGTTGTATTCCTTCCTCCAGAACA
>JANNSB010000741.1:0-5124 GCA_031402175.1 Planctomycetaceae bacterium
CGTTCGCGAACGTCCTGGAGCACGGTGCTCAGCCGGGCGTTCGTGGCCTGATGCTCCAGCAATTCCAGCGAGCGGAGCAGCGGCACGCCCGCCTTCAACAGGTCGGCAAGCTGCGAGTAGAAGACGGCCAGTTCCCGTCCCTTCACCCGCCGTCCACGCCCCTTGCTGGCGGCCACCGCGCTCTCGACCGCCTTGATGTTCATCGGGAACAACTGCCGGGTCGCCAGGTTCGCCAGCGCATCCTGCTCGTTGGCGGCTTGCAGCACTCCCGTGACCTGCTCGCCGCTCATTTGCCGGGCGGTGTACTTAAAATCAGGCATGCAGGCAGTGTCTACGTTCGTGCGACGTGAGTCCAGAGGAGGCGACAGGCCTACCCCATGGTAACCCGAAGCGTGAGAGCGTGAGCGAGGGTGACGTGAGCAAACGCATGGAATCAAGCAGCAGCGCACCTTGTGGAGTGGGTTTTGTAACTGGTTCCAGGCAATCGGTGACAGGCCTGAGGCGATAGGAATTGACTCAGTTGTCGCTCAGTTCCCACGTTCACTCCCGACTCATCTGGATCAATTCCGCCCGGCTGCGGTATCGTTCGCACCTCTTTGTCCAGCCGCCTGTCTCAAGGATTGAGTCCGGGTTCACCGTGTCCACTGTTCAACTCCCCAGCAACGCCAAAGTTTCGGTTCAGCCGGACGTAACGGGCCGGATTGCGGGACTCGATGCGCTGCGTGCCGGGCTGGCGGTGCTCGTCGTAATGTTGCATGCTTCCATGCCCTACATGCTGTCCCCGTTTCCGGGATTGGCCTGGCCCGTGCATGATGCTGCCCCGAGTGCGGTGATCGACGCGATCGGCTGGTGGTCCGACAGCCTGGTGATGCCGACATTTCTATTGTTGGCCGGATTCTCCGCGGCCCAGTTGATGCATCAGAAAGGCCCGCGCAGGTTTCTGAATCATCGTGTGAAACGCATTCTGGTTCCGCTGGTATGCGGGATGATCGTCCTGCTGCCGATCGAACTCTATCTCTGGATCGCGGCCTGGGTCGGTCAGGGGGAGATCGCGTTCGTCAAGCTCAAGAGCCTGAAGCTCGATCCTCCTCACGGCAATCATCTGTGGGGACTGTCGCATCTGTGGTTCCTGCAGTACCTGTTTCTGTACTCGCTGGTTGCATGGTGTGTGGTTCGTGTTCTCCGGCGGGACCGACCTTCCCTCTCCCCCGCAGATTGTTCAGCGACACGAATGCCGTCAACCAGCGGGGGAGAGGGTCAGGGTGAGGGGGCCGAGCAGGACGTGCGCATTTATGCCCCTCACCCCGGCCCTCTCCCCCACGATGAAACTGTCACGAGAATTCAAAACTCGTTAGTGGGGGAGAGGGAGTATTTGATTCCTCTCACCCCTCCGACACATTCATGCCGCACGACGAAGCGCGGTGGTGCGTGGCTCGTCACATTGCTCGGCGGACTGCTCGCGGGCAGCATCATGTGCGTTTCGCCGCGAGTGCTGATCGGATTTCAGCACGGCTGGTGGCCGCATCCCGCGAACTTCGCCTGCTTCGGACTCATCTTCGCCGCCGGTTGGTGGCTGGCGCATCGTCACCGCAACGGCGCGGACTTAACCGCCGGTTGTGAATTATCTGCCGTAGCCGGACTCGCCCTGTTCGCCATTTCGCTGCCCGGAGTGCGAGAGTTCGCTGCCTTGCGAGACGCCGATGCATTTGCGCCGTGGACGACCGCGATACCGTTCGGTCTGTCGGGCTGGCTGAGCGCGGTCGGCTGGACGGGCGTGTTCATCAAGCATGTCAATCGTCCGCAACACCCGGCCGTGCGCTACTTCGCCGAGTCGTCGTTCTGGCTGTACCTCATGCATCATCCGCTGGTGGCCTTGCTACACATCGATCTGGCACTCGTGAATTGGCCAAGCGAATTGAAGTTCGCCGTCGCGAGCAGTGCTGCGATTGCGATCTCGCTGGCGATGTACGAATGTCTCGTGCGCCGCACGCGGCTCGGCATCCTGTTCAACGGCCGCCGACACATTGCCCGGCCAACGATTCCGCCCGCGATCGAAGAAACGCAGATCGATGACATCCGCCCCCGCCGAGCGGCATAGGGCGCAAAAGGACGGCGACTCGCAACAATCACAGGTGCGGGCCAGCTACCTGGTGAAGTATCACGAGTCGCCGATGTGTTCCCTTGCGTCCGGACGGCGAGTCCAATCAAGTTGGCTTGTTCCGACCCCTGAAGATCGTTGACCGGAACTCGTCGTCTCCTTCAATCGCTTTCTGTATGACGAAGCGCGCGCTGATTCTCCGATTTTTTGGGGAAATGCGATTTCGCCCGTGATTCCTGGGCGATTGCTCCAGGGACTTCACAGACGAATCCCCATCCGCTGATGCGTACGATTCGTTGTCGCCGGCCACGCAGCAACCCGATGGCACATCAGTCACGCCCGCGGGGGCACGTTCTCCTGTGTAGGATTCGAAACGTCGGTGGATGCACTCTTCACGACGGCTTTCTCGATCTGTTCGATTCGCGTGCAGAGGATGTCGACGGCGTCCCTGCGTTCGAGGACGGTCGCAAAGCACTCGACGGCCTTGGTGTCGACCAGTGCCGACAGGATCGGCGTGAAGAAGTGAATCGCCTGCGAACTGATGTAGTTCAGCGGGCGCGACATTTCGAGAAACGCCAGTGTCGGCGTCGTCATCTTGCGGGCGACGACGGCATGGCACACTCGGTCGACGACCGACTGCTGCTGCGGAGTCAGTTCCGCCTGAGCAGGCTTGGTCGCGAAGGCGTGTTTGAGCCAGTGGAACATTTCAGGCTGGAGGCGGGGAAGACAACCGCGTGCGGGTTTCTCGAAGTCGATTCAAAGGTTCTGGATTATCGAGCGCCTTGCACAACAACAAGAGTTCCTTCTCTATGAGTTGCCAATCGAGCGCGTTCCCTTGTCGAATGATGATCCCTTTCAAATCAACCCAGTCCTGGTCCCGTCCGGCGAAGGCCTTAAGTGTGACGAGATCCTCGGCTGACGTGGTGACAAGCTTCACGCCTGCGGTGAATTCAAACTCACTGGCCCGTTCGATCATGCGCTCTTCAAATGGCAACGCCGCGAGCGAGATGTCGAGAGGTACCCCGTTCGATGCCTCCGCCAGTAGCACGCGATTCTCTATGGCGAAGCGTCGCGCGTCGTCGATGCGAGAAGTGAACGTAGCCAGGATCGCATCGATGTATTCTTTCTCTTGACCCAGTTCGACCAGCAGCGACAGATCGACGTCCAGCGTGGCACGCACGTCGCCCCAGCGAAGGACCGCCATTCCCCCGATGATGCAGTATCGCCAGCCGCGGCTTTTCAGGAACGCCTGTATCTCGATCGCCGCGTTGATTTGCGGACTCATGATTGGGCGCCGCGATGAAGTTTCCGCTGCAGTTCCACCAGGCCGCTTGTCGTACGCTTGGTCCGATGCTGAAACGCAAATGCGAGCAGGCCGTCGATCAATTGCCAGTTCTTTTCATGATCAAACGCCGCGAGTTCCTTGCGGCGGATCTCCTCCAGCAGCGGTCCAACCCGCTGCCAATGCTTCACGAAGCCTTCATCGGTCGCCGGCTGGTCCATTACTCGCCTCCCGCGAAGATCTCGACGACCATCGCCGGCGTCAGAGACTCTTCCGATGTCGACAGACCTCCAGATGCCCCATAGGCACGCGTCGTGATGGCGATCTCATCAGCGCTGGAACCGTAGAGCCGCAGCGTTCCCGGCGCGGCCAGGGCCACGAGGCCGTCGAGGTCGCCGTACTTCATCGCCCCCGGCAGCAGCATCGGATCGCTGACTTCGGTGATGTCTGCAAATGAGAAGTGTCCGAGGTCGGCCGTCGTCGATGCCACAGCATCACCCGCGATCGCTCCCGCGAGGGCGGCCCAGGGACCGGCTTCTTCCAGTCCGACGAGGTGGATGTCACCCACTTCGTCCAACGTCTGCAGGACACCGATCACGCTTAGTATGTCGCGAACTCGTTGCGACAACACGGGGCGGTTGTAGCAATAGGTGTAGGCCGGGAAGTTCGCATGCACTGCGAGCCGGTCGCTGCGGCCGTCGGTCAGATACTCGCCCGTGAGGAACACATCGGGCGCGACGACTGCATAACCTGCATCGAGGAGTTCCAGCACTTCCGGGCGCACGCCGTCGGTGCCCGCCAGCGACGACTTACCTTCGGGGTGAATCCAGAGGATGACCTGATCGGTCGCCTTGTTCAGGTGATGCAGTCCGACCGTCGGTAAACAGTCACCGCTGTCCGGTCGGCGGACGTAGGCCTTGATGAGTTCGTAGCCTTCCCACGCGACTTCTGATTGAATGTCCGCCTCGACTTCGTCCGCGGCGGGCACGCCTGCATCAAGCATCACGCGAGCGGCCGTACCAACGATGTCGCGGTAGGCCGAGCCGCCTCCGTCGAGCGATTCGATGACCGAGGCCATCGTCGCGTGCGATTCCTTCGCCATCAGGTCGCGCAGGTCGGCGACGGCCAAGGCGTCATCGGGAAGAGGATGCTCGTCATCGAAGACGGTGAGTTCTTCTCGCGTCAATGGCTCGAAGTCGGTCTGCTTGATCGGACTGGTCAGGCCCAGATTCAGCGCTTCGTTCAAGAAGTCGTACGTCATCTCCCGGGAGACCTGATTGTAGTTGTGCCCGAACTGCGGGAAGCACCGGGCGTTGACCTGCGAGGCCGCACTATAGAGTGAGTAAACCTGCTTGAGTTCCGGCAGTCCGCTGGTTTCGATGTCGATCGTCCAGTCGTCGGCCCCGCTCATGGCCAGCGGCTTGGGCGCGAACAGCGCGGCGAGCGCCACGTTGTTGATGCCGTTCCGCAGATAGCAGGCGTTCTCGCACACGCAGCCCCCCTGCATGTTGGTCGACACCATCACGGCCGGAAACGCCGCCGTCGGCCGATCATCCACCGCGCAGAGCATGAACGTCTGCGTTCCGCCTCCGCTCGCGCCAGTGACGCCGATGCGCGACGGGTCGACATCCTTCAACGACTGAATGAAGTCGAGTGCGCGAATCGAGTTCCAGGTCTGCAGTCCCATCAGACATTGCAGTTCGAGTTGAGCCGTCACGTCGCCGTAGCCTTCTCTGTGCGGCAG
>JANNSB010000742.1:0-9001 GCA_031402175.1 Planctomycetaceae bacterium
TCCTCGACGGGGAACTGTCATTGATCGCCGTCCATTCCGCCCACTGGTCGACGCCGTTCATGGAATGCATGAACGAGCGCACCCGCCGCGACGCCCGTGAACGCTACCCAACGATCGAGGGTCAACCGGAGGTGCTATTCGAGTTCATCGACCCCCCCGGCCGCATGGCGCCTTCTTACGATTCGCTGGTCACGCCGGCGTTTTATGCCTTGAAGTCGGGTGCCAACGTCGGCCGCGTTCGCGTCGATCTGCCGAACTGCTGCTTCCCCGCCTATCGGCCCGACGGCGAGCCGAGCACCATCACGGTGCTGCTGCCCGACCATCCGATCGCCGCCGGCCTGTCCGAGACGTTTACGATTCCGCACACCGAGATGTACGACGAGCCGTTTCATGTCCCCGAACCCGACGCCGTCATCTTTCGCGAGGACTGGGAACTCGGCGAAACCTTCCGCAGCGGCTGCCTCTGGGAACTCGGCGAAGGCCACGTCTTCTACTTCCGCCCCGGCCACGAAACCTTCGACGTCTACCTGCAACCCGAACCGCTGCGGGTGCTGGAGAACGCCAGTCGATGGCTCGGGGACGAGATGAAAGAGGAGTAATCTCCCGCCCATTGAGAAGAAGAAGAAGGAGGAGGGGGACAGGGCGTGGCTGTCGACACACCTTCCCAGTTCGCCGATCTTCCCTGTTTTCCGCCCATTGCCCCCCGCAGCGCCGGCCTGCGCATCGTCGCGACATGTGATGATCGCTGCGCGGCATCCCTGGCCCTCCCTCTGTTCGTCCCGGCGTAAAGTGATCATGACATAGCCTCCGTACCCTACCCGTCGCGGTTGCGCGGGCTGGAGGCGTTAGCGCGTGTCGCGAGGTGGCGACGTTTGCTAGATTCGTCGCCGACTACTCCTTAACGGTTACAAAGCGATGATCACCGGCGAACTCAAATCCAAAGTCGATCGCATCTGGGACACCATCTGGGCCGGCGGCATTTCCAACCCGCTGTCCGTCATCGAACAGCTCACCTACCTGCTGTTCATCAAACGCCTCGACGAACTCCAGACGCTCAAAGAGAACAAGGCCGCCCGCACCGGCAAGCCGATCGAAGACCCGATCTTCAACAAGAAGCAGAATCATCTCCGCTGGTCGCGCTTCAAAGAGACCGCCGCAGAGCAGATGTTCGAGACCGTGCAGGCCGAGGTCTTCCCGTTCATCAAATCGCTCGGCTCCAACGGCCACGACGATCCCGAGCGCGCCAGCACCTACACGCATCACATGAAGGATGCCCTCTTCATGATGCCCACCCCGCGCGTGCTCGCCAACGTCGTCGATCAACTCGACGCCATCGACATGGCCGACCGCGACACCAAGGGCGATCTGTACGAATACATGCTGGGCAAGATCGCCTCCGCCGGGCAGAACGGACAGTTCCGCACGCCCCGGCACATCATCAAGCTCATGGTCGAGATGATGGCGCCGACCCCCAAGGACGTCATCTGCGATCCCGCCTGCGGCACGGCCGGCTTCCTCATCGCCGCGTCCGAGCATCTCGTCGCCCACCACAGCGATTCGATCTACAAGACCGAAGCCTCCCGCAAAAAGTTCAACTCCGGCACGTTCCACGGCTACGACTTCGATTCGACCATGCTCCGCATCGGCTCGATGAACATGCTGCTGCACGGCGTGGAAAACCCCGACATCCGCTACCGCGATTCGCTCGCGCAATCCGATAAGGACGACGCCGAGCGCTTCACCCTCGTGCTGGCCAATCCCCCGTTCGCCGGCAGCCTCGATTACGAGTCCACCGCCAAGGACCTGCTGCAGGTCGTCAAGACGAAGAAGACCGAGCTGCTCTTTCTCGCTTTGTTCCTGCGGCTGTTGCAGACGGGCGGCCGCGCAGCCGTCATCGTGCCCGACGGTGTGCTCTTCGGCTCGTCCACCGCCCACAAGGCGCTGCGCAAGATGCTCGTGGAAGACCAGAAGCTCGACGCCATCCTTTCCATGCCGTCCGGCGTCTTCAAACCCTACGCCGGCGTCTCCACCGCCGTCCTGCTCTTCACCAAGACCAATTCCGGCGGCACGGATGACGTCTGGTTCTACGACATGCACGCCGACGGCTTTTCCCTGGACGACAAGCGCACGCCGCAGCCCGACAAATCCGATCTGCCCGACCTCCTCAAGCGCTGGCAGAACCGGGCGAAGGAAAAGGCGAGAAAACGCACCGACCAGAGTTTCCTCGTCCCCAAATCCGAGATCGCCGCCAACGACTACGACCTCTCCATCAACCGCTACAAGGAAGTGGCCTACGAAGCGGTGGAATACGAAAAGCCGAAAGTGATTCTCAAACGGCTGGCGAAGCTGGAAGAGGAGATTGAGAAGGGGCGGAAGGAATTGGAGGGGATGCTGAAGTGAGCGCGTTCTCGCCCAGGTTCACCATCACCGATGCCATCGCGCGTGATCTCACGATGATCGAGCGTGCCCGTGGCTTTCTGGAAGCGGCGCGTCTCTCGGAGGACTGGCTCACGCAGATGCGCGACCGCGCTCTGCTGCTCGAAGCCCATCACACCACGCACATCGAGGGCACTCAACTCACGCTCGACCAGGCCGAGCAAATCTGGGCCGGCAAAACAATTCCCTCCGCCGATGCCGATGACGTCCGCGAACTGCTCAACTATCGCGGCGCGTTTGAGCTGGCCCGTGACTATCTCGGCAGCCCGCTGCCCATCACCGAGGCCGTCCTTCGCGAAATCCACAAGCGGCTCGTGCATGGCGTCCGTGGCGATTCCGCCCGTCCCGGTCAGTATCGCCACATCCAGAATTACGTGGCCAGCAACAAGACCGGCCAGGTGGTCTACACGCCGCCACCCCCGCAGGACGTCGCGCCCATGATGGAGCAGCTTGTCGCCTGGCTCAACACGCCGACGACGATCCACCCCATCCTCGCGGCTGGTATCGCGCAGTTTCAACTGGTGCATATCCACCCCTTCGTTGACGGAAACGGCCGAACCTCGCGCCTGCTCTCCACGCTGTGCCTGTATCGCAGCGGCTACGATTTCAAGGGGCTGTTCACCCTCAGCGAGTTCTACGACCGCGACCGCCCGGCCTTCTATGCCGCGCTGCAATCGGTTCGCGAAACCGATCTGGATCTGACGCGCTGGCTGGAGTTCTTCAGCGGCGGGCTGGCCACACAATTGACGGAAGTACAAACGCGCGGAGAGAGTGTGATCCGCGCTCATGTGCTGGGTAAGTCGCATAAGCTGAATGAGCGGCAGATATTGATCCTCGGCCAGTTGATGATGAAGGGCCCAATGGGAATGACCGAAATCGAGCAGCTGGATCTCGGCTCGAATCGTCGCACTCTCCAGCGAGATTTGAAGGCGATGGTGGCCAAGGAACTTGTCACAGAAAGCGGATCAGGGCCGACGGATCGCACGCGTAAGTATAGTTATGATAAGAGATAGTCGCGATTTTCTTCTGCGACATTCTTCTGTGACATTCTGTGACATCGAACAGTGACATCACGCGTCACGAGATCGTGAAGATGGGCATGAATCCGCCGGTCGCTGGCAGCAGAAAACGCAGGATCAAAGCGGTCGAACACGATTCGCCAAAGAGCCTGTCTCCGCGACCGCGCGGGGTGATTTTGAAGCGGCTGGCGAAGCTGGAGGAGGAGATTGAGAAGGGACGGATAGAACTGGAGGGACTGCTAAAGTGAGTTGGCCAGTAGTTGACCTAACAAACGTGTGCAGACCAAAGCAATGGCCGACTATCTCGAAGTCAGACCTTCTTGCGTCAGGCTTTCCCGTGTACGGCGCGAACGGGCGCATAGGTTTCTATTCTGAGTACAACCACGAAGAACCGACAATTTTGATCACCTGTCGCGGAGCGACCTGCGGCACCATCAATGTCTGTGACTCGCAGTCTTATGTCACTGGCAACGCAATGGCGCTCGACGACCTGGATCGCAATCGTGTCGATCTGCGCTTCATGGTTTACGCATTGCGAGACGCGGACTTCAGCAGCGTCATTACGGGTGTGGCACAACCACAAATCACCCGAGAAACTCTATCGCGCCTTCAAGTCCCGCTCCCGGCGCTGGCGGAGCAGAAGCGGATTGCGGGGATACTGGATGCGGCGGATGCGTTGCGCGCCAAACGCCGCGAAGCACTCGCCCAACTCGACTCACTCCTCCAAGCCACCTTCCTCGATCTATTCGGCGATCCGGTCACCAATCCGAAGGGGTGGGAGGTCGTGCCACTTGAGATGCTCTGCGAGAGGATTGTCGACTGTCCTCATAGTACGCCGGAGTACAGCGAGCGGCAGACGGGCCTCTTCTGCGTTCGTTCCGCTGATATCCAGAATGGGCGAATTGATCTGTCAGACGCCCGTCATGTGGAGCAGCCGATTTACGGTGATCGGGTACGTCGCCATGTGCCACGTACCGGCGAAGTGATCTACACTAGAGAAGGTGGACGACTTGGCTTAGCCGCGCAAGTTCCCCCACGTCGGAATATCTGTCTTGGCCAACGAATGATGCTGTTTGACGCCAACCGGAAACGAGCATCAAACGCGTTTATCTGGGGACTCCTTAACAGCGCGAGCATTTATAAGCTTGTCAACGCGATGTCAGGCGGGGGAGCAGCACCGCGCGTTAACATCAAGCAACTTCGGAAGATTGAGGCGATATGCCCGCCTGTAAGCGTCCAACACTCGTTTGATAAGGTCGTCGCGTCCGTCGGAGGCATGGCTGCGCTTGGTCACACACACCTCGCCGAACTCGACACCCTCTTCGCCTCGCTCCAGTCCCGCGCATTCCGGGGAGAACTCTAGGGCAACCGCTATGGCCGTGAACATCTCCGCGAACTTCGCGTTTCTGGCCCAGGAGTTTCCGCACGCGGCCGAGGGGGCCACGTTGGCCGAACGGAGCATCAACGGCGATCCGCGCGCGTCCTGCTTTCATGCCCGGCACACGCTCGAACAACTCGTCAAGCGCATCTACCGGCTGGACAAGCGGCTCGCCCCGCCGCGCGTGCAGAACCTTGACGGGTATCTGAACGACCAGACGTTTCAGCAGGTCGTCGGGCAGACGATCTGGCAGAAGGCGGAGTACGTCCGCAAGCGCGGCAACGACGCCGTGCACGGCAACAAGGCCCCCGAGCCGTCGGCGGCGCTCGATGTGATGCGCGAGCTGTATCACGTCCTCTACTGGGCCGGTCGAACCTACCTGCGCAAGGGGGCGGAGAAGCTGGTAGGGGTGACGTACGACGAGTCGATCATTCCGGCTGCGCAGGCGGCCCCGGTCGTCGCGATCGAAAAACTCGAAGCGATCACGAAACAGCGGGACGAGGCCGAGGAGAAGCGACGCGAGCTGGAGACGCAGATCGAGGAGTTGCAGCAGCGCGTGGCGGCGATCCGCGCGGAGAACGAGAAGGTTCCCGACACGCACGACTATGACGAGGCGACGACCCGCAAGCGAATCATCGATCTGGAACTGCAGCGGGCGGGCTGGGCGCTCGATCAGCCGCGCGATCGGGAATACGAAGTGACCGGCATGCCGAACCAGCGCGGCGTCGGCTATGTCGATTACGTCCTCTGGGGGGATGACGGCAAACCGCTGGCGGTGGTGGAAGCGAAGAAAACGATCCGCGACCCGCGCGTCGGCCAGCAGCAGGCGAAGCTCTACGCCGATTGTCTGGAAAAGATGCACAGCCAGCGGCCGTTGATCTATTACACCAACGGATACACGACCTGGCTGTGGGACGACGAGATGTACCCGCCGCGGGAGGTGGCGGGGTTCTGCAAGAAGGAGGAGCTGGACACGCTGATTAGACGGCGCGAGCAGCGCAAGCCGCTGGACGTGGCGCAGGTGAAGAACGACATCGTCGAGCGGTACTACCAGAAGCGGGCGATCGGGAGCATCGCGCAGCACTTTGCGTCCGGGCATCGCAAGTCGCTGCTGGTGATGGCGACCGGCTCGGGCAAGACCCGCACGGCGGTGGCGCTGGTCGACCTGCTCCAGCGGGCCGGGTGGGTGAAGCGGGCGCTGTTCCTCGCCGACCGGGTGGCGCTGGTGCGGCAGGCGGTGAATGCGTTCAAAAAGCACCTGAAGGATTCGAGTCCGGTGAATCTGGTGACGGAGAAGGACACGACGGGCAGAGTCTATGTCTGCACGTATCCGACGATGATGGGGTTGATCGACGAGACGGAACCGGGGGCGGCCGGCTTTGAGGCGCGCTTCGGCGTGGGTCACTTCGATCTGGTGATCATCGATGAGGCGCACCGGTCGGTCTACCAGAAGTTCGGGGCGATCTTCCGCTATTTCGATTCGCTGCTGGTGGGCCTGACCGCAACGCCACGCGAGCAGGTGGATCGGAACACGTATCAGTTGTTCGGCCTGCAGCCGGGCGTGCCGACCGATGCGTATGAACTGGAGACGGCGGTGGCGGACGGGTTCCTGGTTCCGCCAAAGGCGATCCAGGTGAACCTGAAGTTTCCCGGCAGAGGCATCGTGTACGACGAATTGAGCGAGGCGGAGAAAGAGGAATGGGAATCGACCGACTGGGGCGATGACTCGCCGACGCCGACGGTGCCCGCGCGGGTGGAACCACAGGCGATCAACAACTGGCTGTTCAACGCCAACACGGTCGATCAGGCGCTGCAATACCTGATGGAGAACGGGAACAAGGTGGAAGGGGGCGATCGGCTGGCGAAGACGATTATCTTCGCGCGGAACCATGAGCATGCGCTGTTCATCGAGGAGCGCTTCAACCACCACTATCCGCAGCACACGGGGAAATTCGCGCGGGTGATCGACAACTATGCGACGTACGCGCAGAGCCTGATCGACGACTTCTCGATCAAGAATAAAGACCCGCACATCGCAATTTCGGTGGACATGCTCGACACGGGCATCGACGTTCCGGAGGCAGCGAATCTGGTCTTCTTCAAGCCGGTGTACTCGAAGATCAAATTCTGGCAGATGATCGGCCGCGGCACGCGGTTGTGCCCGGACCTGTTCGGGCCGGGAATGGACAAGAAGGACTTTCGGATCTTCGACTTCTGCTACAACTTCGACTTCTTCAAGATGAACCCTGACGGCATCGAGCGCGGCGGCGGAATGCCGCTGGGGGCGAGGCTGTTTCGCGGGCGCGTCGAACTGGTCGGCCACACCCAGAAGACGCCAGCACTCGATCCCGACGACAAGGTGCGCACGCCAACGACGAACCTGCTGCATGCGGAAGTGGCGGCAATGAACGCCGAGAACTTCATCGTGCGGATGCACCTGGAGGCCGTGAGCAAGTTCCAGGAACGCAACGCGTGGGACGCCCTGAGCGACGAAGACCGCGACACACTGCAGGAAGAAGTCGCTGGGCTGCCCAGCGAGATGGCAGCCGAAGAGATTGAATCACGTTTGTTTGACCTGATGGCGCTGCGGATGCAACTGGCGACGGTTGAGCACGACGTGAGCGGTTTCGAGAAGGACCGGAAGAAGGCGGTCGAGATCGCGATGTTATTGGAAGAGAAGAGCGCGGTCCCCGCAGTGAAGGCGCAGCTCGGCTATCTGCAGGCGATGCAGGAGACGGAGTTCTGGGTGGGCATCGACATCGCCGGGCTGGAGGAGATGCGGCTGCGCTTGCGCGAACTGGTGCCGCTACTGGACAAAACCCAGCGGCACATCGTGTTCACGGACTTCGAGGACGAGATTACCGGCGTGAACGAGGACGCGATCATCGACATCCCGAGAATGACTGGGGTGGAATACCAGAAAAAAGTCGAGCAGTACCTGCAGAGCCATCTGAACAACATCGTGATTCATCGATTGCGCACGAACCAGCCGTTGACCCAAACCGATCTGCTGGAGCTGGAAAAGATGCTGGTGAAGATCGGCGAAGAGGACGGCGAGGCGCTGTTGAAGGGGTTGCTCGCGCGAAGCCGCGCGCCGTCGCTGGTGTATTTCGTGCGCAGCCTGGTGGGCCTGGACCGCGCCGCGGCACAGGCCGCGTTTTCGCAACTGCTTTCCGATCAAAGCCTGACGCCGCCGCAGATTCGGTTTGTCGAGATGATCATCGATCAGTTGACGGCACGCGGCGTGATCGAGCGTGACGCACTGTACGAAGCGCCGTTCATCTATCTGCACGCGGGCGGCCCGGAGGGTCTTTTCGCCGGTAAAGGCGAAATGATTGCCGGCATCTTCGCAGCGATCGCCCAGACGCAGCCGGTCGTCCAATCCAGTGCGGGCTAGCAACCCGCGGCCTGCCGGCGGGGCTAAACCCCGCCGCTCGGAATTCCGGTAACTCCGCCCCTGCCCCATTCCATTCATCTTGCCAACCGGTTTCGGACGATCTAAGCTATAACGCATCACGCGAAATGAATGGGTTCGCGTTGCACGATGCTTTGGAGGGGGGACTGGATGATTCGCGTGGAACTGAGCAAGACCCGGCCGTATTGCGATGGCTGGAGCAGGCGGTCGTTTCTGCAGGTCGGACTGGCGGGGATGGGCGGACTCTCTCTGAGCCAGATGCTTTCGGCCCGCGCTCAGGCCAGCGAAGCCGGGGCCGCGAAGGACACTTCGCTCATCCTGATCTGGCTGGACGGCGGGCCCAGTCAGCACGACACCTATGATCCCAAGCCGAACGCGCCGATCGACTATCGCGGTATCTGGACGCACATCCCGACCAAAGTGCCGGGGATGGACGTCTGCGAGCTGTTCCCGCGGCATGCGAGCGTGGCCGACAAGTTTTCGATCATCCGGTCGATGCACCATGACACGGGTGACCACTTCACCGGCGGACACTGGATGCTCACGGGCCATGGCGACGTGAGCGGGGCGGACTCGGCCCAGCGCTATCCGTTCTTCGGCAGCATCGTCACGAAGATGACGGGTTCCCGCCGACCGGGCATGCCGGCGAATGTCGGCATCCCCTACGCGATGAGCATCGGCCTGCGTCCCGGTTATTTCGGCGGACACTATCTCGGCGGCGAGCACAACCCGCTGGAGACCGAAGGTGATCCG
>JANNSB010000743.1:0-6565 GCA_031402175.1 Planctomycetaceae bacterium
GCGCGGGATACATCGAGAGCTTGTCGGACCCGGAATGCAGGCTGAGCTTGTAGGGTCCGAGCGTCTTCGCGATCTCTGCGTGATCGCGCAGCGAACTCTCCAGGGCCGCTATGTCGCCGATGAAATCGACTCCCTTTTCGAAGTCGCCGATGAACCGCGGGGCCAGACTCACCAGCCCCTTCGCGTTCTCTTGCAATTGCTCGGCGATGATGAAGTGCTCGACCAGTGTCGTCGGCTGAGCAGTCTCGTCGACGGATAACTCGATCTCGAAGGCCCGACCAAGTCTCGAATGCACCTGTTCAATGTGCCGAGCCAGTTGAATGGCCGCCTGAATCGCCCGACCATATTTCACTGCGGCCCGCAGTACGGCCTGTTCGGTGAATTCGATCGTCGTACCGGTGGAGAGTGACAACGTGCGGCCCGTGTACTTCGCGATCCAGTGAGCGATGTCCCCCAACTCGTGAGACTTGCCTCGCACGGTGGCTTCATCGTAGTCATCGGCATGCTGATCGACGTGTTCCGAGGGATCGATCGTAAAGAACGTGAAACCGACGGCGGCGGTCACATCGACGTCCTGGGGAGTCTTGAGGTGGTCGGCATCCGCTCCGCTGAGTCCGGTCCAGCCGGCTTGTCGCATGCCGTTCAAGGCGTCGTTCATCACCTGTTCGGGAGTGCGGCGAGTGCGCGACATCTCTCGGATCGACTGCTGCGGAAAGATCGGCTCGATGCCGTTGGCGGCCTCCAGCGCGGCCGCGACGTGTCCCGGCGTCGCCAGACCAGTGCGATCGCCGAACCCGAATGATGGGGACAGCCCCAGGCAGGAAATCATCAGTGCATTACTCCTAAAGCGACGAACGCCGATGCCGGTTACTGTAGCCCGCGCCAGTCGTCAGTTCACGCGTCGATGAGGTCCTCTGTCCAGGTGCCTTGAAATGTGTCGACAGCGAGGCCGTCGCTGAACGTGTGCGTCTCGAAAGTCGGTAAGTCCCCTCTCGCCCGCCAAGTGCTATCCACTTGTTCCAATGTTGCAGCGGGGGAGAGGGGGAATATGAAACCACCGACTTGCTTGACGCACACACCGTCGCTGACGCTTCCGGCTCAGACGCTCCATTCTCTCCGCGACATCGTTACCATGTGAGCTGTCCCAACCCTCAACGGTTTCGTCCCACTGAGATGCTCCACACCCCCCTGCACGATTGGCACGTCGCTCACGGCGGCAAGATGGTTGAGTTTGCCGGCTGGTCGATGCCGGTCTATTACTCGTCGATCACCGCGGAACATCAGACGGTGCGGCAGAGCGTCGGGCTGTTCGACATATCGCACATGGCGCGGTTTCAGGTGATCGGAGGTCAGTCGACCGAGTTTCTCGATCATCTATTGACGGCCAATGTTCCCTCCATGCAGTCGAGCGAGATCCGCTATTCGCTGGTCTGCCGCGAGAACGGGGGCATACTCGACGATGTGCTGGTCTACCGCTTTGCCGATTACCATCTCGTCGTAGCCAACGCGTCGAACCGCGCGAAGATCTGGAACTGGATGGAAGACCATCTCGGCGCGTGGGACATCGCCCTCAAGGATTTGACCGAATCGTGGGCGATGGTGGCGATCCAAGGTCCGAAGTCGCTCGATCTGCTGCAGCCGCTGGTCAAGGCGAACTTGCAGGCGATGAAGTACTACACCGGCATGATTGCCGTCGTGTCGGGGGAATCGGGAATCATCAGCCGCACTGGTTATACAGGAGAAGACGGCTTCGAGGTCATCTTGCCGTCAGATCAGGCCGTTCGGTTTTGGGAGACGCTGTTGCAGACGGGACAGCAGCTCCAGGTGCAGCCCTGCGGGCTCGGCTGTCGCGACACTCTTCGACTGGAAGCCGGCATGCCGCTCTATGGCCACGAAATGGACGAGACCGTCGATCCGATTACGGCCCGCCTCGGCTTCGGCGTGCATCTCGATGGGGCCAACTTCGTGGGGAAGGAAGCGATCGTGAAACGGAAGACTCATGGCACGCTGCAGACGCGCGTGGGACTTCGGCTGGAAGGAAAGCGTATCGCCCGAGAAGGCGCCATCGTGCTGCAACAGGGACGGCAGGTCGGCCGTGTCACGTCGGGAACTTACTCTCCCACGTTGCAGCAATCGATCGCAATGTCCCTCGTCGAACGCGAGGCATCGGCCGTCGGCACGGCGCTGGAAGTGGATCTGCGCGGCCAGCGGATTGCCGCCGAAGTGGTCAAGCTTCCCTTCTACTCACGCACCCGGACGTAATCGCCAGTAGGGCCTCGATGTCGCGATTCCTTCCCTGGTTGCGCTTGTGCCGATTTCCCGCCGTCTTTACGGCGCTGGCGGACATTGTGCTTGGCTGGTTACTGGCCGTCGGCACGATCCGGGAAGCCGTCACGGTACAAGATTTCGTCTGCCTGTTAATCACGTCGGCGGGACTCTATCTCTCAGGAATGGTCTTCAACGACCTGTTCGACAGACGACAGGATGCGGCCGAACGTCCTGGGCGGCCCATTCCTTCCGGGCAAATCAGCGTTCGCGGAGCGGCGATCTTCGGCAGCGTCTTGATGGCTATCGGCATCGCAGCGGCGGCGTGGGCGGGACGAGCCAGCCTAGAGGTCGCCGTGCTACTGGCGGCGTGCATCATGTGCTACGACGGCGGACTCAAACGCACGCCCATCGGACCAGTGATGATGGGAAGCTGCCGTTTTCTGAATGTCCTTCTCGGAGCGAGCGGCGGGCTGTCCTCATTGATATCGGTTTTGCAGATGCCTCAGTTGTGGGTCGCATCGGGTCTGGGAATCTATATCGCGGGAGTGACCTGGTTTGCCCGCACCGAAGCCAAAGTGAGTCGGCGGAATGCCCTCGGCGCGGCGATGCTGGTCATCAATTTCGGGTTAGCGACTCTGATGGCCTGGGTGCTGCGCTGGCCGATCGGTGGCGACCAGACGGTATCGTTGTTCGTGCTGCTCGTGATCGCAATGACCATCAATCGGCGCCTGGCGGCGGCGATCAGCGATCCCCAGCCAAGGGCGGTGCAGCTTGCGGTCAAGACGATGATTCTGTCGATCATCACCTTGGATGCGGTGCTGATCTACGCACATGCGGGCGAGCCGGGCCTGTTGTACGCAGTTGCCGTCATTCTGCTACTGGTCCCCAGTCTCCTCCTGAGCCGATGGATCAAGGTGACTTGAGTGTCTTGGTGCGTATGATGTGCATTCACAATGAATGCTGGCAGCGGCACTGCGATCTCTCCTACCTACTACCGACTACTCATTACCAACCACGTAGTAAATGGCCCATCAAGACTTCTACCAGACTCTTGGCGTTTCGCGCACCGCGTCGGCCGACGAGATTCGCAAGGCGTACAAGAAACTCGCCAAGGAAAATCACCCCGACGCCAAGCCGGGTGACAATTCTGCTGCCGAACGCTTCAAGGCGGCCAGTGCGGCCAACGAAGTCTTGAGCGATCCGGAGAAGCGCAAGGCCTACGATCAGTTCGGAGAGAACTACAAGCACTTCAAGCCTGGTGGACCTCATCCTCATGGGGGAGCTGGGCCGATCGATCTGGGCGACCTATTCGGACAAGGGGACATCGACCTGTCGGACCTGCTCGGCGGAGCGTTCGGTGGCGGGGGACGAGGCCGACGCAGTACCTGGAGCGGACCGCGCCCGCAGCAGGGGGCCGACATGCAATCGTCGATCCAGATTACATTCGAGACGGCGGCGAACGGGGTCGAGTACGAACTTCGCGTGAAACATGCCTCCGGCACTTCGGTGCTCACCGTCAAGATCCCGCCGGGCATTCGGGACCAGGGGGTCGTGCGGTTGGCCGGGCAAGGGCAGCCGGGTATCGCCGGCGGACCACCCGGCGACCTGCTGGTGACGGTCAACGTCGCTCCGCATCGCTACTTTCAGCGGGATGGCAGCGATCTACTGTTGGACGTGCCCATCACGATCACCGAGGCGACGCTGGGAGCGAAGATCGATGTCCCGACGCTGAATGAAGGGCTGGTCACTGTAACGATTCCTCCGGGTGCCGCATCGGGAGCCAAGCTCCGGCTGCGCGGAAAGGGATTTCCCGATCACAGGACGAAGCACAATGGCGACCAACTGCTGACGATCAAGATCGTTCCGCCCAAGAATCCCAGTGCCGATGTGGAAATCCTCATGAAACGACTCGCGGAATTGACGCAACAAGAACCGCGTCACGGCTTGTGGTCGGAATGAGCCCTTTGACGACGGCAATGTCGTTTGCTCACAATTGATATCGCGCTGCTCGCACTCGTGCTGCGAAACTGCGTACTCAACAATGTTCACTGCAGGAACTCGGAGCGCATGATGAAATCGGTTCGCCGACGAGGCCGCCTCCCAATCTACTTGACGATTGCGATCGCCTGCAGTCTCGCCCCGCGCCTCGGGATGGCCTTCGATGACGAGCCTGAAAGCGCCGTCGGTTCGGTGATGCGCCTCTGGCGCAGCGGCAGGGTCGCGGTCGACCGGCTACCGAGCCTGGTCGACATCGTTGGCTCTCGCGGCAACGAGCACGACTTGCGGTTCCTGTACGACCAGGTATTGACGGCAGTCGATTGGCCGGTTGAGTTGCGATTGCAAGGACTGCGTCAACTTCTGGATGCCGCCGAGACGCGCAAAGTGCAGCCGACGGGCGATCTGTCGGGAATTGAATATCTACTCACGAGCGACGACGCCGCGACGAAGTTGGCGGCCGTTGCGCTATGCGGTGCATGGAATGTGAGTTCTTCAACGGGGACGCTGCAGTCGCTGGCGCTTGATGCAGCGACGCCAGCCGACCTGCGTCGCGCAACCGTGCGTTCGCTCGTTCAACTCGGTGACGAGGCTGCTGGGGAAACTTTGCGCGCCATGTGCGGCACCGCGCAGACATTTGAGATTCGATCGCTGGGAGTGGCAGGCCTGGTGAACCTGAATGTCGAAGAAGCCGCGGATCATGCCGCGGGAATTCTGGAGGCCCCCGGAGGATCCGATGATCCCAGAGTCGTGCTCGACGCCTTCCTGCAGAAGCAAGGAGGCAGCGATGTATTGGCCGCGGCAATCGAAGGCCGTGAGATTCAAGAAGACATCGCCAAACTCGCCCTACGGTACATGTACTCGGTCGGACGCAGCGATGGTTCGCTCTCGACGGCGTTGGGGCGATTTGCGGGGTTTGATGCGGATCCGCAGCCGCCGACGCCGGAAGAAGTGGCGCTCATTGCCCAAGAGATCGTCGAATCGGGTGATCCTGTCCGCGGCGAGCAGGTCTTCCGCCGCGGCGATCTGAGCTGTTTTAAGTGTCACGCCGTCAGCAAGGCCGGCGGACAGGTCGGGCCGGACCTCAGCGCCATTGGGTCGAGTTCACCTGCTGATTACATCATTCACTCCGTGCTCAATCCCGATCGCGATGTGAAAGAGGCGTTTATCTCGCTGACAGTGGCAACCGTCGACGGCGACATCCTGCAGGGCATCTTCGTGGACCGCACTGAGGATCGCTTGCAACTGCGCGACGCCAACGGGCAACTCATCATCATTCCCATCGACGACATTGATGAAGAGGTTGAAGGCAAGTCGCTGATGCCCAAGGGACTCGTCAAGTTCATGACCAGACAGGAAATGATCGACCTGCTGGCGTTTCTCACGAACCTGGGCAAGCCGGGTGAATTTGCGATTCGCGAAACGCAGCGCATGCAGCGCTGGCGAGTGCTGCGAGGGGCCGACATGGAAGTTCTGGAAGACGTGCCGACCCCGACCACATACTCGGCTCTCGTGTTGGGCTCTCAAAACTGGGTACCGGCCTATTCGTGGGTGAACGGCAGGCTGCCGCTCGACGAAGTCAGCGCGGCGGACCTGTCGCCCATCCAATACGTCATGGGGGAGATCGATGTTAGTGAGCCGGGGGACATGCAATTCGTCCTCAACTCCGCCGACGGGGTGACGGCCTGGATTGAGCAGGACGAGGTGGGATCGCAAGCGCAATTTCTGCGGCGACTTGAAGCCGGACGGCACCGCATCGTCCTTCGGATCGACTTGCGTGAACGCAGCGACGCCGGCGTCACTCTCGAAGTTCAACGACCTCAAAACTCATCAGCGGAGGTGGTCGTCGTGGATGGGATGTAGCCTGAAGATAGGCCGCTGATTGGGCGGATGACGCGGGTCTTCGCGGATCTGAAAATGTTTGGGGATCGGAGACAAGTCGCTCAGATCTGCGGAAATCCGCATCATCCGCGGTCCATTTCCGTGACTTTGCGAAACGCAACATCAATTCAAGGTTCTCGCTACTCCGCCAGTTGAGCTGGCCCGGATTCAGCAGCTGCAGGCGGCTCGATTGTTGTCGCCGACTTCGTGACAAACGTCCCCGGCTTGATCTGCGGCCCTGTTTGATGGCTCCGCAGAATCGTCTCGAACTGTTCCTGGTCCATCACTTCGCGTTCAATCAGGTCGCGGGTGAGATGTTCCAGCACGTCGCGTCGCTCGCGGAGCACGTCACTCGCCGTCGTCATGCACTCCCCGATGATCCGCTGCACTTCAAGATCGATCTCGCGCATCGTCTGCTCGG
>JANNSB010000744.1:0-1660 GCA_031402175.1 Planctomycetaceae bacterium
GGCAACTTCGACCGCACCGGGCTGCCCGATCAAGTCATCATCAATCATCACATCAGGACCACTGCCGAGGGGATCGTGAGCCTGACATGTCGGCTGGCAGTCGAGGTTCCCCAGGAGTAACGGGCAGTGGAATGGACTACACGCCGGCTTCGTTCTCCTCGACCTGGTGCAAGCACTTACCCTCGTCGAACTGACATGCCGCTGTGCACGACGCGGGTACGACCGACGCTCGCTGTTGGCGAATAACGGAAAGATACTCGCATGGCAGCGCGCACATAGTTTGGAGGGCGTACGCACATGATTGGGAGAGGCGTGGAGAGGCATGCGCACACGGTTTGGAGAGCATGCGCGCACGGTGTGGAGACGCGTGCGCACACGGTTTGGAGAGCATGCGCGCAAGGTGTGGAGGGCAGCGCGCACATGGTTGGGAGAGGCATGCGCACACGATGTGGAGAGGCATGCGCAGCAGTGTTTTTTCGAGTGGATCCGTCGTGCGCCGAAGACGTTGCTGAAATCGCTGCACCTACCACAATCCACGCGGTTTACGCAGAATGCCAGATTATTCGCGTTTATTCCGCATTCAGCCGCTTCCTCCGGGGGGGAGGCGCCGGGTTAGGCGGCAGTGACGAGTTACTTTCACTCGGCATTGGAGCACCTTAGAGGGAAACTGGTCCAAAAGTTGGCGATCGGGCTCGAAAAGCCATCGGTGCGGCAACCCTGTTGCCAAGGCCAAAACACATTGAAGACATCCGCTTCGGTGAATGATTTCACACCAAAAGGCGTGTGGCAAAGTGACTGCAATGGGCGTGACAAAATCTCTGTTCGGAATGCGCCGCCGGTTTCAGGGAGCGCTCTTCGTGCAGACTCACTCCGAAGCTTCACTGGTTGCGCATGGACACATGCGTGTGCTGCGCAGCGCAAGTCCAATGGACGAAGACGTTTACCAGCCGCTTGACGGCGGACTCAGCCTGCATGTGTTTCGAAGGTGTTACCAGCAACCTGGCAAGGACATCGGCGGACCAGTCCCGTCAACATCCCAGGGGGTAGCGTTTTGGGCGATCGTGCTATCGACCATCTTGGTGTGACGCATTCCCCCGGAAGGGTCTCAAGACCGGGACGGCTTCTCGCCAGAGTGTTGTCGATCACCACAAATGGCGGCGGCCTTCCTCCGCTATTTGCAGGGCGACTTGATGATTTGAATTGTCTCTTTCTTGGCTTCCCCGACGGTACGTGTGGTGATTTTTGCGCGATAAAACCTATGGGTTGGAGACGTGCGGCGAAAGGCCAGATTATTCGCCAATAATCCGGATCGGGAATAATGACGAATATTATTGGCCAATAATCCGCACGGCTGCAGGATTATTGGCCTTTATTCCCGAATCGGGCATGCGCCCTGCGGGCGATTGCCCGTTACGGGAGGCAGGCCGGCGTTACATCCGCGTGATTTTTGCGTGATTTTTGAGCGCCTGACGCCCGGTTTGGAAGAAACTGAACGCGGATTATTCGCACTTGCCCGTATGCCGAGCTCTAAACCTGGGCAACTTCTCGCAGGGGATGATACCCGTTAACCGGCTCGCATATCTGCTCAGCAACACGTGCGGGAGACCTGGCGCCGTGGTGGACGAAGACTTCCTTGTCCTCCTCCGGATCGATCGCCAGC
>JANNSB010000745.1:0-2137 GCA_031402175.1 Planctomycetaceae bacterium
GTTCATGGCTGCGGAGATGTAGTAGAATTGCTCCACGAACTTCAGGACCATGTCTTCGTAAACAGGATCGTGGGCAGCGAGCTCGACGGCGAGTTCCGTCATGTTCTGGCTGAACAACGCCATCCAGGCCGTGCCGTCAGCCTGCTCCAGGTGCCCGCCGGTGGGGAGCGGGGCGCTGCGGTCGAAGACGCCGATATTGTCGAGGCCGAGAAAGCCTCCCTCGAAGACGTTCTTGCCGAAGCGGTCCTTGCGATTCGCCCACCAGGTGAAGTTCAGCATCAGCTTGTTGAACGCCCCTCTGAGGAAGTCGACGTCCGTCTCGCCGCCCAGAGCCTGCGTGGTGCGATGCAGGAAGAGAGTCGCCCAGGCATGAACCGGCGGGTTCACGTCGCTGAAATTCCACTCGTAGGCCGGGAGCTGTCCGCTGGGATGCAGGTACACCCCCTTGAGCATCAGCCTCATCTGTTCTTTGGCGAAGTCGGGGTCCACGATCGCCAGCGGCAGCGTGTGGAAGGCCAAATCCCAGGCCGCGTACCACGGATACTCCCACTTATCGGGCATCGAGATGATGTCCTTGTTCATCATGTGGAACCACTCCGAATTCCGGGAGTTGTGGTATCCGGAATGCAGCGGGTTGGAGTTGTGCTCATCCAGCCAGTTGTCGCCGTCGAAGAAAAAGAACTGCTTGCTCCAGAGCATGCCGGCCAGGGCCTGGCGCATGACGTTGGCCGCGTCGGCACTCACAGACGGCGGCGTGACGGACTTGTAAAACTCGTCGGCTTCGCGAATTCTGTCCGCAAACACCTGATCAAAGGGCTTGCCAAACGGCTTGCTGTTCTGGTCCGCGGCAGCTTTGGAGAGCCGCAAGCGAATCACTTTCGTCTGACCAGCACCGACCATGAATTGATAGTGCGCTGCGACCTTCGTGCCCTGATTCGCGGGATTCACCGCGCTCAGATTGCCGTGTACCACGCAGTCGTTGATGCCATCTTTGACGAACGGGCTTTCGTTCTTCTGCCCGGGAAACAGCCGCTCGTGATTGGTTTCGTTCTCGGTGAAGAGCAGCGGCGCCTCGCCTTCGCAGTAGAGCGTGAATTCACCGAGCACCGAGTGCTTTCCCGCGACGGCGCTCGTGCCGACGGAAGTCTTGACTTGCTTCAAAGCTGGTTTTTCAGCGGCTCGGTTCGATGCTGCGATCCATTGCGACCAGTCGTTCCGGAACCACAGGGTCGGCAGGAGGTGCAGTTCCGCGGCGTCAGGCCCCGGTTGGCCGCCGTGATTCTCACCAGGATGTCTTCCGAACCGGCCTTGGCGTACTCGACAAAGACATCGAAGTAGCGATCATCCTGGAACACGCCGGTGTCGAGGAGCTCGTACTCCATGTCGTTGCGGTTGCGCCGGCGGTTCGTCTCCAGCAGATCGGCATAGGGGAAAGCCGCCTGCGGATACTTGTACAAGTACTTCATGTACGAGTGGGTCGGCGTGCTGTCGAGATAGAAGTAGTACTCCTTGACGTCTTCGCCGTGGTTGCCTTCGCTGTTGGTCAATCCAAACAGCCGCTCCTTGAGGATCGGATCCTTCCCGTTCCACAGGGCCAAGGCAAAGCAGAGCTGCTGCTGATCATCCGAGATGCCGGCCAGACCGTCTTCGCCCCAGCGATACGCCCGCGAGCGGGCATGGTCGTGGGTGAAGAAGTTCCAGGCGTCACCATTCTCGCTGTAGTCCTCACGGACCGTTCCCCATTGTCGTTCGCTGAGATAAGGCCCCCATTTCTTCCACGGAACATCCAGGGCGTTGGCTTCTTTGAGCCGGTCGTGTTCTGCAGTCATGGGACTCTCGGGGGTGAGTCGTCAGAAATGAATCCGACAATGTCGCTGTCAGGCGGCGCGGCACGGTCGCGACGGAATTGTTCGAGTGAACAGCGCAGACACCAACAAATGACCATTGCATTTGCTGTGCCGATCGTCGGCAGGGGCTGTTTTCGTCCTGGGGAATCCGGGTGCAGCTTGTAAATGGTGGGCCCACTTCTGATAGACCACGGATCGGACGGATGGCACTGGTTTTCGCGGATCAGAAACAGAACCTTCTTCACTGACTCAGATCCGCGAAGATCCGCCTGATCCGTGCCATCCGTGGT
>JANNSB010000746.1:0-2073 GCA_031402175.1 Planctomycetaceae bacterium
AGCGTCTGCAGGTACGGTGGCGGCTCCACCGGCGGAAAGTCATGTTCGATGGCGAACAGGCCGATCAGCGTCGGGGGATAGTCGCCCGCATGGAACAAATCTCCAAGCTGATCGCGGGCCAGATCCCGCAACTCGTCGTACTGTTGTTCGAGCTGCGCCACTGCCCCAGTGAGTTCATCCTGAAACACCTGCATCTGCGCGCTGAACTCTTGAACGGCGCGCTGCGGCAGCAGCCGGATGCCGGGCTCAGGGTAGGGGAGAGTCAGCGCCTTCCAGTATTGGACGGCCTTCCCCTTGATCTGCGTCACAAGCTTGAACGCCGGGTGCGAAGTGTCGAGGAGTTTCTTGCCGGCGGAGAGATAGTCGCGTTCGGCACCGAATGTGTCGGCAGCCTGAGCCTTCTGTTGCGGCGTGAGGGTTTTGCGGACACCGAGCCAGGTGCAGCTCAGCCGCACGGCCGCCATCGACTGGCGCAGTCGCAATGCGGGGTCGAAATCGTGAGATACGGGTGGGCGACGGGAATGTCGCGAGGTGGTAGTGGTCATGGGAAACTCCTGCTTGTTGATGCTTGAAACTGAGTGCGACCAATTGAATGGAAACTGCTCTCCCGATGGCGCCTGTTCGCGGTACACTGACCATCGCACCGAATGCTGGCTGAACTTGTGTAGGTGCCCTCAAACTCGAATAGGGGCATCGAACATCGCAGTCGATTTCACAGCGTTGCCTCTCGTCGCACGCTGATTGCCGATGGGAACGGAGGACATCAAATGGCGAACAACGCGTTGGAAATGCGGGGCCGGCTCAATGCCGCCCTTATCGGATTGTTGGCGTTTGCAGGTGTGTTGCTGCCGCATCAATCCGCGATGGCCCAACTTGATCCTCCCACCGCGCGATGGATTACGGCACTGGATGGCGAGTTCGACGTCGAAGTCGAAAATGGAGAGCGTTGGATCGTCGATCTACGGCTGGATCGAGCTCGCGAGATTGATCCGGGGTTCTCGCCCGATCCGCTCAATGAACGCGACCTGTCGAGGCTGGCCGCACTGACGCGACTCCGCAGCCTCAATCTCGAGATGCGCAGCCTGTCGGACGAAGGCCTCAGGTATCTGAGACAGGTGGCGTCCCTGGAGGAGTTGAATCTCGACCGCACCGGGATCACCGGCAGCGGGCTGCCTCATCTCGCTGAACTCGCGAACCTGCGTCGGCTCACGCTGCGCGAATGCCGCAACATCGATGATGCGTCGATGGTCTTTCTGAAGCAGCTTCAGCAACTGCGGGAATTGGCGATTAACGGTGACACCAACCGCTGGCAGTCGGACACGGGTTGGGTGGGGGAGATCGGGTGGCGTTCGATGTCCTCCGAGGTGGATGTGTACGACCAGTATTGCGGAGGCATCACAGACGCGGGATTGGCGCATGTGTGCGAGATGCTGAAACTCGAGTCATTGTCGGTCACGAAAACCCACATCACAGATGCCGGCCTCGCCGACTTGCCGCGATTAGATGAGTTGAGGCGACTCGACCTGAGCCGCACAGCCATCACTGATGAAGGCCTGGCGCAGATCGCCCAATTGAAGAACCTCGAATCGCTGTCGATCGCGTTTACGCTGATCACCGATGACGGACTGCAGCAACTGTCGCCACTCGAGAACCTGCGGCATCTGACTGTGGCGGGTGCGCGCGTCACCGATGCCGGACTGGCGCACCTTGCGCGGCTTCCGCGGCTGCAGGTGTTGGACCTCACCTATTGCCAGGTCACCGACGAGGGTCTGAAAGAACTTGCGGACTCCGACTCGCTGGAGCGCGTGCTGTTGCGGCAAACCGAAGTCACCCTCAGAGGCCTGCGAAAGCTGACGGCCGAACTGCCCCAAGCCGAACTCGGCCTTATGTTGCGCGACTGGGGCCGGGCAGGCGATGAATCAAACACCGACTGGCCAGCAGATTATTGCGGCGAGGCCCTGCTCGAACGGCTGCTCGACATGGAGCCACCGTCGGCGGAACTAACCTGGATACGCCTCATCTACGATCCATTCCGTGACGATGATCTCGACTTTCTGACGCAGTTCCCTCGGC
>JANNSB010000747.1:0-3743 GCA_031402175.1 Planctomycetaceae bacterium
GGATGGTCGTTCGGAAAGCCGGGATTGGCATTCTCCTGATTCATCGGGATGTGGGGCATGCCAGTGAGCATGTAGTAGCCGCTCGAGGAATGAGCGTTGTCGTCGGTCGCGACGGCCCGCAGCAGCGCGATGTGCTGCATGAGTTGGGCAGTCAGCGGCAAGCCTTCGCCAATTGAGATGCCGGGCACGGAAGTGGCGATGGGAGCGAACTCCCCACGAACCTCGGCAGGGGCATCAGGCTTGGGATCCCACGTCGATTGTTGCGGCGGCCCGCCGAAGAGAAACAGCACGATGCAGCGTTTCGGTGAGCCAGCACCAGCAAGCGCATCACCAGCCAGGACACGAGTGGCCGACAGTCCGGCCATGCCAAGCCCGCTCACCTGCAGGAGTCGCCTGCGAGTGAACGGCGATGACAATCGAAACGAGTCGAACCTGCTCGACGACATGTGAGTCCTGCAATCACCTATGCATCAACAAACCCTTATTGTTGATTCTAGGTCATTTCAGGTCGCAGGTACATAGATTTGGACGTTGGTCGCCGAACTTTGGTCGCAGCAGGGTCTGACCGCGAACGACGAAGTCAGAACGGGACGTCTGCGACTGCAGGTCGGTGCTTCACACCAAGTGAAACCGACTCGGCGTGGAGATCACCGGCGACTTGCTGTCGCGCTCTCGCGCCTCGTTCACCACGATGGTTCGCCCAGCGAGGGATGAACCGTTCAGGCGAGCGATCGCTTCTTCGGCGTCCTCGAACTGGGACATGGTTACGAAGGCGAAGCCGCGGGACCGTCCTGTCATCTGATCGGCCACCATGCGTACCGATGTGACGCGGCCAAAGCGTTCGAATGCGGACCTGACATCGGCTTCAGACGCCTGATACGACAGGTTCCCTACAAAGATTTGAGTCACTTACGATTGCTCCTTGAGTTGTTGTATGACACGCATCCGACGTGGAGTCCGATGCGAGTTCACATGCGATTGAGTTAAGCCGATCCATTTCGTTCTGGATCAAGGCCGTGTATTCGTCGAGTTCTGTGCGCGACGCATCGGGTGGAATGGGTACGGGTTGCCCTGTCACCACGTAGGCCCGCGTCCACGGACGTGGGATCATCAAGTCGGTCCAACCGGTGCCAATGTGCCACGACCGCCGACAGGCGAACGCGGTAGGGACGACCGGGTGACCAGTTCGCGACGCTACGAAGGCGCAGCCAGGTTTCATGGTTCGTCGCGGCCCTCGCGGGCCGTCGGGCGTCATGACGATGTGTCGATCGTGAGTCTCCTGCAGCATCTGCCTGACGGCCCGCGCGCCCCCGCGGGAGCTCGAACCCCGTACGCAAGGTATGCCAAGCGCACTCAGTCCGTTCGTCAAAAAAGTTCCGTCGCGATGCATGCCCACCAGTGCTGTCGTATGTCGTTGCCGCCCGACAAACAGCGGCAGAATCAGCGAGTCGTGCCACACGCAGTAGGTATACCGTTCGGTTCCAAGCGGCGTCGCGTAGGGATTTGTGTCGGGCTCCGCCATGTGAAACTCCGTCCGCACGGTGCGGAAGAGCAATTTCAACGACGAGACCATTCCACGCACGAAAAGCCGTTCTAATGCGGGATTTCGGAGTTTCATGAGAGATCCATTCTCATTCCGTGTTCTGAAATCAACCCCCGGCGACTTACTGCAACCAGGACGACTGACTCCAAACCAACCAGTTTTCAGCTCGTATTTGGCGATTTCGGCTTACAGGAGCTTCACTCGCTACGGCAATGCCGATTGAGGAAACTACGGGAAGCGACTCACTCTCACGACGAGCGGCGCCGTGTTAAGAAAGATGTTGCGCGGGCTGCATCAGCATCACCGCCGCTCTTAACCACCGAACTATAGGTGAGAATCGGCTGGCTGGCGAGTGCGAATCGACGGGATTGTCGGAATTATGGCCTCTGACCGCACTCTTCCCAGCAATGGGACAGTCAGCGAGCATCGCTGACACACCCAAAGCGCGAACTGTCAATGCTTGCGGACGCCCTCGAGCGACACCTGGAAACTTCTGGGAAGTCGCGCACGGCGGATCGGACTCGCGGCGTACCTGGAGAATGAATGCGCCAACCCCTGCGGGATTTCAGCCTCGTTCAGCACCACCAAGGCGTAGTTTTCTTGTGTGAGAGCCACCATTTCCTGTTGCTGTGCAATGGCCATCGCCCGACGCTGCTCGGCATGAGCGCGAGCCACGCGAACGTCCGCTTCCGCCTGATCGATCTGTAACCGGGCGCCGATATTTGCTCCCACATCGATGTCGGCAATGTCGATCGAGACCAGCTCGTAGGCGGTGTGCGCATCGAGGCCCGCGGAGAGCACACGCTGGGCGATCAACTGCGGATTCAGCAGCACTTGTTTGTAGGTGTCACACGATCCGATGGCTGTGACTATTCCCTGCCCGACACGCGCGATGACTGTACGCTGAGTTGCTCCACCGATTAGCCGTTCGAAATTCGTGCGCACCGTTACGCGTACGCGGGCCTTCAATTGAATACCGTCCCGCGCGACGCCGTCGACCGTAACCGTTCCACCGGCGGGATCGGGACAGTCGATAACGATCGGATACACGCTCGTCTGGATGGCCTCGAGGATGTCGCGCCCCGCCAGATCGATGGCTGCCGCCGTATCCCACAACAGGGGGATACGAGCGCGATGCGCAATGATCAAGGCCCGCGTGACTTTTAGTACGTTGCCGCCCGCCAGGTAGTGCCCTTCGAGTTTTGCGTTCGTCGTTTTCGGCAGGCCGGCCTGCACCGCCAGAACCTGCGCATCGACAATTACATGGGGATTGACGTTCCGCAGCGACATGAAGACCAGCGCCGGCAGGCTGATACCGACACGGGTGCTCCACCCTCTCAGCCACAAACTGAAATATCGGACGACCACGACGCTCAGCCCGATCACCAGCAGTACTGTGACAATCAGGCCGATTTGTTGGATGGTTACCGGGATCCGACTGTACTCCTTAGTTCTGGCGTTCGATCAAAGGTTGACCGCATTCGCAGACCTTGCGGCGAATGTGCACGACCGCGTGGCATTTGGGGCAGGTGGTGTGCCAGGGATTCAAGTCCGCCTTCGTGGCGGCAGCCGCAGTTGAATGCGAAGCCGCCAAAGCCGCCTTGGACTGCGTGACTCGTTGCGTGTCCGACTGCCGAGCCGCACACTGCGGATGAATTCCCTCGACCGAATACGAAACCTGCCCACAGACCGGACAGCGCTTGCGCGGCGGTCCCGCGTTCAATGGTTCAGGTTTACGGCTCATGTATCCTCGCAGGCATCCTCAAGAAACTTCGTTACGTCGCTGGACGGCAAATTGAACGGTGTTGGTAAACGAGAATCGCGGCGACACATCGAGTCACCGCCGAACAGCGCAGAACCTGAATGGTCAACAGTCGTTCAAAGCACCTGATCCCGCCCGCGTCATCGTATGACTGCGGGATCGTCTCCATCGACCAGTTCGTGAGAATTGGGGCGTAAGCGGAGCTTTCAGTCAGCAGTTTAGGGAAGTGCGCTCGGTCAACTCGCGGGGTTCCGCCTCACACCAGTGCAATCAGCGAATGTCTGATGTCATTGTAGACAATGGGCGCGCCAACGTCGATGCAGCACATTCGTGCTAGAGGATTTCGGGTGTGACCGTTCATTGGTGGTGGTCGAGTCGACTCGGAGCGTATCTGCCTTCTCCCCGCATTCCGCCGTGCTTGCAGAATGTCCGAACCTG
>JANNSB010000748.1:0-3085 GCA_031402175.1 Planctomycetaceae bacterium
AGGTGCACATCGACAACGCGGCGATGATGTGAAAGACCGTCAGCGGGAACGATGAGAACGAGAAGATCGCCGACTTCGCCAGACGCACGAGGCCCCACAGCGACACGCGCGGATTGTCATCGTGTCGCCGTCCGCGTTCGACGACGACGCCGATCTGTTTGAACCCGACCCAGCTTCGCAGTCCGGGATAGTAGCGGTCGCGGTCGGCCAGCCGGTTGATGCAGTCAGCAACGCGGCGATCAACCAGTCCGAAGTTCCCTGCGTCGCGCGGAATGTCGACCGAGGCGACGGCATCGAGCAGGCGATAGAACGACGAGAACAGCGTCCGCTTGAGGAGTCCTTCCTTACGGGCGACGCGGACGGCGTAGACGACGTCGTAGCCGTCCTTCCAGAACTGGACGAAATGCCGAATGGCGTTGGGATCGTCCTGCAGGTCGGAGTCCATCACCACGACGGCATCGCCGCGCGCATCAGCCATGCCGGCCTGCACCGCCGCCTGATGTCCGAAGTTCCGCGAGAAATGCAGCACCCGCACGGCCGGATCGCGGTCGGCCAACTCGTCGAGGGCCGACTCGCTGCCGTCATGCGAGCCGTCGTTGACGTACACGATCTCATGCCGGCAGCCCGTGGATCTCAGGGCGACGGAGACACGTTCGTGCAGTTCCTGGAGCACGGCCTGCTCATTGTAGACCGGCAGGACGACCGAGATCAGCGGGTTGCACGGGCGTTCGGAGGTCTTCATTTCTGGAACACTCCCACGATCGACAGGCCGCAAGGAACGGGCGCCTTCGAGAGCCACCAGCGTTCAACGTCGGCACACTTCGTCAGCATGCGGTTCGCGAACTCCGAGACGCGCGGAAAGTCGGCCGGCTTGCCGCTGGGCATCAGCTTCTGCGCGGTGCGCACCGCCATCGCGGCAGGCAGCGTGAAGGAATTCCAGTGCGTGATCCGCACGATCTTGAGTCCCGCCTGCAGTGCCTGATCGCGCAGAGCCTTCTTGGTGTAGCGACGATAGTGTCCGAGCGCCTGATCCCAGTCGCTGTAGAGCCACTGATACGCAGGAACGGTGACGATCACGACTCCCTCCGGCTCGAGGGCCTGCTGGGCGTGAGACAGCACTCGAGTGGGAAACTCCACATGTTCAATCACGTCGAGCAGCACGACGGCTTTCGCGCTGCCGGGGTGAATCGGCCAGGCCGCGTTCAGGTCGTGCTGCATCACATGCTCGACGCCGCGCATTTTGGCGTGCCGCACGGCCTCAGGCATCAGGTCGAGGCCAGCCACTTCGTATCCGGCGTCTCGAAAAGCGAGCAGATTGCGCGCCGAGCCGATGCCTCCTTCAATCAAGTGGCCCGGTGCCGGGGCGTGCTGCTTCAAGAGCTTGAGCACCAGTGCGCGCTTGGCGACGTGCCACCAATAAGTGTCTTCGAGCTCGACGAGCTCCTGCAGATGCGCGGTCTGCATGATGATGGGTCTGAGTATTGAAGGGAATTGCGTCACGATCGGCGTCAGCCTCCGGGCTGACGTCACCAGGCGGACCAGGCCCGCTGGAGTCCGACGAACGACCTAGAGAACCTACCTTGCGGCTCAGACTGTTACGGAATGCCGAGGTGAATTCGCCAGGTCATGGGTCACATCAGTAGCAATCGCGACGGTTGTGACGGCACACTGCAATGGAATTCGTCAACTGCCGCGATGGCCGACCAGCAGAAGCTCTTTTCACGCCGGGATTGGGCTAACCGTTGATGGGTGCGTTTCCCCTCAACACCTTCATGAGCCGCGACTTGAGCGGCTCCCCGCGATGCTGCTCAGGCTTCATTCTCGAAGCGACGGCTGGCTGTGTGCCGGCGTCATGCTGCTGGCCGTGCTGACGGTCCCGCAGATGCTCTGTCTGCCGCTGACCGCCGACACCCAGCATTATGACATCCAGGCGGATTGCGCCTTGAGCGGCGGCGTGCTGTACCGCGACGTGCTCGAACCCAACCTGCCGGGTGTGGTCTGGGTGCACATGGTGGTTCGCGGCGTCGCCGGCTGGTCGAGCGAGGTGATGCGAGCCTTCGATCTGCTGCTGCTGCTGGGGATTTCGATCTTGTTGATTCACTGTGTTCAATCAGTTTCAATTCTCCCCTCTCCCGCCGGGAGTGGGGCCGGGGGTGAGGGCGTGCATTCGACGGCGACCGACCCACTGCACGCGGGTTGCATGCTGCTCATAATCTGGTGCTGCTACGTCTCGCTGCCGGAATGGTGTCACTGCCAGCGCGACATCTGGATGTTGCTGCCGGCCCTGGGTGCGGTGGCGCTCAGACTGCATCGCATGCAATCATCAAGCCCGCGATGGTGGACAATGTCCCTCATCGAAGGACTGCTCTGGGGTGCCGCTTTCTGGCTGAAGCCTTTCGTGGCGATACCCGCGATCGCTGTCTGGATTTGTTGGGCATGGCAGCGTCGTTCGTGTTCAAGAAATACCTCACCCTCTCCCCCACTGGAAAGCTTTGAACTCGGACAGAATGCCAACGTGGGGGAGAGGGCCGGGGTGAGGGGCCCAAAGTACCTCCATGCTGCGCCCCTCACCCCAACTCTCTCCCCCGCTGGCAATGCTCACGATGAGCGGAGGACGCAGCGCGGGGGAGAGGGAGTTGTCAACTGGCGAATCGCCATCGGGCGAGATGCTGGCGGCCTTCTGCTCGGCGGACTCATCGCCGGAGCGATCGGCGTCGCGTGGCTGTGGTCGACCGGTGCGTGGGGGCCGTTCTGGGATGTGGCCGTCAACTGGAATCCCGAGTACTTCGCATCACGCCAGAACCGCTGGAGTCTCGAACGGGTCGCGACGCTCTATCAGTGGCTGCATCCGTGGTGGTGGGCGCATCTGGTAGCGGTGCCGATCGCGGTCAGTCGATTGATTCGCCTGCATCGCAATTCTGTTCTCCCCTCTCCCTCCGGGAGAGGGGCTGGGGGTGAGGTGACGGGCCGCGCCGCGATCATGGCTGCTTTCTACCTGGGCTGGATGATTCAAGTCATGTGCCTGCAACATCCGCTGCTCTATATCCACGCCTCCGGTGTGCTGATCGCGCTGGGTATCTCGGGA
>JANNSB010000749.1:0-8347 GCA_031402175.1 Planctomycetaceae bacterium
GACACGATCTGTTCCGAAGCGGCGGCGTGGGGGAGTGCCCGCAACGCGCGACAAACCGGCATCGACTGGCACTTCACGACCGCCGACGCTCGCGTCAAACTCACGCGACTCTACCCTAAAATCCTGGAATGACAGACCACTGGCCTGGAGTTGACTCCGCAGTTCCTCGGGATGGGCCTGCAAGAACCAGCGCGTCTTGCACTTGCTGCACCAGCGGGTCCGCGTGGCCGTCGTATTCCTTGACGAGCCGTTCGATCCCTAACTCCGCCAGCGCGTCCTCGATCCAGACGGGATCGAGCAGTTCAGCACGGGTTGCGGGAATTCTCGCATCATCCGCATGCGCGGATGGAACGGCGAGGATTCCACCAAGGATCAACAGCAGTCGAATGCAGCAGCGACGCTCCATGACACAGCCTCAATACGAGAATGGCCGGAGGTGATCGGGGGAAGGTTTGATGATATCGCTCCCATCCGTGAACGCAACGTCCACATCAAGGTGTTCACACACATCCGACCGGGCACCTCACGCCAGACCCAGCTTCTTGAGCTTGCTGTAATACGTGCTGCGCGGCAGGCCGAGCAGGCGGGCGGCTTCGGCTTTATTGCCGTGGCAGCGTTCGAGCGCGGCCAGCAGTTCGACGCGTTCGGCGTCGTCGGGCGTCTGTGTCCAGCCGGCCGGGCCGTCGAGGGTCGCCGGGCGAGGCAGGATACCCGATGCCGATGCGACGGGGGATAGCCGGTTTGAGTGCACCCCGGGACCGGACTGTCTGCGCACCGACATCGGCAAGTCGTCGTACTTCAACCGGTTACTGTCCGCGAGCACGACGGCCCGTTCGATCGTGTTTTCGAGTTCGCGAATGTTGCCCGGCCAGTCGTAGTCGAGCAGCGTCTGCAGGGCACGATCCTCGAAATGCGTGACCTGCTTCGCCGACTTGCGTGACGCCTGGTCGAGGAAGTGCATCGCCAGAGGCAACAGGTCGTCGACCCGTTCTCTCAGAGGAGGCAGTGTGATCGTGATGACGTTCAGCCGATAATACAGGTCTTCGCGGAACCGGCCCTCGGCGATCATTCTTTCCAGAGGGCGATGCGTGGCCGTGATCACGCGGACATCGACCTTAATCGTCTGATTGCCCCCCACCGGCTCGAACGTGCGCTCCTGCAACACGCGCAGCAGTTTGACCTGCATTTCCAGCGGCACGTCGCCGATTTCATCGAGGAAGAGTGTGCCGCCGTTCGCGAGGGCGAAGCGTCCGGCCTTGTCCTGGCGTGCGTCGGTGAAGGCGCCTTTCACATGTCCGAAGAGTTCGCTTTCGAGCAACGAGGGAGAGAGGGCGGCACAATGGACGGCGATCATCGGCCCGTCGCGGCGTGAACTGTTCTGATGAATCGCCCGTGCCAACAGTTCCTTGCCCGTGCCGCTCTCGCCGCGAACCAGAACCGACGACTGACTCGGCGCCACCTTGCGAACGGTGTCGAGCACCAGCGTCATCGAGGGGCTGCGGGCGACGATGTGTCCCGACTCGAATTGTCCTTCGCTGCGTATCACCTGTTCCTCGGCCCTGAGCGAAAGCTGACGTTCGAGCAATGCGATCTGCTGCGATTGGGAATCAATCCGCTCGGCCTTGTCCTTGAGATCGACGTTCAGCCGGGCGAAGTCCTCGTGCAGCTTGGCGAAGTGCAGCGACACACCCGACACGCGGCCCAGCGCGGTAAGGAACGTCACGTCCTCGGCGGAAAAGGCTGAACCGTTCAGCTTGCGGCCCAGGACGACGATCGCATCAATCTCCCCTTCCAACTCGAGCGGCTGGACGAGCATGACGTCGAGCAACCGCATCAGTTGCTGCGTGGCGGTGTCGCTGCTGCGAATCCGCTGTAGCGATACCCCCTGGCGGAGCGAATCGATGAACTCGTCGGTCGGATCGAACTGCTTGAGGAATCGAGGGGAGCCGACGGAACACAACAGTTGAAACCCATTCCGTTCCGCCTGTCGCATGTAGATCCCGGCCCGTTCGACACCCAGCACATCGCAGCACGAGGCCAGCATCTGGTCGCCGAGCAGCTTGCGATCGCCGAGACGGGCAACTGCGCGATTCATGCGCTGCATGGCGCGGTCGAGCGGATACTTGTCGCGAAAGAACTTGCGGTCGATCGTTCTCTGCAGACGATCCCGCATCCAGCCGAGCACGATGACGGTGAGCGTCATCATGATGGCCAGCACGATCGGGTCGCCGAAGACCGTCTCCTGTTGAATGGCGATCAGACTCGCCGCCACCACCGCCACGCTGAACGCCAGCAGCGACACGGCATTGATGAGGTAATACCTCACGCCCCGCCCCAGCGTCTGCTCGACGATGATCAGCCGGTCGCGGACGATCCCCAGCGCATACGCGGGAATGAACGCGAACCCCGCCAGAAACATCGGCCAGCGAATCTTCCCCATCGGGAGTCCGAGCGGATCGCGAAACGTGAGGATCAGCGAGATCGACAGGAAGACGAACGCGATCACACTGGCCCAGATCATCCACCGGTACTGCGCTCGTTCGTGCACCGTGCGACCTTGTCTCGCCTGCATGATCAGCACGACGAGTCCCGCAATGAACAGCACCGCGGCCAGTGAGATATAGACCAGAACCAGCGTGTTGATCAGCCCCGCGCTCCATTGGCCGATGGCACACTGCATGTCGACGAAGGCTTCCGACAACGCGACTCCTGACTTGCGGGACGAGGTAAAATGCCATGCCATGCACGTCAACCCCACGAATGCCGTGCAGAATAGCGCCGGCACGACATAGATCGCGCTCAGCAACACTCGCGGAAATCGCTCCATCCAACTGTGCGGACGCGGGTACAGCAACAGAAAGTGCAACAGCGCTGCCGGCAACAAAGTCGCGGCCACGATGAAGGGCAGCGTGAGGCTTGCATTCCCCGTAATGAGCCACCACCGGCTGCCGCCGATGTAAGCCACCACCGCAGCACTGCACAAGAGTAGAAAGACCCGCAGCGTGCGGTCGTTGGGTTGATTCCAATAGGCGACGCCGCAGGTCACTAGTATCACGAGCTGCGATGTGAACCACAGCACCGGCAACACCAGCGTCGACAACGACTGCGGTCGCAACGGGATCCATGCCGACTTCAAGACGCCGGGATTGTCGGCCGACCGATACCAGATGCGGACCTCTTGCCCACCGTCCCGGTGCCCCAGTGTGAATGTCGACGATCGCGGCAAGGCATTGGGGTCACCACCTCCCGACAGATCGGAATAGAGTTTGAGTTCCTGCGACCGCAGTCGAGCCAGCGCGCGAGAGAAATCGTAAAACGTGCGAATCGGTCGTCCGTTGAGTTCGCACAGCCAGTCCCCATTCCGGGGCAACACGCTGTCGGCCGGCTCCTCATAGAGTCGAACAACAGGCATACCGGAAACACTGTCCGGAGGGGGGGTGAGGTAATTGAGCCGGCAGACGAAACCAAGGTCCGGACTGGTGGCCATCACCCAGATCGTGACCAGTCCATAACAGATGGACAGACCGATGACGATGGGGACGACGATTCGCGCCATGGGGTTGGCTCAGGACGGCGGTTCAGCGCCGAAATCAGCGCCGAAGTGTTGTCGAAGCACTGTATCAGCGCGTGCATCGTTGTCAACAAAGTCAACAATTCCAGTGATTAGCGGAAAGTATTACTTTCGGCGCTGCATGGTCCGGGAATTGCATATCTACTTTTACCAAACCCTGACCCTCAGGATCAGGAATGCGGTTCAAACAGTGATTTGTAGGCAGATTGACCCCCTGCTTTGCAAGACCTCCTCCCACCACGAGTGAACCTGTTTGAACCCTTGATCCTGAGGGTCTCTCTTTGCGCCGACAGGCGTTAGGCTTGCGGCTTGGGGCTTGGGGAAATCAGAGCGCAGACAAATGCGATCGCCTCGTCCCGACTCGTAATGCGGCCTTCAAGCTGTTCGATTCGCACGAGTTCCAGGTAATCGGCGAACTTCGGCCCCGGTTCGATCTTGAGTTGAATCAGGTCATTGCCGGTGAGCAGCGGCGGCGGATCCAGTTCCTTGGCGGGCGTACGCTGCAGAAACGAGCGCACGAATTCCACATCGGTCAGTTCCTCGCCGCGAGCGACGGCGGCGACTCGCGTCAGCTCCAGTAGTTCTTCACGGCCTGGATGCGCCAACGTGCGCTTAAGCGTCGATAGACGCAATTGGTCGGCCCCGCGCAATGCCGACTGCTGGCCGACCAGCCAGCAGACGCGATCGGTCTGCTTGTTGGCCAGCTTCAGCCGACGGCACACCGCCGCGACGTGACCATGTTCCTCGATTCGGGAACGATCATTGGGATCCGCGAACGGCACGGTACGCAACAGCAACGCGAGCGCGAGTTCGAATGTCGGCTGGCGGAGTTCATCCAGCATCGCCAGCGTCACGTTCCACTCGCTCGCCTCTTCATGCTGCAGCAGTTCCGCCAGTTCGGGAATGATCAGACTCAGCAGCCCCGTAAATCGGCACAGGTGGATCGCCCGGCGGCGATGCCGGTCGGTCAGCATGCGGGTCAGTTCCTGAGTAATGCGCTCCGCGCTCACGACCGAGATCTCACCGGCCATATCGCGCACGGCGTCGACGGTTGAATCATCAATCTCGAAGTCGAGATGCGCGGCGAATCGCACGGCCCTCAGCATCCGCAGCTTGTCCTCCGCGAATCGTTGCCTCGCATTGCCGATGGCGCGGATGATGCCGGCTTCGAGATCGGCCTGCCCGCCTACGTAGTCCGAGACGGTTTCGGTGAGCGGGTCATAGAACATGCCGTTGATCGTGAAGTCGCGGCGGGCGGCGTCTTCTTCCGGCGTCGAGAAGACCACCTGATCGGGCCTGCGTCCGTCGGAGTAACTCCCATCGGTGCGAAACGTAGCGACTTCGACCTGCCCCGCGCCGCGCGGCCCGAGCACGATGATCACGCCGAACGATTCGCCAACGGGGATCGTCTTGCGTTCGCCAAAGAGTGCGCGCACCTGCACGGGCGTGGCGCTGGTGGCGACGTCGAAATCCTTGGGCGACTTGCCCATCAGCAAGTCCCGCACGCACCCCCCGGCCCACAGCGCGCGAAACCCCGCCCGCGTCAACTGCCGCACGACGTCGACAGCAAACTCACACTGCAGGGATGGATCGATGGGGTGGGTCACCGGGGCGCCGCTCTGTACAGGGTTAGTGAGACTGATAGTATACGGTCGGACGTGCCAGTTCGGTCATCGCAACACGAACTCAACGCTTGAGGCCGTTAATGGTAGCATCACCGCGAAGAGTTGGGCTGAATCGTCACGCGGCGGTTGCTGCCGTCCTCGTTGGCCTGGCCTTGGCTGACCCTGCGGCGGCTGACCCCGTCATCCGCGGCGACGCGACGCTGCTGGAAACCGTCATAGACGCGCTGAAAAGTAACCAGCAGGCTCTCAGCAAAGGGGAGTGCGATATCCGGATGGAATACAGCTCGGAATCGGTTCCTGAGAGCAGCTACTCAACGACGGCGGACGTCCATGTGCTGTGGAGCGGCGATCAGTCGTATTCCCGTTACACCTATATCGAAGACTATCCAGGCGATGCGCCGCTGCGAAACGCTCATGGCGCGCAGATCATCAATGGAGATACTCGTACTGTCTATGTCCCCGAAGGGCAGTTGTGCCAGACACGTCCATTCCAGGCGTCGGGAGTGCCGACGTATCGAGACGTGCTGCCGGCGGACGCTAGTTTTCATTGGCGGCACACGCGGGAAACCCCGTGGACCCGGTTTCTGGAAGAGTCCCCGGCAGTTGAGGCGATTGAACTGAGCCGGGAGGGAGACACGATTCTCGTCAAGCTGCTGTGGATGGAAGACGCGTACACTCAGTTAGAGTTCTCCGAACCGCATAGCTGCAACATCGTCTCCTGGGAGTCGACCGACGAACACGGCGAGGTCACCATGTGGGGCAGTCAGGAGTGGAACGAGGTCGACGGCGTCTGGTATCCGACGCTCTCGATGCACGAATGGCACACCGAATCAGATCGCGGATCGGCCGTAGAGAAGTTTCGCATAGAAATCGCCGGGTTTGACGCGGCTCCGATCATCGCGCCCGACGCGTTTACGATCGCGGCGCTGGAGCTGCCCAACGGCACTGAAGTGACGGAGGAGGATGCGAACGGCCGCCAGATCGGCGAGTCGCGGATGATAGGCACTCGCGACCCGGCGGAGGAACAGCGGGCGGCGTTGGAGGCCCTGGTGGAAGAGGCGCAAACCAATGGGTTCGCGCGAGAGGAGCGAACCGAGTGAAGCGCCGGCATCAATCCTGAGAGTCACGCCATGCTACGAGCCGCGACGTTCTTGCTGATGGCAACCGCGATGGTTCTGCCAGCGCACGCTCAGGATCTGTCCGGCAATCGGCACAGCGACGAATGCGGTGCGATCTGCCTGTACATCGCGCTGAGGTCGCTCGATATCGAAATTTCCGGCCCTCAGGAGGTCATCGAGCGAGTCGGCCCGCCGCCCGAGGGAGGTTTCAGCCTCGATCAACTTGCCGAAACGGCCGCGGCCTATGGCATGCAAACGCGGACCGTCGAAACGTCGGCCGACAACCTGATGCGCCGCCCGGGGCGATTCGCCTGCATCGCCCACTACGGCGAGGGGCACTTCGTCAATCTGATCGACGCCGAGCAGGGCCTGGTGCATGTCATCGACGCACCGCGGTCGATGCGGGTGCCGACGGAAACGTTTGACATGTTCTGGTCGCGAAAGGCGCTCTTAATCTCCGCCCAGCCGATCATTGCCGAGGAGGATCTGCCCGTGGAGTGGAGCTGGTGGCCTTTCATCTACGCCGCCGTTGCAGTGTGTGCGGTCGCCATCGGAGTCTGGTTGCGGAAGAGGCGAAGGTCCACGGCGAATCAACTCTCAACAGCCACGGAGAAGCCATGACCAGCATACGACGGGAAGGTGGCGCGAGTTTTCGGAACGGCATCACGATGCTTGAAGTACTCGTCGTCATCGGCGTGATCGCAATGCTGGCGGCACTCATTCTTCCAGCGGTGCAGGCGGCGCGGGAGGTGGCGCGGCGGGCGCAGTGCACGTCCCACATGCGGCAACTCGGCCAGGGGATCGCGAGTTACGAGGGCATCCGCGGGAATTACCCGATCCGGGATGGCAAAGTCGGCCCGGCGATCTACTGGAGCCCGTATGTCGAGTTGCTGCCCCACATCGGCGAGCAGAACGTGTATGGCAACATCGACTTCGACAAGGGCATTGACCTCCAGCGCGGCGATCCGCATGGGTCATACATCCAGGATAATAACGCGGCGCTGTTGACGACGCTGCCCCTGCTGCTCTGTCCCAGTGACACTTCCGAGGAAGGCACCAACTATCGCTTCTGCGCCGGTTCGCTCCCGTCGGCCACCGGCGGCGACGGGGCGTTCAGTTGGCATCGCACCGATTCGGGAACCGCCCTCGGCAAGCCCGCCCTCGTCACCGACGGCGAATCGCACACCGTCGCGATGTCGGAGAAACTCGTTAGCCCCCGAGGCAGCGGATGGTCGCGCCTGCACAACTTCTGGTACTCAGGCTATCACAACGTGATGGGCTATCCTTATGGCGGCCGGAACCGGATCGCGCCCGACGAGATGATCGACGTCTGCAAACTAACGCCCGATGACCCCGTTAGTTGGCATCCGTTCTCGGGGCAGTCATGGTCGCAGTGCTGGTTTGCCTATGTGCTTTATAACCACGTCGCGCCGCCCAACTCCGAAATCCCCGACTGCACGCCGTGGAACGCCAATCCCAACTCGTGGCTCGATCAGTCGCAGCAGTCGCCTACCGAGGGCATGTTCACGGCCCGCAGTTGGCAGCCGGGCGGCGTGAACGTGTTGTTCCTCGACGGCCACGTCCGGTTCATCAGCGACAGCGTCGACCTCGCCGTCTGGCGCGGCATGGCCAGCATCGACGGCGGAGAGAATATCGACGTGCCGTAACTCCCTGCTCCCCGCTACGACAAGCCGGGAAATCTGGGAAGAGTCGGGAATCGGGGATGTAATGGATTGATCTTCGCTACCGGTCGTGCCGACAATAAGGCTGATAGGTCACAGACAGGAATGTCTGTGCTACCAATAGGCCACGGACAGGAATGTCCGTGCCACCGGGGTGAACCGGCACCGGCAGGGGGTTGTCTGCTTGTTGCCCCCAAGAATTTGAAGAGGAGGCCCATCGTGGCTACCGACTTCCGCCGTAAGGAAGAACTTTCCGAACTCACCGACCGCCTCGTCGACACCTATCAGGAGATCGGCACGATCAACCAGTTGGGGCATTGTCCACTCCCCAACGCGCAGGCGGTCGTCGAC
>JANNSB010000750.1:0-8596 GCA_031402175.1 Planctomycetaceae bacterium
ACATGCTCGTCAAAATTGGGAACATCACCCGTGACCAGAAGAAGGAAGTCGAGGAGTTCGCTGACCTCCGCGGACTGTCTCACCGCGACGGTGTCGTGCAGATGAAGCTCGTTGAACTCGTCCCCGCCACGAAGGCACTGGCACAGCAACTCGGCTACTCGTACGTCGACCTCGAAGACCTGTTGCCGGACGATGCGGTCCTGGATGCCGTCCCGCGACAACTGGTCAAGAAGCATTCGTGCCTGCCGCTCTTCGAGGACGACGGCCAGATCCTTGTGGCCTGTTCCGACCAGCCCGAACACGAGCTTGAGGAAGAAATCAGCCTGCGGTTCGGCATGCCGATGCGTCCCGTGATTGCAACGCCGCGCTCGATCAATCAGGCGATCACGAAGTACTACGCTCCCGGCGCTCGCGACGAAACGCGGGCCGCGAAGACCAAGGTCGCCACAACCATCGCGGGCGGCGAAGCAGCGAAGAAGAAGGAGAAGCCCAGGGAAAAGAAGAAGCCCGCTCTCGCGGCTGGGAAGGTCCGCTTCGCCGATCTCACGGCTGAGCAGCAAAAGGACCGCAAGAACATCGGCATCATCGCGATCTGCGGCGCTTTGGTGATTCCGATGCTCCCACACCTGTTGTCGTCCTTTCCGATCGGGGCCATATCGGTCCCGGTGCAAATGTTTGTCGTCGACAATCCCTGGGTCCGCTGGATTCCCACGCTGGCCTTCATTACCGTCCCGGCCACGGGCGCCTGGGTCTGGTTCAAGTACTGGAAATAGTCCGTAGCACGGGCTTCCTAGCCCGTTCGTGAGCGACTTCCAGTCCGCCAGTGAGTTAAACCGGCACGGACGGGCTAGGAAGCCCGTCCTACATCGCCTCGACGACGGAACAATCCGATTCCGATGGAGCGAGTCTGAATGACACAACCCGATCGCCTCGAAGCCGCCCGGCTCGCCAAGCTCGATCGCCTCGTCGAGATGGGCGTCGATCCGTTCGGAGGCAGATTCGACAACCACCGGCCGATCGGTAACGTGCGCCTGCAGTGTCCCGAAGAGGCAGGAATCGAAGGCAGCGTCGTCCGCGTGGCCGGTCGAATCATGCGCTGGCCGAAGACCGGCAAGCTCAATTTCATCCATATCGAGGACGCTTCCGGCAGCATCCAACTCATGGTCTCCCAGAAGGACGTTTCACCCGAAACGTGGGCCGTCCTCGAATGCCTGGACCTCGGGGACATCGTCGGCGTCGATGGACCGCTCAAGCGGACCCGCACGGGAGAAATCAGCATCTTCGTGCAGCAACTCACGCTCCTCTGCAAGTCGCTCGCGCAGCCGCCGGAGAAGTATCACGGCGTGCAGGACGTCGAGACGCTGCTAAGGCAGCGGTATCTCGATCTCATCTACTCCGAGGGGGTGCGCGACAGGTTGCTGCTGCGGACTGCGATCGTCGATTCGGTGCGGGCCACGCTCAATGAGCGAGGTTTCGTCGATGTCGAGACGCCGGTGCTGCACGCGATCGCGGGTGGAGCGGCGGCCCGGCCGTTTACGACGCATCACAACGCCCTTGATATCGACCTCTATCTGCGGATCGCGCTGGAACTGCACCTCAAGCGGCTGATGGTCGGCGGCATCGAGCGGGTCTATGAGATCGGCCGCGTTTTTCGGAATGAAGGGATCGACGCCACGCACAATCCCGAGTTCACGATGCTGGAGGTCTACCAGGCTTATGGCAACTACGAATCGATGATGGATTTGACCGAGGCCATCGTCTGCAATGCCGCGCGAGTTGTGCTCACTCGGCAAGCGCCAAGTGACGCGGACGTCAATCCGCAGCGACTGATTCTGCCCTGGGGCGACGCAACGATCGACTTCACGCCTCCCTGGCCGCGCCGGACGTACGCCGACCTGTTCCGCGAGCATGCCGGCTGCGACATGCACGATGCAGCCGCCGTGCGGGCGAAGGCGATTGAAGAGGCTCACAAAGGCAACATCCATCGCGACCAGATCGCGGCGATCGAGCATGGGCAGGTGCATCCCGACGTCGTGGTGCACGAAGTTTTTGAAGCCTGTGTGGAACACCATCTGCAGGGGCCTTTTTTTTGTATCGATTACCCGGCCAGCATCTGCCCCCTCACCAAGCGCAAGCGGGGCAATCCCGCCATCGCCGAGCGGTTCGAGCTGTACATCAACGGCATGGAACTGGCGAACGCCTACACCGAGCTCAACGATCCGCGCCTGCAGGAAGAACTCTTCCGCACGCAACTGGCCGGTCTCGCGGAAGAAGACTCAATGGCCAAAATGGACCGCGACTTCGTCCGCGCCCTCAAGGTCGGCATGCCCCCCGCCGGCGGACTCGGCATCGGCATCGACCGCCTCGTCATGCTGCTCACGAACAGCCGTTCGATCCGCGATGTGATTTACTTTCCGCTACTACGCCCCGAGGCGTGAAGGAAGGGAGTTGGCAGTAGGGAGTAGTGGAAGCGTCGGATTCATCGCAATTCATTCTGATCTCTATTTGGCTTCCTACTGCCTTCTCGCCCATCATTGCAGCCCCTCACCCGCCTTCTATAATCCGGGCGTGACCGGGTTCCCGGCACTGTGACACGCAAGATGCGCATCCTGGAGGAGACGACCTTGAATTGGCTGGCCCGCGCCCTGTCATCTTCGGTGGGGAAGAAATATGTGATGGGGCTGACGGGGTTGTTTCTCTGTTTCTTCCTCGTCGTGCACCTCGCCGGCAACCTGCTGATATACGTCAGCCAGGAAGCCTACGATCACTACGCTCATACGCTCCACTCGAATCCCGAGTTCCTCATCATTGCCGAGGTACTTCTGTACGCGGCGTTTCTCGCGCACCTGATCATCGCGATTACGCTTACGAAACAGAACGCCGCCGCCCGCAAGCAGCAGTACGCGATGAAGCAGACCAAGATCGAGGGCAGGCAGCTCTATCAATTCGGGCTGTCTCCTGATTCAACGATGTTCGCCACCGGTGTCGTGGTGCTGGCCTTCATCATCTACCACGTCAGCGAGATCAAGTTCGCGATGCTGTATGGAGACAGCTTCGAAGGTCTCGAACCTTACGAGCAGGCGATGTATGCACTCGATCAAACTTTGACGCAGATCATCTACACAATCGGCAGCATCTTCGTCGGCATTCATGTGTCGCACGGACTGGCAAGCGCCTGCCAGTCGATCGGGTTCAACCATCCCAAGTACACGCCGTGCATCCAGTGGTTTTCGAAGGTGTTCGGTTTCGTTGTGGCACTCGGATTCGCGAGCTTCGGCATCATGCGGGCGTTCAAGCTGCTGCACTGAACGCCTGCGAGTAGTCATTGATTCATCTCGGATATCACCCACTTTCGCATCCATGAGCCACTCACTTGATTCGCGAGTTCCCGACGGTCCCATCGAAGAGAAATGGGACCGCTGCAAGAACGAGATGAAGCTCGTCGCCCCGAACAACCGCCGTAAGTTCGACGTGATCGTCGTCGGCACGGGGCTCGCCGGCGCATCAGCCGCCTCGTCGCTGGCGGAGATGGGCTTCAATGTGCAGGCGTTTTGTTTCCAGGATTCGCCGCGCCGGGCGCACAGCATCGCGGCCCAGGGGGGCATCAACGCCGCCAAGAACTATCACAACGACGGCGACTCGGTCTGGCGGCTGTTCATCGACACCGTGAAGGGTGGCGATTTTCGCGCCCGTGAAGGCAACGTCTACCGGCTGGCACAACTGAGCGCGAACATCATCGATCAGTGTGTCGCGGCCGGGGTGCCGTTTCAGCGGGAGTACAGCGGTTACCTGGCCAATCGCTCGTTCGGCGGGACGCAGGTGTCGCGCACGTTTTACGCCCGTGGCCAGACAGGTCAGCAGCTCTTGCTCGGAGCCGTGAGTGGACTTACCCGGCAGGTCGCAGCGGGCAAGGTCAAGATGTTTCCCCGCCGGGAGATGCTCGATCTTGTCGTGGTCGACGGCGTGGCGCGGGGCATTGTCTGCCGCAACCTGCTCACTGGCGAGATCGAAACCTATTGCGCGCACGCGGTGCTGCTCTGCACAGGCGGGTACGGCAACGTCTTTTATCTCTCGACGAACGCCAAAGGCTGCAACGTCACGGCGGCATGGCGCTGTTACAAGCGCGGGGCGTTCTTCGCGAATCCGTGCTTCACGCAGATTCATCCGACATGCATCCCGGTGACGGGGGACTATCAGTCGAAGCTCACGTTGATGAGCGAGAGCCTCCGTAACGACGGTCGCGTCTGGGTGCCCAAGGCTCAATCCGATACACGTTCGCCGGATGCGATTCCCGAAGAAGAACGCGACTACTATCTGGAGCGGCGTTATCCCGCCTACGGCAACATGGTGCCTCGCGACGTCGCCAGCCGGGCTGCGAAAGAACGCTGCGATGCCGGCTTCGGAGTCGGCAGCTCGAAGGAAGCGGTCTTTCTCGATTTCGAGCAGGCCATCGAGGAACAAGGCGAGGCAGCGATCCGCTCGAAGTACGGCAACCTGTTCCACATGTACAAGAAGATCACCGACGAGAATCCGTACAAGTTGCCGATGCGAATCTACCCCGCGGTGCACTACACGATGGGAGGCCTGTGGGTCGACTACCATCTGCAAAGCACGATTCCCGGACTCTTCGTTCTCGGTGAAGCGAACTTCTCGGACCACGGGGCGAACCGGCTGGGAGCCAGCGCGCTGATGCAGGGTCTGGCGGATGGTTACTTCATCGCGCCCTACACCGTCGCGAACTATCTCGCAGCGGGCACTCATCGGCAGGTGAGCACGGCGCATCCCGCGTTCGGCCAGACGGCGGCCGACGCCAAGGGACGCACCGACAAGGTTCTGGCGGTGAAGGGGATCCGCAGCGTCAACAGTTATCATCAGGAGCTGGGTCAAATCATGTGGGAGCATTGCGGCATGGCGCGCAATGCAAACGGACTGCGTGATGGGATCGAAAAGGTCCGCAAGCTGCGCGAGAGTTTCTGGAACAACGTCAAGGTGCTCGGCACGGGGGAACAGCTCAACCAGAGCCTGGAACTGGCCGGTCGCGTGGCCGACTTCCTGGAGTTCGGCGAACTGTTGCAGGCCGATGCGCTCAATCGCGAAGAGTCGTGCGGCGGCCACTTCCGTGAAGAGCATCAGACGTCCGACAATGAAGCCAAGCGGGATGACGACAACTTCTGCTACGCGGCGGCCTGGGAACACACCGGCGATAACTCGCCCGCCAAGCTCAACAAGGAGCCGTTGACGTTCAATGAAGTGCACCTGGTGCAGAGAAGTTACAAGTAGCAACATCATAACCCGACGCGTAAGCGAGGGCGTCGTGAGGGAAAGTCGTCAATTCAACAGGAACGTTGCAGCGGAGTTTCGTTCGCTTTGCAACTGGTGAAAGTTCGTTTCCGCAAGTCGCCGTCTAACATCATGGCACGTTTCGGTTCACGATCCCCTCGCTTACGCGTCGGGTTACGATAGGTTTCATCACACTCATTCCGACATCGCGATGATTGCACCGCACGGACATCCCGGCCAGAAGGCACTGAACCTGACGCTCAAAGTCTGGCGACAGGCAGGCCCCAGCGCCCAGGGGGAGTTCAAGAAATACAAACTCTACGGCGTCTCTCCCGACATGTCGTTTCTGGAGATGCTCGACGTGCTCAACGAGCAGCTTCTCGTAGAAGGCGAGGAGCCGATTGCGTTCGATCACGACTGCCGCGAAGGCATCTGCGGCATGTGCAGTCTGATGATCAACGGCCAGGCGCACGGTCCTGACAACGAAACCACGACCTGCCAGTTGCACATGCGCCGGTTCGAGGACGGCGACACGATCGTCATCGAACCCTGGCGGGCGAACGCGTTCCCGGTGCTCCGTGACCTCGTCGTCGACCGCACCGCGCTCGATCGCATTTTGCAGGCGGGGGGGTTCATCTCGTGCCGCACAGGTCAGGCGCCCGAGGCGAATTCAATGCTCGTACCGCAGCACAAGCAGGAGAGCGCGCTCGATGCCGCTGTCTGCATCGGCTGCGGGGCCTGCGTGGCCGCCTGCAAGAACGCATCGGCCATGCTCTTCACGGCGGCCAAGGTGTCGCATCTCGCCCAGTTGCCTCAAGGGCAGCCCGAGCGGATGAAGCGAGTAATCGCGATGGTCGACCAGCACGATGCCGAGGGCTTCGGGGCCTGCACCAACACGAGTGAATGCCAGGCCGCCTGCCCCGCGGGAATCTCGGTCTCGCACATCGCCCGGCTCAATCGCGAGTACTTCAAGGCGACGCTGCTGTGGAGTGAACCGAGCCAGAACGAGGGAAGTTGAGCCGCGGATTTCGCAAAGGCTCAGCCTCGCCTCGCATGATTTCGGCTGAATTCCAACGTGAGATGATTTTCAGCCATCCAAGGCGGTATACTGGATCCAACAGTTGAGGAATCCCGATGCCCGCTACGTCTTGGCCCTTCATCGAGTTTGACAGTCTCGGCGTGCCTCACATCCAAGGCACACGGACCAAGGTACTTGAGATCGCACTGGATCATGTCGCCTACGCGTGGGATGCCGAGCAGATTCACCGGCAGCATCCGCACCTGTCACTCCCGCAGGTTCACTCCGCGCTCGGGTATTACTTCGATAATCAGGAGGAGTGCGATCGACTGATCGCTGAGCAGCTCGAAAGCGTCAAGCAACTGAGACAGCAGCTTTCCAATCCGACGCTGGAAAGGAAACTCGCCAAGCAAAAGCGAGGCAGCTAGTGCTGGCTTTGTACATGGATCAGCATGTACCAGCCGCAATCACGTCCGGATTGCGTGACAGGGGGATGGATGTCGTCACTGCATTTGACGACGGCTTCGCTGAGGCACAAGATGATGCACTGCTCGCTCGGGCGACTGAATTGGAGAGAGTTCTCTTCACGCGAGATCGAGACTTTCTAGCCGCGGGCAAAGACCTTCAATCGACCGGTGTCGAGTTCGCCGGAATCGTCTTTGGCCATCAGTTGTTGGTGACCATCGGCGAAGCCATCAGCGACCTGGAGTTGATTTGCAAGGTGCTTACGCCTGAGGAAGTGAATAGCCAGGTTCTCTTTCTCCCAATCTGAGAGACTCGCGATGCCTCCTATCGACCCTCTCCGTATCGCAGCCGTCCAGTTCGAGCATCGCGACGGCGACAAGGCGTTCAACCTGGGGCGCATCCGTGAGTTCGCCCTGCTGGCGGCTCAGCAAGGGGCGCATGCAGTCAGCTTTCATGAGTGCTCGATTTCGGCCTACACCTGGGTCCAGACGCTCTCTCGAGAGGAGATGGCAGCCCTGGCCGAACCGGTGCCTGATGGGCCAAGCGTCCAGCGGCTGATGGAGATCTCGACCGAGGCCGGAATTCCCATCCTCGCCGGCCTCTTTGAACGCGACGGCGAGCGGCTGCACAATACCTATGTCTGCGTCGACGGCAGCCGGCTGGTCGCTAGGTTCCGCAAGCTGCATGCCTTCGTCAATCCCGCACTCACCAGCGGCAACGAGTATGTGATCTTCGACCTGCACGGCTGGAAGTGCAGCATCCTCATCTGCTACGACAACAACCTCCCGGAGAACGGGCGGGTCGTGGCTCTCAAGGGGGCGGAAGTCGTCTTCATGCCGCACGTCACCGGCTGTCTGCCCTCCGTCATGCCCGGCCGCGGGCTGGTGGACCCGGCTCTCTGGGAACGGCGGGAGACCGATCCGGTTGCGCTCCGCCAGGAACTGAACGGTCCCAAGGGGCGTGGCTGGCTGATGCGCTGGCTTCCCACGCGGGCTTACGAGAACGGCGTCTATGCCGTCTTCACGAATCCCATCGGCATCGACGGCGGCCAGGTCCGGAATGGCAATTCGATGGTCCTCGACCCCTATGGCGAGATCATTGAGGAATGCCACGCCCTCGGTGACGACATGGTGATCGCCACCTGCACGCGCTCAAAGCTCGAGACAGCCTCCGGCCGCCGATACCTCCGCGCCCGCCGTCCCGACCTCTATGGTCAACTCGTCGAGCCGAGCGACCTGCCGCCGGTGACGCAGCCGGGGTGGGAACTGAAGAAGCCGACGTCCTAGAGGATTCGTTCCACGTGAAACGCGGGAGTGGATGCCGGCTGGCTGTACTCAGCGTTGTGAATTCTGTTTCACGTGAAACCCGGAAGGGGTCTCGAAGTTCGTCCTTCCGGATGTTCAATTGAGACAGCTCCCTCGCGAGCCTTATGCTAATCTGCATCGCTCCGCGTGACAGAGCGGCTCCTTCCTTTGTCCTTCCCACTGCCAACGACCATGCGCATCATCCAGGCGTCCGATGTCCGGCAGTGGCTGTCGCAGGCCGACTCGCTGTCGGAGTTCACGCACTCGATCGGGCAGCGGCGAATCGACGACGAGTATGCCGAGCAGTCGCTGCATCTGCCGTATCACCTGCGGTTCGTCATTGAGAAGCTCTCGGAAGAGCGCGAAGGCGAGGACATTCCCGCGAAAGAATTCGATTCAATCTCCTTCTTCTCGCTGTGCAAGGGACTGTTTATGCCCCTTTCGTATCTGACATCCGACCGCGCGGCGCAGATCTTCGGCATGCAGGTCGCCGACCCGCCGGACGCCGCCGGCAAGGAGCAACTGCTGG
>JANNSB010000751.1:0-13977 GCA_031402175.1 Planctomycetaceae bacterium
TCCGATCGTCAGTTATCGCCGCGTCTGGTGTCCGAACATACAGGAACGTCAAATTGCCTGCACAACTTACCAGCCCGAAACAATTCGTGAGAGTTGCCCGGTAACTGTCACCCGCTGCTGTCCCGAGCAGGTCACGGAAACGATTCAGTGTCAGGTCTGCCGGATGGTGTCCGAGCAGGTCACCGAGACGATTCCCGTCCGCACTTGTCGCTGGGTGAATGAAACCCTCACCGAGCAGATCCCGTATCAGGTCTGCCGGATGGTGTGCGAAGAGCGCACCTGCGAAGTCCCCGTACAGACGTGCCGACTCGTCACCGAGACCCGCACCTGCAAGGTGCCGTATTGTGAGACTCATCAGGTGCCGTACACGACGACCCACCGCGTGGCCCGTTGCATTCCTCGCCAGGAAGAGTACACCGTAACGCACATGGTCGCCCGATGCGTGCCGCGAGAAGTCGCCTATGAAGTCTGCCGCATCGTGCCCCAATGTGGCTGCGACCCGTGCGGCTGCGGAAGCTGCGGATCGTGCGGCAGCGCGGGTTGCCCGAATTGCGGCGTCTCGCCGATGTCACCAGAGTCGCCTTCGACCTACGACTCGTGGACCGATCCCAATCCGGCGAACGAGGACCATTTGGTTCCCGAAGCACCCGCCCCCGCGAACGACGCGATCTAGTGGGTGACGATCGTTCTCGATGTGAATGACCGGCCCGCGGACAACCTCCGCGGGCCGCGTTCGTTAGAGGCGTCGTGTCGAACGACTGTGAGGGTGAGTCTAGACCTTGGGTTTGACGCGGACGCTCACCTCGACGCCCACGGCCTCGGCGAGGCGGGTCACCGTTTCGAGCGTGGGATTCCCCTGCCCGCCTTCGAGGCGGGCATAATTCCCGGTGTCCATTTGCAGCCGCTCCGCGACGAAACTGGCCGAAAGCTTCATGCGCAGTCGTTCCGCGCGAATCGCCTGCACGACTTCGCTGAGTCGAACGGCGAGGCCTGCACGGGCGCGACTCTCCGCTCGCGTCGTGTCGCGTTCGGCTTCCGCCTCGGCGCGCGACCGCCTGAAGTGCTCGGCTTGTTCGGCGGTGAGCTTGGTTGATACTCGTTTTCTCATTTTCCTGGCCATGCTATTCCTCCAGTCGGTAGGCGGTTACCGGGTAGATCGTCACGTCGTCAATCCCTTCGTAAACGACGTCGATCAGGCTCCCATCGCAGGCATATCCGGTTTGAATCTTTCGTTCGGACGTGGGACTTGATCGCTCATCCCCCAGGGGATTCTCGATCGCGTGCTCGACGTCTTCCATGGTTAATCCGTGCTGGGCGATGTGTTCGACGTTGCTGTCGTCGACGCAATCCGCGTCCTCAGGCATTACCCACAACACATCAAACCACACCATCGACGCTCCCGTAGCTTGCGACTGTCATATTCTACAGTGCACTGTCATATAATACAACGCAGGATCCAGATTGCATCGCTCCTCCTGAAATGCCGTTCCCCACCCATCATGCTCCCAACAACATCATCGTCAGGTTGAACACATTGAACAGCATGTGCGTCGTCACCACGCCGAGGTAGCTGCCGCGGCGGTGATAGAGCCAGCCGAGCGCGAGCGCAAGCGGCAGGATCGCGAACGCATCGGGAAAGCGATGCACCCCGCAGAACATGAGCGCGATCAGCGTGACGGCCAGCCAGCCGCGAACGCGGTCGGCCAGCCAGCCCTGCAGGATCACGCGAAACTGCAGCTCTTCGAGCAACGGCGCCATCACGACCGCGTGGGCCGCGACCAGCAGCAAGAGCAGCGGCGACTGGTCCTGCTGCACCACCACCAGCAGTTCGTGCAGGCTCTCGTCTTTGGTCAACTCACGGATCGCATAGTTGAACAGGAATACCCACGGCAGGCACAACAGAAACGCCAGCGCTCCCTGCATGATCTCATATCCCGCCCGATGTGCTGGCGGCATCGGCGGGGTATTGGCCAGCTCACCCGCTATGAACGGCGTCTCGTTCGGCAGCGGCGCAGGCTTCGTTGCAACTCGATCTTGAGCAATCAAGTGGATCAGCAGCAGGAAGCCGAGCATAAAGGCTTCGACCATCAGACCATTGAGCAAAAGCTCGACCTGAACCTTCGTGTCGAGTGGCGCGACGGCTGCAGGCTCTGGAGACTCGTCGGCCACTTCGTCAGTCGGCACGTCCTCGATGTTCTCGAGAACACCTTCCGTCGGCAGCACCCTGGGAGTGGCTTTGTTCTCAATCCTCTTCGATACAGCCGTCGTTGCAGCGGCAGAACTCAACTGCCCCAGTATCAGCAGCAGTCCGACCGCGGCGATTGAATAGTCGGACACTGGCAGGCGAGGCCGCTTCGTCAGTTCGAAAACGGGCCGGCGCTGTATCATCCGCCCGACGGCATACGTCCAGGCCAACAGGCTCGCGCACAGCACAACGAGCAGGATGACGATCGAGGGTTCAGTCAGATCCACAGGTTCTCCGGAGGCGATGAGGACGTAGCATACATCGCCCGCCGTCCCGTCGGCATCTGGTCACTAAGCCGAGTCCCATCACCGCGCCGGCTCGGCGGGAGCCTCGCCCTCCCGATTAGTCGCATCCTTCCAGCCCATCGTCGCCAGTTCGTTGAAGCGATCGACGTTTTCGCCGGCGGTCCAGAGCATGCCGCGGAACAGGAGGATGCGAAACAGCGGGTCGTCGAACGTCCACGAGTAGTGGCCGAGAATCGAAACGAACACCTTCCCCTGCCCCACTTCGCGGATCCAGAAGAGCGGACACGGCTCACCTTCCTCGTAACCGATGCCGAGCGTGTCGATCGATCCCGTGTCGCCGAACATGTTCCAGTAACTCTCGTCGAGGAAACTGACCTGATGGAAGTTCCGCGTGACGGGATGCCGGCGGTCGCGATCGAAGATGAGATCGAGCGGGCCATGACGAAAACTGATCGATGACGCCGCCGACAACCCGATGCGGTCGGCCAATTGCTCGCCGCCGCCGACGGCCCAGTGAATGAAGACGGCCCCGCCGCCGCGCTCCAGAAACGCATCGAGCTTCGCGCCTTGTGTCTCGTCGAAGCCGGTATAGCGATAGAACGCGATGATGTCGGTCGTCTCCCATTGCTCATCGGTCGGCCAGACCCACGCCGTGTCGATCGTGACGTTGTCCGCATCTCCCAGCAGCGTCGACCAGGAGCGTTGCCACGCCGGGTAATCGTGCTCTCCGGGGCCATGATCCTTGTCGCCGGCCACGAGCAGGATGTTGAGCAGGCGTGATGTGTCGATCGAGTCGGGCGCGCCGGCCAGCACGGCGGCGATGTCTTCGGCGGTGCGAACCGGCGGCGTACCCGCGAGGTCGGCCGGCAATGCAGGGGACGGCGCCTGCAGAAACCGCAACAGATCGCGGAGGTCGCTCTCGTTCAGCTTCTCGCTGATGTTGGCGGGCATTGTCGACGTCGGCTGCGCGATGATCTCGTCGACCTCCCCGGAGGAGAATGTCGTCTCCTTGCCGGTGTTGTCGCCGATGATGAACACTCCCATGTCCGGACTGCGCAGGGTTCCCGTGAGAACGCGGCCATCGACCAGCGAGACGGCATAGGTGAGATGATCGGGATTGATCGCGAAGCTCGGCTGCAACAGATCCCGCATCACCGACTGATAGTCGCGATGAAAAAGATTCGACAGATCGGGACCGATCTGGCCACCTTCACCCCGCATGCGATGGCACTTCGAGCACAGCGCCTGCTCGCTGAAGTAGAGTTGCCGCCCATGCTCCCAGTCCCCGCCGGCGATTTCGCTCGGCATGATGAACCGCGGGCTGGTCGCTTGAGTGTTCGGAACCATCCAGGGGACGTAGAGGCGCGACGTTGAGAGTGGCCTGAGCATGCTGGATTCGTTGGTGAACCAGGAGATGTGAATCATGGGAGGCGTCGAGCCTGTCGCGAGTTCGAGGTCCAGGTCGAGAAGTCCTGTGCCGGGCGGGAACTGAATCTCTGCGCGATGATTGGAGGCGCTGTCAAACTCCGAGGCGAGGCCGATGGAATGTCTGCCGGAAAACGGACGATCCGATTCGATCACCAGCGTCACGATTTCTTCGGGCCACTCGTAGTCGATCTGCGATCCGGGCTGGACGGCTGGTCGCAGCATGTCGCGAACATCGACGCGGCACTGCAGCATCAACTTCCCCGGCTGTTCGAGACTCGCCGCGAAATCGGCATGCTGCTGGCTGTCGGCCATGAACTCCGCTACGGCTTCCGGATTGAGATGCGGCCACCAGAGCGTTCGTGGCCCTGTTGGCGCTGCGGCTGCGGTGCTGTCAGCAGATGCCACGTCATCGACAACGGCATCCGCGGACGGAGTCCAGGTCGCAATCACGCCGTTGCGAGAGCAGCCGAGGTTGATGCTCTGGTCGGGCACTATCGCACCTTCCGCCGCCGGGCGGTCCCACGACAGTCGCAACGCCGAGTATCGCTGATCGACAATCGGATCCGTCAGCAGCACGACGTTGCGGCGGTCGGATGTCACCTGCACCGAGTGCACCGCGACCTCATCCACCGTTTCCTGCTGCTGCATCTGCACGGCGGCGTAGCCGGGTCTCTGCACCTCGAAGTCGTCTCCTTCCCGCAGACTGTGGCCGATGGTGACACGGGATTTTTTCGTCAGATTCTGCATTTCATCAAGCGTCAATGGCCGATCAAACGCGACGTGCAGTTCGGTCGGCGACTGCGGCCACATGGCGACAGGACGAGCGACATCGCCTTGCGAACGCACCTTGTACAACCGGCCGATGCCTTCGGGGCCGCTCCCCCAGTCGGGGCCGCCGCTGTGTGTCGCGATGACGAGACTCCCATCCGGGGCGACGCACGTATCGACCGTGAGATGCCGCAGCACCGCGAGCAACTGATTCGTCGCGAGATACCCCGCCTCATCGCGAAACAGCGTCGTGCGATACAGGTTGCCGCGCGAATAACCGCTGACGAGCGCATCATCCCACCACCGCGCGGGGCCGAAGCAGGTCGCGTCATCATCCGCGATGCGATTGAACGTCAGTCCGCACGTCGATTGATGCTGCGGACCGTAGTCGTACGTGCTCGGCTCATCGATCACATCGGGCAGATGCTGCGGATGCCTTGGCGGGAAGCCGTAATGTCGATCGGGCTGCAGATGCAGCAGTTCGTCGAATGGATTGCCGTTAGGCAGCCACGTCGCGCCTTCTTGCTCGCTGCCGAACAGATCGCCGAGATGATTGAAGCCGAGCGAGACGTTGAATCTTACCCCCGTGCAATAGATCTCGCGTTCGCTGAAGTCGGGGGACGCCATCTGGATCGTCCCCCGGTCGCCGTGCAGGTCGTAATGACTCTCGCCGTCTGCCATCAGGTAGGCGTTGGCATAGTCGGATGTGCCGAGTGCGAAGAACACGCGGCCTGCGTCATCGAGCGCAATGCCGACCGCGTCGACGCCGCCGCTGAAGTTCTCCGGCGGCGTCCAACCCTCGACGATGGTTTCTTCACTGTCGCCGATGCCGTCGCCGTCGGTATCGCTGAGTTTGACGATACGACCAGCCGACGAAACGAGAATGTCTCCGTCCGGCGTCTGCACAAAGCCCATCGGCATGCGAATGGCAGGCTCATCCCACCAGATGGTGACTGCGTCTTCGAGTCCGTCGCCGTCGGTGTCTTCCGCCACGCGAACGCGGCCATCGTAACCGAGCAGGACGAGCCGGCCCTCGCCGTCATAGAACAGGTCGTTGCAGTTGTTCACTTCGAACGGCAGCGGAAAGACATCGAACCCCGGCACCAGAAACTGCACTTCCGGCCGAATGCCGCCGGAAAGCATCGACGCCGCGACAGCCGCATTCTCGGCCTGCAGCAGCGGAGCGTACTTCTCGCTCAAGTACGTGTTGACCGCTGCCGCCTCTGCATCAGTGAGCGCGCGGTCGTAGATCAACACTTCGGCGATGTCCCCCTGCAGGTAGCTGCCCACGGAAACCGGTTGTTCGTTGTTGCTGTAGAAGCGGGCCGCGAGGGTGAGTTCATCAATCACGAGATCGGCGGCAACGCGGTCGCGCGACCGTTGTGCCTGGCCATCGAAGACGAGCGACACGCCGCCGGGACCGTTGTGCAACCTGGCCTCGATGACGTGCCACGTTCCCATCTCGTGGGCGGCATCGAGCAGATCGAGCGCGCCGCCGAAACCGATGCCCTCAAGGTTGATGTTCGAGAAATCGGGCGTCCCTTCGCCGCCGAAGTCGATCGTGAAACCGGTCGTGTAGTCGTTGAACCCCAGCCGGTTGCCCGCCAGAAACGCGCGGAAGAAGCCGGGATTGGCCTGCGGACTAGTCACGATGAAGACTGTCGATTCCGCCCAGCGCGTGTCGAGGCCCGTCTGCGCGAAGTGGTCATCGCTTCCATCAAAGCGATACGCCGCGAGTGGCGAGTCTCCCGGAGGCCCCGACACGAACATCGGCTGAGCCTCCGCCATGCGCTGCACGAAGTGCTGCGCGTTCCCGGAGGCATCGAGCCAGGTGTTGGTCGTGCGCTCGGATTCGATCCGCCGCAGCCCGAGCGACTCGTGACCGGCCGGTTGCGCGGCAGCGTCCCACCAGCCCCACAGGCCATCAGTCACTTCCAGCCTGCGATCGGCCCAAGGCTCGGCAGCGGACAGAGAGTCGCCCGCCGTGGCGAAACCGACGATGCAGAGCGAGACAGCGACAAGGCGAGAGTGGCAGGATGTCATGCGAGAGCGCTCGTTGGATGCGTTGAACACGGTGGCACGGACATTCCTGTCTGTGCCCGTCGGGGATTCTACTTCATGGACGGACGGCATTCACCGTCGCAGCAGAGTCGCCTTTCGCTCCGCGAAAGTAGCGTAGCGGCGGCTGTCCTCAGCCGCCGAGACCAGAGTGAAACGGGTTCAATCTCGCCGAATCGCTGCAACCAGCCGACGCCAACTTCGAATGAGGTCCAATCCTTTGCGGCGGCCGCTGGCGACAGGTCACGCGTCCTCGCCTTGCCCCGGCGTCTCGGAGATACGCCGCAACTTCACACCGCGTCCGACACTTCCGCGTTCGACGACGTGCTGTCGGTCGTCTCGGTGGTCGGAACGTACATTCCCTCGCGAAAGAACGCCGACAGCCGTTCGTGATACTCGTCGCCGGCGGCCGCGAGCGCGCCGTTGTGCCGCGCCCCGGGCACGACCCAAACGTCATCCGGAGCGTGACGGGCCAGCCTGCACAGTGCCCGCGTGATCTTCGCCTCGACGAACGTGTCTGCCGTGCCGGAGACGAGCAGCAGCGGCCTGTCGGACAATCGCGGCAGGAACTTCTCGATGTGCAGCCAGCGCGCCGCGTGCTTGCGGGCGCTCAACCAGTGCGTGAGCCGCAGCGTCAGCCGCACATGCCAGGCGGGGATCGATCGATCCAGCCATGGCGGCAGAGTCAACCTCAACCAGCGACGCGAGAACTCGTAACTCAGTAAACGAATCGAATAGATCCCTTCCGCCGCGACACAGGCGATGGTCGGGTCGAGGGCCGCCCCCGCCACGGCGACGAGTCCCCCGCGGCTGATGCCCAGCAGCCCCAAGGGCAATTCGCCGAGTTGAGGATGCCGGCGCACATGGTGAATCACCGCCTGCAGGTCGGCCAGTTCGTAATGCGTCGGCCAGTGCAACGGCTCGTATCCCGCCATGCAGCCGCTGTCGCCTTGATTGCGATAATCGAACGAGACGATGGCGAAGCCGCGCTCGTGGAGGCCGCGACAATATTTCCACGACGACCAGCGGTCGGCGTCGGTTTCGGGACAGAACAGGATGACGCCTTGCGCCGGCTGAACGGTCGGCTGCAGGACCATGCCCGCGAGTTCCAGATCAGGCCCCACGGAGATACGAATGCGCTCCGCCAACGGATGCGGGGGCACGGGTGTAATGTGAAAGGCCGGCTTGCGCTCAAAGTGACGCAAGGCCACAAAGGCAAAGGCCAAATGCACGATCAGGTCGATCGCGAGCACACCGGCGACGATCCACAGCAGCAACAAGAGTCTCACCGGCGGCTCCGCGTTGAATTGAGTCGATGCACTCCCCGTGGCACGCATGGCGACGGCCAGAGTTCTGGCCGAACAATTACGCCGTCACAATAAATTACGACCCATTGCCGAGTCAACTTCGTGCGGGCCGTCGGGAGCCGCAAAGGCCGGTACACAGCCTTCGACGGGTGACACTGTCATTCTCATGGTGTAGCACTGGCAAGCCGGCGCAGGCGCTCAACGCACTGAAGGAAGCGTGGGATCGATCGCATTTGATCCCCTCTCCCCCACACTGTGAGTCTAAGCCACTGGTCGCAGTTCCCAGTGGGGAGAGGGAGGCAATGAACTGGCCACTTCATTGGTGCGCTCGCCAGACACTTGCCGCCATTCATACTGAGTTGACTTGCCATCGATCAGCGAGCAACATCACTTTTCGATTCCACGATACCGGGATTGAGTTCCAGCCACTTCACACATCCGACCCGCAACGATCACCGCACATGAACACATCCCACGATCTGAAACGCCGTCAGTTTCTGCAGTCGCTCGCCGCCATCGGCGCGGCGGGGGTTGCCGGCACGTCGTCGGCAGTCACACAGGCCGATGATGAGCATGCCTATCTGCATTCGCTGATCGCGCCGGGCGACGTGGTGCTCTTTCAAGGCGACTCGATCACCGATGCCGGACGCAGTCGCGAGACCGCGGCGACACCCAACGTGCAGTCGACGCTCGGAAGCGGTTATGCGTGGATGGCTGCGGCCGGTCTGCTCACCAATCCGCATCTCGCAGGGCTGCAGGTCTACAACCGCGGCATCAGCGGCAACAAGGTCTTTGAACTCGCGGCACGCTGGCAAGAAGATTGTCTCGATCTGCAGCCGAACGTGCTGAGTATTCTGATCGGCGTCAACGACATCTGGCACGCTCTGAACGGCAACTACGACGGCACTCGCGAAACTTACGAAAATGATTATCGCGCGCTGCTCACCCGCACGCTCGAAGCCCTGCCCGAAGTGAAGCTCGTGATCTGCGAGCCGTTCGTGCTGAAGGCGGGTGCCGTGAATGACTCGTGGTTCCCCGAGTTCGACGGCTATCGCGAGTCGGCCCGCACGCTGGCGGAAGAGTTTCACGCCGTGTTCGTGCCGTTCCAGACGATGTTCGACGCGGCCGTGGCGTACGCCGCCCCCGATCACTGGGCCGGCGACGGCGTGCACCCGTCTCCCTTCGGCGCATCGCTGATGGCGCAGCACTGGCTGATGGCGACCGGGCACGTCGGGTAAACGAGAGTGTTGTCACGGTCACCCAACCTTCCATTTGTCTGCGGATTTCCGCGAAACTGAGCTTGTGTGCGGATCAATGTTGCTGCAAGCTGGAAAATGTTGCCGTTGCACTCCATGATGCTTGATGGCGACTCGCGATTCGTTGGCAGGAAGCTGGCCCGCACCTGTTGATGGCGCGAGTCGCCGTTTCTTTTTAGCACAGATGGCCTATGGCTGATGGCCAGAGGGGATCACCTTGTCTCCCGGTCCCTGCTCCCCGCTGCGGGCGCAACCGCGACGGGGTAGGGTGAGAGAGTGTTAAGCCAGTCCCTGGCCGGGAGGGCGAGGCTCCCGCCGAGCCGAAGCGCGGATGAGCGTTGCTGTTTCGTGCGGCTCCGCGGGAGCGTCGCCCTCCCATCCGAGGTTGTCCATCACTGACCACGACCAGCCGATCGTATGTCTAAACGCAAAATTGCCCCATTGCGGCCGGATGACGTTCCGTCCCGCAAGCAGCCCGAGCCGGCGCAACGACCAGTCCCTGAAGACGACTGGGCCGCCGACGCCGAGGATGCCGATCCCCCCGCCAGGCTGCTGACCCGGAGCGAGAAGCGGGAGATCGTCACACTCATGCGGCTGGGCGCGCCGCCGCTATTGAGTTTTCAGAAAGTCGGCGTGACGTTCGAGGACGTGATGTTGACGGCCGACGAAGATATCCGCTTCTACTCGCAACTGCAGCAGGTGCATGATGTCCTCGCTACAAACGTGAACAGCGCGATGTACAAAGCGGCGATGAACGGCAGCGTGACGGCTCAGACGCAGTTTCTGCGCCGAAGCAAGCAGCAGCCGCTACCAGAGGAGGACCACCAGCGCCGCATTGATTCTCGGAAACTCAAACGCCTGATCGTGCGCGCCACCGATCAATGGCGGAAGGAACTGGGGATAGAGGAGGAGGAGTGAGGGGTCAGGGGTCAGGAGTCACGGCGGCTCATCAAATTCCAACATCAAACGACAAATGACCTTCCCCACAAAATCTAAATCCTCGCTCCCTGCTTCCATGCGAACGCAACGCTTCTCCGACGCGCAGCTCATCCAGACGCTGCAACAGAAGACGAAGCACGGCGATGTCTCGCTGCAGGAGTTCTGCAGGTCGCTCAAGATGTCGACGGCCACGATCTCGCGGCGGTTCGGAAGCTGGGCCGGATTTCGCGAACGGGCCGGCCTCATCACGTCACGCAGCTACCCGCAGGTGAAACGCATCGAACCACGGGAGATCTGGGACAAACTGAAATCGATCGTCAGCGTGGTGGGACCGCGATTGACGATCCGCCAGTTTCAGGCCATCACCGGCCATTCGGACTACATCATCGCCCGGCACTTCGGCAGTTGGAACAACCTCCGCCGGCAGATGGGACTCTCCAACGAGCGCCCGCACGACAAGTTCATCACACAGGCAGACCTCGTCGCCGACATCGCCCGCCTCAAGCAGTCTCTCGGCCGCTTCCCCACGATGCGCGAACTCAACCAGCAGGGACGGTACGGTCTCTCCACCTATCGCAACCGCATCGGCAACCTCGACGAGTTGCGCCAGGCCGTCTGCCGTCACGAGGCCGACGAGGAACAACTCCGGCGCGAAGACGCCGGCAAACCCAGTTGGCCGCCGCGGGAATCGGACTATTCCAGCGACCCGTCGCACACCGGCTGGCGCCCACCCGACTTCGAGCCGATCGACGACCTCGAGAACAACGCAAGAGAAGCCGCGCGCACGAAAGCTCTGCTGAAGGCTGATGCGGAGATGCTGCGCCGGTACAGGGAGGGCGAGGCTCCCGCCGAGCCGAAGTCCCGTTGACCAATGCCCGCCCGGCCTCTGATGTGCGTGCATCAGAAAAGTTGGTGCCTTGAAGATCTCCCTCTCCCCCGCAAACGCGCCTACTCGAAAGAGTGAGTCGACTGTGAGGGAGAGGGGGATCTCGATTCGAAATGCACACACTTCTCTCAACTCTCGACGAACATCACCACTTATCCACCGGCCCCGAGGGGACGGGGACGTGGAAGTCGGGGAGCGTGCCGTCGCGCCAGTGGCGCGACGGGCCGGCGACTTGAATCGCGGCGACGGCGGCATCCCATTCGTCGCGAGTCTTGGCTTGCTGAAACTGGTGCCGTAGCGATGCCTTCACGCGCATGCTCTTGAGATACCAGTGACCCATCTTGCGAAACTGCGAGATCGCGAGATCGGTCCCGGCCTGTTCGACCAGAAACGCGAACTGACGCCGCAACAGCGCGAGCCGATCGTCGAAGCGGCCGCTGGGGTCGTAGCTGCCCGTCGTCGACCATTGTTGAAGTTGGCGGAAGATCCACGGATTCGCCAACGCGCCGCGGCCGATCGAAATCGCGTGACAGCCTGTCTCTTCGAACATGCGCGCAGCATCCGCGATCGTGCAGATGTCGCCGTTGCCGACGATCGGAATGCGCTCGACGGCTTCCACCACCTGCCGAATGCCTGCGCGGCTGACGCTGCCGCGAAACCCCTGCTCCCTGGTGCGGCCGTGAATCGACACAGCCGCCACGCCCACCTGCTCGAACTCTCGCGCGAACCGGGGCGCCGTGATGGTTACATCGTCCCAGCCCAGCCGCATCTTCACCGTCACCGGAATCGTCACGGCTTCGACGACCGTCTGCACGAGGGCGACGGTGTCGGACGGTCGGCACATCATGGCCGATCCCGCTCCGCCGCCGGTGATGCGATCGACGGGACAGCCCATGTTGATGTCGATCGCATCGACGCCGATCTCTGCGAGCATGCGGGCCGCGTCACGCATGACGGCTGGATCGTGCCCGAAGATCTGCACGGCGAACGGGCGGTCGTCGGGGCAGGTCTCGATCAGCCGCATCGAGTTGGGACTGCGGGCCACGAGGCCGCGAGCGCTCACGAGGTCGGTGGTGCACAGCCCGACGCCGCCGAGTTCCCGGCAGACCCTGCGAAACGGCAGATTCGTGAACCCCGCCAACGGCGACAACAAAAACCGCGTCGCCAATCGCAACCCGCCCATCGCCAACGGCGGCAACTGGTCGAGCAGGGGAGGGACATCGGGGCTTGTGGATTCGGAGTGTGACATGAGTGATCGAGTATAGTCGCCCTTCACTCCGTGAAGGCGTAGCGGCGGCTGTCCCCAGCCGCCGAGACCTAAGGAGACGGCCCGCCCCCTGTTGTGACTCGACGACCGGATGATGTCCACGCACGTCGCCCCGTGCCTGGGGACAGACACGGCTACGAAAAACCACTCCGTGAAGGCGTAGCGGCGTCTTCCAGCCGCCGCGACAGTTCGCAGTGACCAAACGCCCTTCCCGATGGTGGCAGTCCTCAGCCCGTCCGTAAAGCTCTCCTAAATCCCCTCAGTAAATGGGGTTTTCGCGTGTTGGATGGAAAGTGGAAAAAAACAGAAAACTGGTCTGTATTTTCGCGCTCGACCTCACTTTAATAGACAGTGTTGAAGCAGCAGGTCGAACGGACTCGCGGGAGGCGAGTTGCATCAACGCATTGATACAGAACGACTTGCATTGATCTACCTGGCACGGAAACCCTCTGGGTGAGGGTTCGCTTGCAGGATGCAGCACACGGTTCGGGTAACGGCCTTTCGTATCCCAGATTCGGGCCAAATTGCCCCCGGTTTACACGCATTTTTAGGAACACAAGTGGCTCGCACTCAAGCGCCTCGCGGAGAAAAGATGATTCAGCAGAAGAAATTCAAGTTCGTGCGGATGCTCCCGGCGGCCGAGCTCCCGCGCTACACCTTTATTCCCGGCAGCGGGACGCCGCACCCCTATCGCGACCCGCGCGGCCACAGCTACAACCGCAAACCGTTGCCCGCGAAGCCATTGAAGGACGAAACCTGGGCCGAGAACCGGTCGTACCTGCTCTCCCTCGATTTCTTCAATCTTGGCTTCTACTGGGAAGCCCACGAAGAGTGGGACCGCCTGTACAAGATCACCGGGACCGAGAGCTTCGAGGGGAGGTTCCTCAAGGGACTGGTGAAGTTGTCTGCCGCGGGCATCAAGGTGCGGGAAGAGAGCATTCACGGCGTGCGCCGACATGCGGCGTCCGCGGGCGAAGTCTTCGCCGACGTGGCTGCCGAAGCCGACATCGAGCGGTTCTGCGGCCTGCCATTCACCGTGCTGCAATTTGCCGCCGACCGCGCCGCCCAACTGACCTACAAGCGCGACCTGGAACCCGGCCGTCCGCTAAGGGTGTTCCCGTTCATCCTGGTGCCCGAGCCGGTACCGCTGGTGTAGCGGCAGTCCCAGCCGCCGAGACCAACGGGGACGACTCTCCCTGCTGCGACCCAACGACCAGATGTCGTCCACGCGCGTTGCCCCGCGTCTGGGGACAGACGCGGCTACTGCAACTCGCCCAGCACTTCCGCATGTAGCCGCGCGCACACCGAGATGCCGTTGCCGCCGGCGGCGGTGACGGCTCCGGTCCAGTCGCTGAACTTCGCGCCGGCTTCGGTGACGATCGGCAACAGGGCGGCTGCGTCCCAGAGATTCATCAAGGGGTCGACCATCACTTCGGCCCGGCCGGTGGCGACGAGCATGTGGCCGTAGCAATCGCCCCAGCCGCGCGAGAGCTTGCACTTCTTCGAGAGCCTGGTAAGCGTCTCGACCCGCCCGATCGTTTCCCAGCCGCCGATCGAGGTGAAGCAGAACAGCGCGTC
>JANNSB010000752.1:0-2279 GCA_031402175.1 Planctomycetaceae bacterium
GCATCGAGCGAGATGTAGTGATTGCGCAGCAGAAACTCGCCGTCACCAATCGTCGGCAGCGGGGCGCCGACGACACGGAAATCGCCGGGTGCGGGCAGACCGCGCGGTCGCGCTGCGAGAATTACGCTGCGATTTTGAGTCATCGCTGTTGCGTCGACTCGAGCCACGACCCTTGTCGCGGCGCCGGCCAAGGCTCACTGGATTGAGTGAGCCCGCGACGCGCGATAGGCAGGAGGGAGTGTGCGTTCGGATCGTTTCTATGGCTGATGTTCAGTACTCTCAAATACTGGGACGATGAATTGGTGGAGAGACAGTCTGGCGAGGCCGCGTAGCACCTTGTCGCATCTGATCGCGTTCCACCAGCCTTTTTCAATGGTTTAGCGCAACTAGCCCGTTTCTTTCCGTCTTAGCTTGTCGCATCCAAGAGCATACGACGACCTATTCAGCGGTTTGTTGCCAGTCTCGGCAGCTCGTCACTTCTATCGGCATCAGAGGTTGTCGCGTGTTGCACGGGCGCAACTCTCCAGCGCATCACGAAGGAGTTGATTGGCATTCGCCTTGTGCGTCGGCGTATGGACTCAGAGTTGACCACCCCAGGAATGAACCGTTAGGGCAACCCATGGCAGCGAGGACACGCGCGTTGAAACTGAATGACCGGTGGCGAGAGGAGATCAAGATCTCTCAAATCATCAATCGATTAAATGCGTGCATGAACGGCGAAATCGAAATGACCCCCGTTCAGATTCAGGCCGCGAAGATTTTGCTGTCGAAGGTCGCGCCAGACCTCACGTCGGTCTCGGGCGAAATTGCCCACATGCACTCGGCAGATTTAGTAAGGCAAATCATCCTTACGCCCATCGAGCCTGCACACTCGGGCGGGCCAAAACTAGTCGAGGCGAAGGCTGAAACCGTGGAACTTGAGCCAATCCGACTACGACTCACCCGTGACTAGTATGCTGGCAAATTGACCGGCCGCTCAGGCTCGTAACGTCCCCAGGACGCAGCGGCAAATGAGGTTCATCGTAGACTGGCCAGCGGCGCTCGCAATCGCGCGCGGGATTGTCTGCCTTCCGACCCTATGTTGGCGTCATCGGTTAGGAAGTGGATCACGCCGTGGATGTGTCACCGCCTCTTCGAACGACAGTTCACGGTTTAGTCTGGCGCGCAACGTTGCGTAGTTGATCTTCAGTTCTCTCGACCATTCGGCCAAGGACATCGACTTCTGCCGGTAGCTATAGAGTGGCCAATGAGGCGGCGTGGATGCTGCACGCGCCTGGACCAACCGATTCGCAGGCGGCTGTAGTAGGTGAAATAGCTGACGCCAGATTTATGTCGCGCCTCAGCGACGGTCATCGGTATACCGGCAACTCGGATTTCAGCAGTGCGTTTTTGTGATGGCTGCGTGGCCGCGCGTTCAGCCGACCAGCCGCGCGCGATTCGACGTGACGGCCACAGGATTTCCGGACGATCACTCGTCGCGTGGGAAACACCTGCATCGCCTGTCCGGCTACAACGGGTTGCCGTTGCGATCCACCGCGTTGAGCTGGTTGCCATCGGGTGCCTCGGCGGGTGTGGGGATCCACGGCGCGAGACAGGTGCGCGACTTCGTGCATGGATCGGTGAGGGCGTTCATGAACTCCGCCACCGCTTCGCCTTGCTCTATGGTGTGGTTGAATTCGACGTCGGGCATCGCAAGTTCGGGGTCGCTCTGACGTTCGGTCGCCACCAGCGCGAACGCCGCGTTGGTGTTGCCGCGTGCATTGGGGAATCGACTGGTGCAATTGGTCACGTTCGCGAACTGCGGCAGATCGCAATACTCAGCGAAGTTAAAGGTATCGTTGATGTTGATGTTCGTGACGAGGTAATGCTTCATTACCCCTCTCAAGCTTGGCACGCGCGTGAAAAGGTTGAGGAAAACGCCCGTGTGGAAGTACGGGGGATGCACCTCCACATTCAGCAGCGTCGGGGTCCGGAAATGGTAGCGATCGGCGGTTTGGCCGCTCTGATTCTCCCGGCCGAAGTCGTCGCTGTTGCCATTGCCTTTACCAGGACCGATCTGCGGCACGGCGATGTTGTGGTGGAGTTCGTCGGAGAAAAAATCACCGCTGTGGCATTTCGCACAGTCGAAGCCGCCTTCGAGCACGGTCCTGTAGAACACGACGCCACCCTCCTTTTCAACCGAGCTGAGCGCCGCAAGATCGCCTTCCAGGTACCGTTTCCAGCGATTGTTCACGAATATCATCGACCGCTCGTACGCGGCGAGCGCCTCCGCGATCTTG
>JANNSB010000753.1:0-20707 GCA_031402175.1 Planctomycetaceae bacterium
AAGAGCCGATCGGCAGCGGGTTCGTGATCCAGCCCGCCAAGCAGCAGTGCCGCCTGTTCCTGTCCGCGCCAGCTCTCCTGAGAGAGCAGCTCCATTGCGGAATCGCGCACCGGATCGTCGAGCTCCGGCTGTTTGGCCAGTTGAAACAACGCGTCGCGCACGCCGCCGCGCAAATCGGGGTGCACGTCGTCCAACATTCGGCTGAGGACGATAATGCGGTCGGGAGTGGCGAACATGACATACGCATCGACGCCCCACTGACGGACCTTCGGATCAGCATTCTGCATCGCTTCCTCAGCCAACGGAACGACGAGGGCGGGATCGATGGCGAATAACCTGCCCAGCGACTGTTCGGCAATCGCCGGCTCGTCATCGTGACTGAGCTTGGTGAGCCGCTCGCGGCATGCCTCCGATGTATGGCGACTGAGCAGCGCGATAGCGCACAACCGATGCAGCACTGAAGAGGATCTGGCCGACAAGAGCCGAGCGACCTCGGGTTCCAGGCCGCTCAATGCCGCAGCGCCCGCAGCGCGGGCTGCCACGAGTCGTACGTCGGCCGGGCGATCGGCGGATTGCACAATCTCCAGCATTTCCGGCAACACCTTGGCGTCTTGAACACGCGCCAGTCCTTCCAGAGCTAGAATCAGTTCGCGGCGATTAGTCAGCGGATCGCGCACACGCTCGCGCCAGACATCTCGGATCGGCTCGAACGCCCAGTCGGCGAGCGCCGGTTCAACCAGCAGCCGCAACTGAGAGCCGTACATTTGCGAAGCTGCGAAGAGCGCGGCGGATGAAGTGCGCGTGTCGAGCGCTATCAATGCGCGGGCGGCGGCGAATCGGGCCGCCGGATGCGTCTCCTCCCCAGTCAGTATCCGGTGCAGATCTTCGAGAGCCCATTCCATCCCCGGAAAACCCGACTCCGTCGCTTCGGCGATCGCCTCAGCCGTCTGCTGTTGGTAGTCGGCCTCCGGACGAACTAGCACCTGCCTCCAGAGGAGCAGCAGTTCGGGATCCAGCTCCTTCACTTCCACGAGTTCCGAAAACTCGGGGTCGTGGTACATCGCGAACTCGGGCTGGATCTCTTCCGCCCCGGCGCGCGGCAGAGACGCCGTCAAGAACAGAGCGCACACGAGCGCCATGCAAGACCAGAAGTGTCGCGGCCTGATCATCAGTGGTGAACTCAAGTCGAGAATTGACAATCCGTCGCGATGCGCAGCGGCACGATTCCGTCTGGATTAGATAAAGTGAAGTCCCAGCCGCCGACTTCCAGGTCAACCGAATCATAGCCACACGCTTCACATGCGGAAAGCAGCCCATCGACGAGATGCAGATGCTCACACCAGGGCGGATGGCCCACCATTCGAACTCCGGCGACTTATGCGCGATCACGGCGGACATGACTGCTCGCATCTTAACATGAGAGAGTCATTCGCATGGGCGAACGTATGTAGATCGTGCCTTCGAAGTGGACCGCCAACGGCGGTGCGGGTAAGGTGCATTCCGAATTCCAAAATCAAACAGGACGGCTCGCAGCCAGCGGGCATGAAGTACTTGTTCCGCACTGTCATTCACGTGGAATGTTGGGAAACCTCCAAATGAGCAGTCGAAACTCAATCAAGACACTCGATCTTAGCAACCTTACTGTGTTTGCTGACGCGCATTTTGAGTTCGCAGCAGGCTTGAATCTGATCGCCGGAGAGAACGGCAGCGGCAAGACTCATTTGCTGAAAATGTGCTACGCGATAGTTGACGCATGCACATCGTTGGATCCCGCAAAATCTGATCAGCGCCCAAGCAAGGTCGAGCTGCAAAAAGGCATCGCCTCAAAACTCGTCGGCGTGTTCAAGCCAGATTACCTGGGTCGTCTCGTTCGTCGCCAACCAGGCCGAAACCGCTGCGAAGTACGATGCCACTTCAGCCTGCTCCGAAAGATTGCATTCTCGTTCAACACATCCAGTAAGACGGAAGTCGTGATCGACTCGCAACCGCACAGGTGGGTCGAAAAACGTCCGGTCTATCTTCCAACGCGCGAACTGTTGACGATTGCACCTGGCTTTGTCTCGCTCTACGAAACAACGCACCTTGAGTTTGAGGAAGTCTACCGCGACACCTGTTTACTCCTTGGTGCGCCGCTCGCGAAAGGGCCCAAAGAGTTACGAATCCGCGACCTCTTGCGACCAATTGAAGACGCGATGGGAGGAAAAGTCGAAGCAGATGCGAACGGCCGCTTTTATCTGAGAACGGCGACGGGACAAATTGAGATGCATCTCGTCGCCGAAGGGCTTCGCAAACTTGCAATGATTGCCCGATTGATCGCGACGGGGCAGCTTGTCGATAAAGGATTCCTCTTTTGGGATGAACCGGAAGCAAACCTGAATCCTAAGGTTATCAAGCGCGTTGCCAAAACGATCTTGCACCTCTGCCGCGGCGGAATCCAAGTCTTTGTCGCTACTCACAGCCTGTTCTTGATGCGGGAGTTGGATATTTTGCTGCGAGATGGCGAGTTCACGGAAACCCCCGCTAGGTTCTTCGGACTACATCCGACTGCAGAGGGAGTCGAAGTCATGCAAGGCTCCAGTATCGACGATATTGGCGAAATCACTTCTCTCCAAGAAGAGTTAAGTCAGTCAGATCGATTCCTGGACGTGGAGGCGGAGTAATGACGACCATCACTGTGGAGCAACTGCAATTTACGTTTCCCAACGACTGGCGCGCATCAAAGTTCGACGACTGGAGTTTCTACAGGAATCAGTTTCAAAGTGTTTGCGGCGGCGCGAGAGCAGTCGACATCGTGGCGATCAATCAAAACACTTGCTTCTGGATCATTGAAGCCAAGGACTATCGACAGCATCTCCGAACAAAAGTGGAGGAATTGGGAGATGAGATTGCCTCGAAGGTGAGAGACAGTTTGGCGGGTCTAGTAGCCGCTGGCGCCAATGCGAACGACGCAGACGAAAAGGGATTGGCGAGAGCTGCCCTTCGCTGCCCGCGACTTCGCGTCGTACTTCACCTGGAGCAGCCTACCGCGCACTCCAAACTTTTTCCGAGAGTGATCGACCCCGCCAAGATCCAGCAGCGATTGAAGCAATTGATCAAGGCAATTGATCCGCATCCGATGGTCGTGGAGAGGTCAAGAATGGGCGGAGCCTCGTGGACCGTGAGCTGAGAACTCTCTCCAACAATTCAACCACAAACCCATGACCTTCCCACCCGTCGACGAACAACTGGCCCTCATCCGCAGGGGGGTCGAGAAGATCGTCCCCGCCGAGGAACTCGCGGCCAAGCTGCAGAAGAGCCGCGAGACCGGGGTGCCGTTACGCGTGAAGTACGGCATCGACCCGACCGGCATCGATCTGCATCTGGGGCATACGGTGCCGATGCGAAAGATGCGGCAGTTTCAACAACTGGGGCATCAGGCAGTCATCATCATCGGCAACTACACGGCCATGGTGGGCGACCCCAGCGGCCGCGATGAGACCCGCGCCCGGCTCACCGAGGCGGCGGTCGAGGCCAACGCCAAGACGTATCTCGAACAGGTCGGCCGCGTGATTGACCTCACCAACGCCGAGGTGCACCGCAACGGCGACTGGTTCTCTAAGATGTCGTTCATCGATGTGCTCGCCCTCACCAGCAAGGTGACAGTCGCCCAGTTGCTCACCCGCGACGACTTCGCGAAACGCATGAAAGCCGAATCGGCCATCTTCCTGCACGAATGCCTCTACCCGATCATGCAGGCTTGGGACTCGGTGAAGATACGGGCCGATATCGAACTCGGCGGCACCGAACAGCTTTACAGCTTCATGCTCGCCCGCGATCTGCAGAAAGAGGACGGCCAGTCGCCGCAGATCGGCGTGATGTCTCCCATTCTCGTCGGCCTCGACGGCGTGAGGCGCATGGGGAAGAGCCTCGGCAACTACATCGGCATCGCCGAGGCCCCGTACGAGATGATGAAGAAGTTCATGCAGCTCTCGGACAACGTGATGCGGATGTTCTTTGAACTGCTGACCGATGTGCCGATTGCGGAAATGGAAGCATTGCTGGCCGGGCATCCCAAAGTCGCCAAGGTGACGCTCGCGAAGACGATTATTGCCCAATATGCATCACAGGCAGATGCGGACGAAGCAGCCGACCGCTGGCAGCGGGAGATCGGCGAAGGGGCACGGCCTACGGACATTCCGGTAGTGACGGTCAAGAGGTCGGACTTAGGCCCCGATGGCACCGTGCAGGCGGCGCAGCTTCTCAAACTAACGGGATTGGTTCCTTCCACCAGCGATGCCCGGCGCGCGATCGACCAGGGAGGAGCGTATATGGGAGCAGAGAAGTTGAAGATCGAATCGCACAATCAAGCGATCGCGGTGGCCGATGGGTTGCTACTGTGGGTAGGGAAGAAGCGGTTTTGCGAAGTGCGGGTGGAGTGAGCAGTGCGTTGTTCAAGGGCTCTCGTGAGCGAACGAACCCGAAGCGTTCGCAGCAATTAGCCGGCGGTTGAGCGCAGCGACACCGCCGGTACTCGGTCTCGAACCCAAGACCATCCTGAAGGGATGGCAGCCTGCGCAGGGTTCGCACGTCAACGACCACTGGCATCCCTGCGGGATGCTGAATCCATCGGGGGAGAAGCAACCGGTGGTGTCGCTGCGCTCGACCACCGGCTACAGGCTGTAAGCCCTCCGGGCTGAACTGCTCCTGCGGAGCTGAAGGAACGAACGACGCTCACTTTCGGTGCCGGCTCGGCAGGAGCCTCGCTCTCCTGGGAAAATCACGCACTCGATTTGATTCTTGCCGCGTCGTCGCGCGACCTCTGGTCCATTTTCTCCAACCGCCGCATCTCGTCGCTCATCCAGCGGCGGATGAGTTCCGTGATCGGGATCCCCTGGCGGATCGCTTCGTTGCGGATCAGCAGCCATTGTGCCAGCGGGAGAAAGAACGACACCTGTTTGCGCATGCCGGCCATCGGCCACTCCTGTGTCTCTCTGTTCGATGCGCAGCACGATCGCGCGCTGCCCGGAATAGTTTCAGTTCTCCTCTCTCCCGCTGGGAGACAGTCGGGGGTGAGGGCATTCCGCTCCGTCGCCGCGCTCTACGAACGTGCGCGCGGGCGCGCCCGCCAGCGCGCGTTCGGACTGCCTTTCGACTGAGCACGGCATTTCATCGGCGGCCAGGGCAGCCGCGACGCGTTCTCAGTGGCCGGTGTCTGTGACGGCCTCACCGGCCGCCATTCAGCCGGATCGCGGCGGGCGATCGATTCGACGGAAGTGTGTTGCGGGTGACATCGCTCTCTGGGCAGGCTCATCAGTTGTCTCCTCGCTTCTTGGTGTTGTTTGATTGAGGCGACAAGATAATGCACTTTAGTACACTATGTCAAGCATAAACTGAACACAATTGCACTAAATCGCGTCTGAGTTTTACTTCGTTCGGTATTTGTGTTCGTATGGGTTGCTTTATGTGCTATAATAGGCGTATGATGCACCCAGCTCGTCATACGTAACCGTCCGTTTCACTCATGTTTGAGTTTCGATGTACGACTTGGGTCACATCGTGCGATCCGCCTGCGCCCGCAAAGGGTGGGATTTGAGCGAACTGGCCGAGAAGGCGGGCATTTCTCGCACCACGCTTTACCACCTGCTCGAAGGGCATACCGACAAGCCGAGACTGGGGACGCTGAGCCGATTGGCCGAGCCGCTCGGACTGGAAGTGGATGAGCTGCTCGGCGGCCCGGCCAATGTGGTGCTGCCGGGAGCGGCTGCCACGATCAGCTTCAGCGAGGCGGCAGCCCGCGAGTTTGACGCGGCCGCGAATCCCGCAGTGGACGAAGTCGCCCGCGAACGGCCCGATCTGTTTCGCGGCTGGGAATCCGACGACTGGGCGGAGCTCCGCAGCATGTTCGGCACCGGCGGCGCGCTGAACCCCGGGGGCGTGGTGCGGGCGGCTGATGCGATCAATCGTCGCCGCGAAGCCGTCCGCAAACTTCGCATCGTGCTCGAAACGCATCTCAGCGACGTGGCGATCGGCCTGGTGGAGACTCTCTACGAGATGGTCCGCGTGAAGGGAGCGTGAAGGGCGAGGTCGATCACTGTTCCTCGGGCTCGATGCTCAGACGGTTTATGGCCCCTGACGGAAGCGATAGATAGTTCAGCGACGCCATGCCTTCCAGATGCCTCACGCAGGCGTCGGTCAGTCCCTCGCAGTGTTCAAGTTTCAGGGTCTCAAGTGACGTCAGGCCGCTCAGATGAAGGATGCCGGCATCGGTAATCCCGACACAAGCCTCCAGCGAAAGCTTCTGAAGCTGCCGCATGTTACCGATGTGCCACAACCCGCCTTCATCGAGCGCCGACCCGTCGAGCCGCAATTGACGAACGAAGAGCATGCTTGACATATGCCCCAGGGCCTCGGCCGACACCTCGCAGTTCTCGAAAATGATCCCTGTGATTCGACTCGCTCTTCCGATGCGCTCCCAGAAGTCGGCCGCCACCTGAGTGCGATCAAATGAGAGATATCGCAAGGAGGGCGTTTTGCTGATCCACTTCCCGCCCTCTGAGCCGATAGCGCCCTCGGTCATGCAGAAGTACTGCAGATTGGGAAATGGTTCGAGTTTACTGAAGTCTGCATCGGTAATCGTTGTTCCAAAGAGAAACAGCGAGTTGAGCGTCGGAATCCGGGACAACTGCTGCAGGGTTCGGTGTGATGCCGCTGTCCGGACCAGAATCACTTCCCTCAACGAAGCGTTCCTCGAAAACCATTTCGTCAGGATCTCGTCGGTAAAGCTCGTATGACCCAACTGGATGCGTTCGAGATGCCTCAATGACGTCAAGTCGTCAACGCTCGTTTCGCTGAGTGGCGGCGAGCCCCAGCACACGAATTCCCTGACCTCTTGAAACTCGGCGATGTGTGCGACGTCCGTTTCATTGGCGATGCGATTCGCCTGGATCGATCTCACCCGCCGAAATCCCCGGCCCCAGCGGCCGAAGCGCTCGGTCATCCATTCGTTGTCGTCGGTCAGTTCGTATTCGATTTCGTGCGCGTCGAGATAGTCGAAGGCCTGCATCCGCCGATAGGCGGGCATGCAGAGGGCGAACGCAATCAGGCACAGGCTCGTCAAGAGCAGCGCCAGCCACAGCCTCCAGCTCAGCAGCAACCGCGACGTGCGCGCGGGAGCGGTATCGGCTGCAGGCAGGATGTGCGTGCCGCCAGGATCGCAGACAGATGCGAACATTGGGGACTTGGGATTGCGATTAACAGATGACATAGGACTAGCGCACGGCTCTCGACTGGCGTGCAGACCAAATCTCACGAAGAAGCAATCTCAGGTTCTCGTCGAGCGATCGTTCGGATTCTACATAGATGTGGTCCAGGTTTGGGATCTTTCGTAGCGATTCGATGCTCGCGAGCGTAATGAGTGTGTGTGGCAGATTCAGGCTCCTCAATCGAGGCATACCTTCCAGTTCAGCGATGCAGGCATCCGTCAAACTGGAGCAACCGACCAAACTAAGGATTTCAAGGTCTGCCGCGGTTCCAAGATGTCGAACACCCTTGTCCGAGACGTCAACGCAGTTCTCGATCCTAAGATCGGCGAGCTGATGCATGAGTGCAAGGTACTGCAGTTCCGCGTCGTCGAATGTAGAACGCCTGATAGACAACGCTGTGAGGTTGGACATGAAGGAGAGATTGCGCAGGCTTTGCTCTGGCAAGCTGCATTCACCAATAGTGATGCATGTGACGCGACTGCCATCGGCCAGTTCTTTCCAGAAGTCTGAGGACACCTCAGACCGCTCAAGAGCAAGGTAATCCAGCGCTGGCATCCTTCCGATCCAGTTTCCACTTTGCGAGCCGATCGTTCCCCCGCTGATGTCAAGTGATTGCAGTGATCGAGGCGGTGGGAGTCCGCGAAAGTCGCCATCGGTAAACGTCATTCCTCGCATCGACAGTGACTCCAGAGTCGAAATCCGCGACAACTCCAACAGCCCGTCATCGGCAATTGGAGTTTCGAGCAGCAACACCCGATTCAATGGCGGCTGATGCGAAAACCATCGGGCAAGCAACTCATCGGTGAAGATCGCGCCTTCCAGTGTGATGCGCTCGACTTGGTTCAGTGCCGTCAATGCGTCAATACTCCGTTCACTGTATGGGGCCGTCCTATAGTGAATGAACTCTCTAATCTCGCGGAATTCCGCTATGTTCGGGATCGCGAAATCATCGATCATCGAGAGACCACCAATGGAGACCCGGTTCACGCGGCGAAAGCCTCGCCCCCATCTGCCGAACCGCTCGGTCATCCAGGCGTTGTCGTCGGTCAAGTCGTAACTGATTTCGTGCGCATCCAAATAGTCGAAAGCCTGCATCCGCCGATAAACGGGCATGCAAAAGGAGAACGCAATGAGGCACAGGCTCGTGAAGAGCAGCACCAGCCACAGCCTCCAGCTCAGCAGCAGTCGAGTGCGGCGCGATGGGGACGCCGGGATTGCGGGCGGGCCGGCCTCGGGATGAGCGGAGGTGGACATGCTCGTCGATTCGTGACTGCGGGCGCGGTGCGACTGATGGATAGGATAGCGGAAGCCACCGTAACGTCATTCCCTGCCGGCCGTCTGGCGGGTTAGAATCACTTCAGCCGCTCTGGCCTACCGTCTCCAGTCTCACGCCTTCAGCCTGACCCATGTTCCAGTTTCAGTATCCCGAGTTCCTGCTGTTGGCGATTCCGCTGGTGTTCGTCGCGCATCGCTGGGGCGGGTTTCGGCTCGACTGGAAATGGCTGCTGGCGATACCCGCGTGGTTGGCTTTCCTGCACTATCGCGAGTACGAAGCGCCCTGGTGGCTGCATCTGTGGCTGGCGGTGCCGGTACTCATTTCACTTCGGCCGTGGTTCAAGCATGCGGGCATGACCGGCGCGATCCGCCTGGCCATTGTGACGCTACTGCTCGTCGGCCTCACTGGCCCCGAATGGAATCTCGGCGGCAAGGGGATCGACGTCATCATCGTGGCCGACCGCTCGCGCTCGCTCCCCGAAAACTACCACTCCGAGATCCTGGAACTCATTCGCAACATCGAGGGGAACCGCGGATCGCACGATCGCGTTGCTCTCGTCGGCTTCGGCGTCGAGCCGGAGGTCGAGCATCATCTTGATACAGGCACCATCACCGAGCAGTTTCAAAAGGTGATTCCGATCGACGGCAGCGACATCGATGCCGCGATTCAGCAGGCCCTGGCGGAAGTCGATGAGAACCGCCCCGCGAGAATCATCGTCCTCACCGACGGCGAAGCCAATGGCGGCAATCCCGTCTATGCGGCCCGCCAGGCCCGCGAGGTCGGCGTGCCGATCGACTTCCGCCTCTACGAGCGCACGCACGTCGGCGACACCGCCGTGCGCGGCATCGAGTTGCCGCAACTGGTTTCGCCGCGTGAGCCATTTCAATTCTCGGTCGATGTCTATTCGGACCACGAGACGACCGGCGTGCTGACGATTCGCCGGGACGGACAGGTGATCGCCACGCAAGAGCCGGACCTGCTCCCCGGGTCGAACCGCGTGATCTTTCGCGACATCATCGAGCAGCCGGGCATTCACGAATACTCGCTCTCGCTCGAAACCGCGGACGACCCACTCACCGAGAACAACATCGGCCGCGGCATCGTGCGGGTCGATACATCACCTCGGATTCTCATCCTCAATGCGGATGGGGCCGATGGCAACCTCGGCAGCGTGCTGAAGGCCGCCAACTTGCCGGTCGACATCGCGATCGCGGCAGAGCATCCGGTCACGCTCGACAGTCTCGATCCGTACCGCGCGGTGATCATCGAAAACGTGCCTGCTTCCGACTTTGGACGTGTGAAGATGGAGGCGCTCGCCACCTACGTACAAGATCTCGGCGGCGGACTGCTGCTGACCGGCGGCCAGCGGAGTTTCGGCGTCGGGGGCTACTTCAACAGTCCGCTCGATGAAGTCCTCCCTGTCTCGATGGAAATGCGCGAAGAGCACCGCAAGGGTCGCGTCGCAATCGCCATCGCCCTCGACCGCAGCGGTTCGATGATGGCCGATGTCGGCGGCGGCCGGGTGAAGATGGACCTCGCCAATATCGGCACCGCGGAATGCGTCCGCCTCTTGTCGGCCATGGACAGCGTGTCGGTGTACGCCGTCGACAGCATCCCGCATGAGATTCAGGCGCTCACCCCGGTCACTGATCCCGAATCGATCGCCAGCAACGTGTTGCGCATCGAAAGCGACGGCGGGGGCATCTTCGTCTATGAAGCACTCGTCGCCGCCGGCGATTCGCTGATGGACGCCGAACAGTCGACACGGCACATCATCCTCTTCTCCGACGCGATGGATAGCGAAGAACCCGGGGACTACAAGCAGTTGCTGGCAGACTATGTCGATGTCGGCATCACCGTCAGCGTCATCGGTCTCGGCAAGAAAAGCGACATCCACTCGCAATTGCTCATCGACATCGCACAGCGCGGCGGCGGCAACATCATGTTCACCGAAGACGCCGAAGAGCTGCCCCGACTCTTTACCGAAGACACGATGAGCATCGCTCGCAGCAGCTTCATTGAGGCCGACCCCGAAACTCAGCCGAGCGGCATTGGCGGCGAACTACTCGCTGATGGACGACTGCTCGGCAACCTGGGACAAGGCACCTTTCCGCTCGTGGCGGGTTACAACCTGAGCTATCTGAAGCCCGATGCCACATCGGCCGTCACTTCGACCGATGAGTACCTCGCCCCCTGGGCCGCCTTCTGGTATCGCGGACTGGGACGAGTGGCCGCGATCACTCTCGAAGTCGACGGTGAGTACTCCGGCGGCTTCGGAGACTGGGATCACTACGACGACTTTCTCATCACGCACGCCCGCTGGCTGCTCGGTGGCGAACCGCCGGATGAAGTCTTTGTCGACATCACTCGCGAAGGGCAGGAGGCCGTCGTCACTGTCGAACTCGATTCCGATCGGCCGGAACGCGGCTCGGGCGAAGCTCCGCAGGTGTTCATCATCCTGCCGGGGAGCGATAACCCGGAACCGATCGAGCCGACGCTGACGTGGGTCGGCCCCGATACGCTCGAAGCCCGCTTTCGCATGGAGCGCACCGGCACCTACCGCACGATTGTGCAGACCGAAGAAGGTGAGTTGACCCGCGGGCCGGCCGTCAGCCTGCCGTACTCGCCCGAGTTCGAGCCGCGTGAAGGTCTACCGAGCGGCAAGGAGATCATGGAAGAGATCGCGGCCCTCAGCGGCGGGCTGGAACGGACGAATGTGCTCGATGTGCTTCTCGATCCGCCGCGCTCCTCCCGCAGCACGTCGCTGTTGCCGTGGATCTTTATTGTTTCGGTGATCTTCTTGCTGCTGGAGATTGCGGGGCGCAGGTTGTCGCTCTGGGAGCGACTGGCCGAAGTGGTGACATCGGGCGCGGCCATCGAGCCTGCCCGCTGGCTACCGCAATGGAAGATGCCGACCTGGGAAGGTCGCAGGCGTTCGCAGTCTACTCGCAGCGCTGCGGCCGACGCTGCCACGACCGTGGCGGCCTCGGAGATCGCCGCAGCGCCGAAGGCAAGTGCTTCAATGCCCGCCGCGCAAACGAAGACCGCCGCGGAAGTCTATGCGGCGGCCAAGAGTCGAGCGAAGAAGCGGATGAAGTGAATCCGCCGTAGCTGAATTCGCAAGAATTCAGCCGGTTGAACTTCTATCTGCGGCGCGGCTGAGTTTTTTGCAGACTCAGCTACGAAGCTACGAAGATGTCAGCGCGGAACGGCCGGGGATTCGAAGCGGCTCTCGTTCGAGGCCGATGTCCCACCCGGCGCCATAGGCACCCCGGGAGCGGCAGTCGTTCCCGCGGCTCCAGGTGTCGTCGGGGCCGGCGGCTGGTTCCAGTTCGCCACGTTCCAGTAGGGATACGCGTCCACCACCGCCACGCCGAGATCCTGCAGCACCACGAGGATCTGCTCGGCGGTGACGTTCTGATTCGGGATCACCCGCTGCAGCACGAAGCGGCGTGTCGCGGGGATGTAGGCGAAGAATTTGCCGTTGCCCAGCGTATCGTTGATCGCCAACAGACGGAGCAGCGCCTCGCGCGGCACTTCGGCGGCGGTCTTGGGAAGTTCATCGAGCCAAGCCATCAGCCAGATCGATTCGCCGTCCTGGCTGAGGACCGCCGACATCGACAATTCCCACTGCTGGTTCTCGCCGAGATCGGCCACGAATGTAAAGTCGTAGCGCTGTTGCGTCGGCGTCACCGGCAGGCCGACGCCGGTCAGCAACTGGCCCAGTTGATCGTGCGAGATCCTGCCTGCCGCCGCAGCCGCGGCTACGGGCTGTTGTGCGGAGACGGCTTTCGTCAAGGAGAGGCAACCGAGCATCGCCCCACCGGCCAACCAGCTTCTGCGTGAAAGATTCATGCGAACATTCCTTTGTTCAATCATCGGCAACCTTCGCCGGTCCCCCCATCCCTGGCGGGTCATCACTGATGCGAGGCGAGGTATTCCAGACAGTACCGCGACCACGTCTCGAATTGATCGACTTGTCGGATCAATTCTGCCGGATGCGCGAATCCTGTGTTTATGATCGACTCTTCGCGGGGTCGGACTTTGGGCTGATCCAGGTCAAACACATGAACAATTCCCAGATGCACCTGCCCCACTTCCGTCAGATCGTCGTTAATCATCCCCAGGCAGGTCTCCGTAAACTCCGATTCCAGAATCACTTCCTCCTGAATCTCCCGCTTCATGCCGACCTGATAGACGTTGCTCGCTCCCTCGGCATCCTCTGCCGAGATATGTCCCCCGACGCCGATCGAACGCTTGCCGTGCAGGCGTCCTTCCCCCTGTCCGGTCCCCCGCTGGTAGTGAAACACCCGCCCCTCGTGGCGAAAGATGCAGTACGGGATGAGCTGCTTGTAGCTGGGGTCGATCTCCATTTCGTCCCGCGGGCGATACGACGTGTAGCTGGGATCGAGCAGGATGCCGAGGTACGGATCGACCCGCGGACTGAACCCCTGAAAGTGTCCCAGTTCGTGAAACAACAGCGTCGGGACAACCAGCACATGCTCCATCGTGGTCTCTTGAGTGCTCATGGCATCTTGCGGGGCTGAGACAGCGGAACGGAAACGCGGAATCGCGTCATGGCGATCAGGCCGAAAGTATGCAGTCCCGCCAGCCAGGAAGCAACTTCACGCGAGAGCTGTCGCATTCATCGATATAGACGCTCGACCGCGTGAACCGCGATCGCACGGCCGACACGGCCGTGGCACGCCGACATCCTCGGTTTCGCCCAGCGGCCGGGGATTGAACGTCCGCGACGTTTTCGGGATAATATGACCGTATTCCCGCCCACTCTCGTCTGCGAGGCATTCATGCGCATTGCGACGCTGCTCTCTGTCAGAATCGTCTGCGTTACTCTGACTGTGACTCTTCCGTTACATGCCGACGACCTCCCCGAGGGGGCCGCCGGCGTCATCGAACGGCTCAACCAGCGCGTGGCCCAGGTCGAGCGGCAGGCCGATGCGCAGATTGCCGACGTGATGCGGGAAGTCTACACGATAGAAGACGAAGCAGCCGACGAGGCCCGCGAACTTACGGTCGAGGCCATCGACAAGCTCCAGGCTCTGCAGGAAGACTACACCCGCGACGGCATGCTCGACGAAGCCGTGACCATTCGCGAAATGATTCGCTCATTGGAGTCGGAACTCGACGGCGTCGAGATCGTGCAGGCGCCCGACACCATCAGCTACGACGACGAAGTCGGCACCGTCTTCTACTACCGCGTCACAGGCAATGGTGCATACGGCGGCGTCTGGGGGACCGACATCTACACATTCGACTCGTACATCGCGGCCGCGGCCGTCCATGTCGGAGCAGTTCAGAGCGGAGAAACCGGCATCGTGAAGATGACGGTGATGCCCGGCCAGGAAAGCTACGAAGGGACTGAACGCTACGGCGTAACCAGCGGCGGCTACGGCAACTATGCCTTGAGCTACCGCATCGAGGCCGCCAGCCCCATCGTCCGCGCTCACGCCCGCCAAGCGGAGACCAACGCCGCCGCGACCAATCCCGATGAGCCGAACGAAGAGCAGTGACGGGGGCGAAATCGCGACCTCAGTCGCCTTTCGCTCCGCGAAAGCTGCGTAGCGGCGGCTGTCCCCAGCCGCCGAGACCAAAGGAAACGACGCGCTCCCTGTTGCGACTCGACGATCAGATGATGTCCACACAAATTGCCCCGTGTCTGGGGACAGACACGGCTACAATAACTGTCAGCCTCTCCCCGAAAGCAGCGGCGGCAGTTCAAGGTGTCGTCGAAGCACCAGGACGATGAACGAAGACTCGAGGAATAATACCGATCTTCAACAGGATGAACATGAGAGTCCGTCCGCCGCTCCCGCGCCCTTTCGCGGAGCGAAAGGCGACGCTCGATTCGTCATCTTCACGCACGATCATCCCTTTCTGCATTGGGATCTCATGCTGGAAGAGGGTGAGGCCCTCACGACGTTCCGGCTGCTCGCAGAACCGGGCCTTGGCGTCGTGACAGACGCCGAGGCGTTGCCACCGCATCGCATGGCGTATCTCGATTACGAAGGCCCCGTCAGCGGCGGCCGGGGAACGGTGCAGCGCTGGGATCACGGGACGTATCGCTTGTTGAGTTCATCCCCCGCAGAGAAGGTCGTGCAGCTCACTGGCGCACGGCTTCAAGCGACTCTGGCACTCAGTGACAAGAGCGGAAAGTGGTTCTGCGACGTGAAGTCGCCGTGACGCAACGGGCAATCGACGGCGACGCGAGGTAAGATCGCACTCGCTCGAACGAAGTGAATCGCCCTTCCGCCCTCCCCTGCCATGCCAAGCTTTTTCGTCTATACGGGTCTCAAGAATCCCGGACTGCACATCTGGCGGGAGGGGACATCGATCAAGATGTCGCTGCGACCGGTGATGCAGCCGACTGGGCCGGGCTGGGTCGAGTTTCGCTGTCACCTGAACTCGGCCATGAGCGAACCGGTCGGGATGATGCTGTTCAGTTATCAGCAGAACGGCTCGCCGGGCGAGTTCGAGTCGAACGACTTTCAACGGCTGATGCCGAGATTGCCGTCGGGAGAGTTTCCCGATCAGGTGTGGCTCGCGGACGGAGCCTCGCGCGTGGTGCTGCAGGATCCGCGCCTTGGCACGCAGTCGTCGCTGCGGGTACATCTGGTTTCCCATTCGCGATTTCGTCCGGGCGAGATGTACCTGTGGGATCCGGTGACGGGGACAAACCGCCGCATCTCGCAGACCGCCGAGGACGACCTGGGGCCGATCTTCGATCTGACTCTCGCGCCTCACGAGCGGTCGTTCTTCAACTTCAAATTCATCCGCCTGCATGATGGACAGTTCACGCAGTTCGAACCCGACATCGCCAACCGCTGGTGGGTGGCCGGCGATGGCACGGAAATCTGGATGCACAGCGGCACCGCTGCGATCGTGCATGCTCCCCCGGAAACTCGCACGTTGCGCATCAACTATCTTCAGGAGTTCGACAGCCCGGCCGTGTTGCATCTGTGGGCCGAGAACGGCGATTTTGAAACCGATGTCGCCGGCATGGGTAGTTCCAACGGATGGACGACCTACGAAACCGAAGTTTTCACACATCTCCCCTATGGCTGCCTGTTCTTCAACCCCGGCCTCCCCAGGGACGAGCGCTGGGAACATGCCGAGGCCAAACGCACGCCGATACAAGTCGCCGCCGACACCGAGTATTGGACGCTCGAAGGAGACAGAACGCTCTTTGCTGCATTACCCACGACGAATGTCCGGCTGGACCTGACCGTGGCCAACTCCGCCCTGAGCCGATTTCAGTCGCAATTGTCGGCTCACATTTGGGTGAACCGCGCCCGTGGGCCGCTCGCGGTCAATGTGCCGGTGGATGCACAAGGGCGAGTGTCGATCGAGACATATCCCGACGTCGCGACGTCGATCAAGTTTCACGATGCCGGCGGTCGCTGGGAGGCGATTGATCGCCACGCTGTTCGCCTGATCGACGGCGAGCTGCCCGCGGAACGCTTCGTGGTCCTCGAGCGCCCGCCGTTGTTGAAGTCGCCTCCTCCCGCAGAACTGGTGGCCGATCCGCCATTCACGATTCGGCGTCCGGGTGCATATCCCGAAGGGAACCAGTTGCGATTCGTGGTGCACGCCCCGTCGGCGGCGTGCGTGCATCTGATCGGTGAATGGACCGACTGGCTGTCGCACCCCATCCAGATGAAGAGCACTCATGACGGCACCTACTGGTGGGCCAGCGTCGCGATTGCCGACATCATCGCCGGCCTGCCCGCGGGTCGAGACGACTATCACGGCGTGAAGTATCAGTTCCTGTTCGATCAGGAGTCCCGCCTGCAGGATCCCGCGGCGGGCTGGGTCACCGACTCGGACACGAACCTGGCATCGCGCCTCGTGCGGCCCGACAAGTTCGTCTGGCACGACCAGCAGTGGCGCAGGCCGGGTTGGGAATCGCTCATCATCTATCAGATTCATCCCGGAAGGTTTACGAACCGCTTTCAAAACGAGCGGCCGCTGCTGCGAATCGCCCGCGAGATCGCCGAGAGCAACGGCTACTTGCGCGAGCTGGGGGCGACGGCCATTCAGCTCATGCCCATCAACGAAGTCGGCACGACTAACTCATGGGGTTACGATCCCGCCTATTTCTATGCGGTCGAGAACGACTACTGCGGCAAGGGCGGTCCAGAGGACTTGAAGCACCTCGTCGACACTTGCCATCAGCACGGACTGGCCGTGATTCTCGATGTCGTGTTCAACCATGCCGGGGGCGAAGACAACATCCTGTGGCAGGTCTCGCGGGAAAGTTACTTCGACGGCGACACTCGTTGGGGCACGATGATCAACTTCGATCATCCGCAGTGCAGGCACTTCTTCGCGCAGAATCTCGTCTATCTCGCCAACGAGTTCCATATCGACGGCTTTCGGCTCGATCACACGGCCACGATCGTGCACACGTCGGCCTGGGATGCGTGGAGCTCGTTCGTCCGTGAACTGGGATCAGGCGGCGGATGGGATTTTCTGCATGCCCTGCGGCATGCCGTCGCAAATCAGGTCGGCGACAACTGCATTCTGATGGCCGAGCATCTCCCGAACGAATGGAGCCTGACCAACGCCGGCGGCCCGATGGATTCGCAGTGGTGCGACGACTTTCACGACCGGTTGGTCGATGCGTGCAAGCGGCTGTTCGGTATGTCGCGACTGGTCGAGGCGCTGCAACTCAGCCAGACAGCGTGCGACGACTGGTACAAGGTGATCAATTATCCCGAGAGTCATGATGAAGTCGGCAACGTCCGCGATCGAATCGCCTATGTCGCGGGCCTCGGTCAGGGTTGGCGGATGTCGAAGGTGGCCGCCGCCTGCGCACTGATGTCGCGCGGCATTCCGCTGTTCTTCATGGGAGCCGAATCGGGCGAGGATCAGCAGTTTGGTTTCGGCAGCACTCAGAAGCTCGATCTGGATGAGTATCTCGCGAACGCCGACCGCAGTCGAATTCGCGCCTGGTGGCGGGAACTGTGCAAGCTGCGGCGAAGCGCGAGCATTCAAGGACCGGCGCCGCTGCGGGTCTGCTACAGCGACAGTCAAATACTCGGTTTCACGCGCGGTCAGGAAGACGACTTCTACATCCTGCTCAACTTCGGCGGCTGGTCGGGGCGCAAGAAACTCAGCGAACTCCATCTGCCGCTGGGGGTTTATCGCGAACTGTGGAACTCCACCTGGCCCGCGTTCGCCATTCATGCCGAGAACGAAGGCGAACACACCAACGGCGGCCGCGACGCCCGCCTGCACCGCCAACACTCTCTGCACGTGCCCGACTATGGTGTGGTGATTCTGCAGCGGGCGTGAAGGCGAGCCCGCTGGCGTTGTCCTGATGGGCGATCACGAAGTCTCATGAACCCTCTCCCCCGCTGCTCGCGTTCCATGCGGAATGAAGTCTCCCGCGGGGGAGAGGGCAGGGTGAGGGGCACCCGGATGGGATCTGCGTGACAACTCCGACGGCACTGCAGAGTGCAGGCCGATGGTGGGACTTCCTGTGCCTCCGGCAGCCGGCCAACCAGCGGCCGGCCCACCCCGCGACGACGCGCCGCGCAAAAAAAACGCCACCCGGAAGGATGGCGTTTGGTCGCTCGCGTTGAAATCAGACGTTACGCAGCCGACTGGGCGTCTTGCGTCTTCCGGGTGCGTCGCAACCGTAGTCCGATGCCGCCGAGACTGGCGAGTCCGAGCAGGGCCATGCTGGTCGGTTCGGGGGTGGAGGTGACGGCGTCGAGACTCGACAGCGTCAGCGTGGTTTGGCCGTAGCCGTAGCTATAGCCGTCAGCATCAAATTTATCGAAAGTATTGTAAGGAGGAGGAGAGTTCGGACCGAATGAGCGCGCATACGTGTGAGTCCTGAATCCGTATACGTAACCTGCTTGCAAGATGCCGGTCAACGACTCAGGTCCAGTGTTGGTTTGTGAATGTCCCCCGTCTGGTGGTTCTCCACCCGCGATGTACGTCATCGGGCCAGGGACAAAGTGATGGCCGCCTTGTTGGTGGTACATCCCCCCGGTACCACCATTCAAGCTTCCAAGGGCGACTATGTATTCAGAATCGCCGCTGAATGCGGTAAATGATCCCGCGATGGTATACCTGACGTCTTCGAGCGGAGTGAACTGAATCATCTGAATTGCCCCAGTGCTACTCCCATACGGCGCGCCTGTCAGAATTCTGAAATCCCACCACTGCTTAAGGACCACGGTGTCCGCATTGGGATCGCCGTAATTGCTGCCACCGATGCTTCTCGACGCGCTCACCGGGTTGATTGCTGAAGTCGCACCGTGGTTGTCGCCGTCGAATTGGGGAATCCAAGGATTGTAATTACTGCCTCCGCCCGCATAGACCGGCTCTGGTAGACCGTCATTAAAGTTGACGGCCCATACCCAATGCTCATTAGCTAAGTCGGAAGTGATCAGATCGGCTTGCGCGGAGCCTGTTCCAACGATGAGGGACAGAACCCCAATGACAACCGCAATCGTTCGCTGCATCGCGTGACCTTTCAAGCCTGTGATCCCGGAGGGAATTCGTTTGGAATTGAAAAAGCGGAACGATGGGATTGAGTCTGGTGGTCGCCGTCAGACATATCAACGTGGTTCAGCCATGTTGCGTGAACGAAATTGAAAGAATGTCGAAATAGCTGTCTCCTGGTAGGCACGCTGCCATCGGACACGAAGATCGTCATCACGTCTCGGGTCTCGACTGCTGACGCAACCGGCGTCATAGGCTCTGGAGACTAAATCCGCGACTCTGTCACTCCGCCGCCGCTCGTTCGAGGTTCAGTTCCAGCAGTTTTGCCAGCAGTTCGTCATCGCTGATGGCCGGATCCCAGCCGTAGGCGGCGAAGACGGCTTCGTCCAGCCGGCGATGAGCCAGGTCGAGCCAGGTGGGCCGCTTGTTGTACAGGTTAGTCAGCGTCCGCTTCTTCAGCAGCTTCTCGCACTCCGTATCCTTCGCCACCACGCGAGAGTACTTCACCGTGCCGATCTCGAACGTGTGGGGCACGACGATGGGGATCATGGATCGCACCGGCAGCCTCAACAAGGCTCAGTCCAAGCCCAACGCCGACGGGACCTGGACCGATGCACGCCCGGCCCTGAACACCCCCGCGCTCGGCAGCCAGCATTGCGTCCGCGTCGATTTCGACAATGACGGCCTCGAGGATATCGTCACCAACAACCCCACGAACTTCGTGAGCGTGTATCACAACCGCGCTGACACGACCAACCACTGGTTCAAGGTCCGACTGAGCGGTATTCGCATCGCGTCCGGTTTGCCGACGGTGAACGCGGGTGCTGTCGGTGCAGTCGTGCGCATCTTCACCGCAGGCACGATGCAAACCCGCGAGATCATCGCGGGCTCAAGCTTCGGGGCGACTGAAGACCCTCGCGCCCATTTTGGCCTCCGCGAGGCGACATCTGTTGACCGCGTCGAAGTCATCTGGCCCCGCGCCGGCACACTCGTCGAGCGTACTCAGTCGTTCAACGGTCCATTCAGCGTTGACCGCATCATCACCCTTCGCCCGGGCACCCCCTGCCGTGGCGACTTCAATACCGACGGTGCCGTCGATCCTGACGATCTCGCCGATTTCATCGGTGCCTATTTCGACGGTTCGTCGATTGCCGCGGACTTCAACGGCGATAACGCCATCGGTCCTGACGATCTCGCCGATTTCATCGGCGCGTTCTTCAGCGGCTGCGAATAAGCCAACGCCACGCTCTGCCTCCGCCCCGCCCTTTCGCTCGCGGTCCGCAAGCAGTCCGACGAGTCAACAGCGTGCCCAGGAACGGTCCTCAATCCCTTGGCGGCGGACCCCCCGCCCTCGCCAGCGGTTCCTCACCCCTCAGCCGCCGCGCCACGTCCGCCACGAATCCCGCATCTTCCGAGACCGAGAAGTGGCTCCCCCAAACCAGCCCCGCACGCCACAGCACGTTTCGGCCCGGTGGCGCCGCCCGCGTTGCGCCCACCCAGCCGTCGCGAATCCGCGAATAACACACGAGTTCGTACCGCGCTTGCTTCAGCGACCCATCAAGCGCTCGCAAGAACGGTGACCCCGCCGCCATCGCTTCCGCCGCCGGGTCAATGGCCGTGATGTCGGCCAGCAGCGCACCCCGATGCGGGCTCGCCAGTGTCATCAGCCGCGCAATCGTGAGCCGCCGGTCGCCCACCCGTGCCAGCGGACCCC
>JANNSB010000754.1:0-3320 GCA_031402175.1 Planctomycetaceae bacterium
CACCATCGATGCCAACGGCGTGAACGGCATCACGACAACGACGACAGCCACCTCGTTCTTCGGCGACCCGCTGGTGACGCCGTCGATCTTCAATGGCAACACGATCACCAACCATGTCGCCGGCGCGGGCATCTCGCTCAACGAACTGGACGCCAGCACCTTGCTGGTGGACATCATCAGCGGCGACTGCCAGACGCTCATCAGCGGCAACCTGGACGGCATCGTCATCAACGCACTAGGCAGCGGCAACATGCAAGTGGCGGTCGGTGATCCCGGGAATCCGTTCCCTGACGTGATCATCGAGGAGAACACCGACAACGCGATCGAGTACAACGATGCGGGCGCCGGCACGAACAATCTGATCGTGAACAACACCATCCTCACCGGCAATCGCCTCACGGGTGGAGCCAGCAACAACGGTATCGATGTGAATTACACGGGTGCTTCGGCGGCCACCATCGATGTCACCGACTCGATCATTACCAACTTTGGACTGGACGGCATCAACGTGCTGTACGATCGAAACAACGACGCCATTGGCACGCTTGCCATGACCGTGACCGACAGTGCCGTCGGTCAGGATCTGTTCAACTTCAACGGCGACGACGGCTGGGACATCCTCGTCCAGGACGGCGGCGCCTCGTTCACTTCCGATGGCTCGACCTTCGTCGGCAACGCGGTGGACGGCATTCGACTGCGAAGCGTCGCTGAGGCTCAGTTCGACGGCAGCATCGTGACCCTCACTCCGGCACAGCAAGATGTTGATGTCGACGGCAACCTCATCAACGACTTTGTATCTGCCACGAATCCCACTTTGAATGCTCGAGCCGACTACCAGAATCCCCCGTTCCCCTGGGGCGACAACAATGTTGTGGACTTCACAACATCGTTGTCCGTGCTCGATGGCAGCGTGGTCAACTTCAACGGACGGCATGGCGTGCGGCTCGAGGTTGGTTCCTCAACGACACAAAACGTCAGCCTGCAGGGCAGCGACTTCTCGGGCAATACCGTGTCTGACATCGACATTCGTCCCATCATCTCCGGTCAGGTCGTCACGGCGTCGACCGATCAGGCTGAACTCAGTGACGACATCGTCGTGCTCGACCCGATGGCGGACTTGAACCTGCTCTTCGGTAACCTGTCGCCGAACACGGGTAATCAGGTTACGCAGTTGGTCTTCAACCCGGCGGAAGTCTTCTCCAACGCCGACGTGTTCAAGGGAGCGGCTCGACCGGTCATGGGTGACTTCACGGTCACGGTGCCGGACAACGTCCCAGGTCCGCCGCCGAACAACTTCACGTTCTTCGGAGCGCCGATCGACGAAACCATCTTCTTCCCGGATCCGCCCTGGACCGCCATTACCCCCTAATGCTGGCGTGTCGTGAATTGCTGAAGTCAATCTCAGGCGGTTGCCAGGCCGTCTGAACTCAGGGGGGACGAACGCCGTCCGGTGCAAACCGGACGGCGTTTCGTATTTTGATTCGCCGGGCAATGAGCCAGAAGAGAGGTTCACCATCAGCTCGCCTGCTAAGATTCCAACGGGGTGGTCGAATCTGAGGTTAGAGCCAGTCGCAGCCGTCTTGTGAAACCGGCCTGACCCGCTGGGGGTAACTCTTTCTGACAGCTTGAAACCGTGAGTCATACGCTCGATAGCCTTGCCAGGCAGGCCGCCGCCGGGGATGCCTCCTCGTTGCGGGAGTTGCTGGTGCAGGTACAAAGAGCGGTTTTCTCGTTGTGTTTCAAGATGTTACGGCGAAAGGAAGACGCCGAGGATGTGACACAGGAGGCGTTGATTCGCGTGGCCAAGCACCTTCCCGATTGGGATGTCGGTCGCCCGGTCATGCCCTGGATTCTGGCGATCGCAGCCAATCGCTGCCGATCGTTTGCGTCGAAAAAGAAGATAAATACTCAATCGATCATCCCGGAGACCCTGGCGGCCGACCCGAACGTCGGCCAGCGGAGCGAACTGAGCGAAGAACTCGATCAGGCGCTGTTGGTACTGAAGGACGAACAGAGAGAGTGTTTCATCCTGTTTTATATGAACGAACTGCCGCTGCTGGACATTTCCGAGATACTCGGCACCCCGGTGGGAACATTGAAGACCTGGCTCTTTCGAGCGCGGAAACAACTGGCCGAACACCTTCAACGTCGAGGGTATTCCTTCGAGGTGCAGCATGAACTGCCGTGAGTTTCAAGACTGGCTCTCCGACATCGAGTGCTCGCACGAGACTCGCGTTGGTTGGGCTCACGTCGAGCAGTGTGGCGACGCCCGCTGCCGATCGCTGTGGGAAGAGTTTCTGGTCGTCGAGGATGCGATCGCCGCGTGGAAGGGGAGTATTCCTCAGGTCAACCTGATGGACCGTGTCTGGAGCGCGGTCGAGACAGCGCCCCCAATGGCATCCACGATCGCGTCGCGTCGCGAGTCGCCCAAGCGTCGTCAGCAGTCAAGCAGCCGCGCCTGGATCGCCCTTTCGATGTCGGCTGCGATTGTCGCCCTCAGCCTGTGGGGGCTGTCGGTGCTCAACCGGCCCGATGGCAATGCCGGCCCGAATGTCGTCGCCGAAACGCCGACGGAAGATCCGCCGCGGGCCGAGCCGCCGTTGCAGAAGTACAGCGTGGCTTCGGTGAGTCTGGCACAGAGCGCATCGGCCTTCGTGGCGGATGCCGCCCTGTTGACGGTGCACGACATCGGCGACCCCGATGATCCCTCGCGTCCCGTCTCTGCCTGGGCGACGAAGGTGAGCCGTCAGTTCCAGCCTCTGAGCGAAGATCTCAATAATGCCTGGGAATTCATCGACAAGGTGATCCCCGACATGTCGGTGATGGAAATGATGCCGACGAGCTGAAGTGTTGACGCTCTTGGTTTCCTCAAGCCTGAGGCCTTGAGCCTCTTCCTCACTCCACGTTCTGCACGATCTCGCGGATCTTCTCGATCGTGGCCTTGAGTCCCACCACGTACTGCGCCAGCGAAGCGTCGTTCGCCTTCGAGCCAATCGTGTTCGTTTCGCGGTTCATTTCCTGGATCAGGAATTCGAGCTTCCGCCCCGTGCTCTCCTGCATCGCCATGAACGTGGCGAACTGGGCGAAGTGGCTCTTGAGGCGGACGACCTCCTCCGCGATGTCGGTCCGCTCGGCAAAGAGGGCGACCTCGCGGACGATGTCGCCCGGCCCGACCGACACGCCTTGCTCGGCCATGAGCCGCCCGACCCGTTCGGCCAGCCGCCCGCGGTAGGACTCGACGACGCCCGGCGCCTGCGCCTCTACGGCGGCCAGGTGCTCGGCCACTTCGCGGCAATTGGCGGCCAGGTCGTCGGCCATCG
>JANNSB010000755.1:0-2716 GCA_031402175.1 Planctomycetaceae bacterium
CACGTGCGGGCGGTGGAAACTTCTGTCGAGTGCACTCTTGACGACGGGACGGAATGAACCTCCCTCCCGCCGGCTACCACGGCCCGGCTACGCCGGAAGGCACGTCGCCTTTTGGATCGTCACCGGACGAACTCACATTTCTACCCCTACCGTCGCGGTTGCGCATGCTGCCCCTTCTCCTCCGCAAGACGCTTCCCACTCGCTCCGCGCCCAGAGTGTGCCACTGTTGGCTTGTCCAACAGTGAATGCGGCCGGCGACTCGTTCACGGGTGACCACGTCGCGCCACTCAACACCCACTCCGCGCTCGCACTGGCGGACGAGCCGTCCAGTGCCACCCACTCCAGGCGGAATCACCAGTGGCACCTGGCGCAAGGGCATCGAATTGCCCGTGGAGCGGCCCGAACCGCCGGCGGACCTGTCGCCCGAAGCGCGGGCGATTTGGGACCGGCTGTGCGACCATACCGAGTATCTGGGAGTCCTCAGCCGAGTGGATGGTCTTGCGCTATTCTTGATGGTCCAATCCTGCATGATGTACCGACGGGCGATGGACATCGTGCGGGAGATGGGCATCACCTATGAGCGGCAGACGCCGCGCGGCCCCGTGCGGGTGACGAATCCGGCGGTCAACATCGTCGACCGGACGCACAAGCAGATTCTCGAAATGGCGAACCAGTTCGGATTGACCCCGCGCAGCCGGCGGGCATTGGGCATCAAGCTGCAGCCGCACGAGGCCGGCGACGACGACCTGGACTGGTTGCTTGGCTCAACCCGCAATTGAGAGCGGCCGAGCGGTGGCATAGGCTTAAAAGACTATGCCCGCGACTCGCCCCATCTTTCCCATTTTTTCACTCCCCTGACGGTAGCCAGAGTGCGAGCCGGCGGCTACTTTACACTGCGTTCATTCCATCACTGTTATCCGCGCCGTTGGCCTGTGCTTGTATCTTCACTTTGACAGCAAGCCTGGTTGACAATCGAACATTTTCTTCAGGTACAGGAGAACACGAAGGCCGCTCTTTAGCGTCCCGGATGGTAAAGCGGACAGACGCCATGCTCGGACGGACCTCAAACAACGCCGCCCGTCGATTGCTTCATGGCAAAGATCCACGTGCGAAACCATCCCGGAAGCTTTAGAGCATCCGGGATGGCCGCCGCTTCAATGCTCCACCGTGTCCGGGAACCGCTCATCGATGATCGGCGTATCGCGCGGCAGCGGAATGCGGTTCAGGTCGATGATCTCGCCGTCGACAATCAATTCGATATAGATCGTTCGTTCCCAACGATCATTCACATCCTTGGCATCGGCAATCGGGTCCTCGCCCTGGGGCGGAGTGTGAATGCAAACCCCGGCGTTCGATTCCTCCCCCAGCCAAAAGCTCGGCCCACGTCGCAGCACGATGGGCGCCCCCGGACTGGTGACCTTCAGCAGGTGCGGCCACGCCGCCTCAAACTCCTCGCGCTGTGTGAACGGGATGGCGTAGTGCAGCAAGGGCAGCAGCGGCCCTTCCAGAGTGCACGACCGTTCCCGCAGCGGGTCCAATTCCTCGGGCCAGGTCTCCGGCCAGGCTCCGCTGTCTTGCACGCCGTAATCCGCATGCAGCGGGCACGCCAGACAGAGAACGCTTGCAGCTAGAATGGCAATTGCTCGCTTCATGTCATTCCTCCAGGTCGATTGAGACGGGATGCACCGGGAGTTAGACGAAGAACAAGCACCCGTCGTTAGAGCCTTTGCGGACATAACGTCCGATTATCGCCAGAGATCGTATGCACCGAATCGCAATCTCCAGATCGCTTGTTGCTGGCGCCCAATCCGGCATCAGCGAAATCGCTGCGCGAATTCCGAGAAAGATTCCTGTGGGTGCCTCTCCGGACCTCTCCATCCTATCCCTGCGGTTCCGTCATGCTGAACGGATCGAGGGCCGCGTTGAGCGTCGCTTCGGGCAGGATCTTCTGTTCGATGCACAGTTCGCGGATCGTCTTGCCGGTTTTGAACGCCTCTTTCGCCAGGGCGGCGGCCTTTTCGTAGCCGATGTGCGGGTTCAGGCTCGTCACCATCGACAGGCTCTTCTCGACGCCAGCATCGCAGGCTGCGGGATTGGCTTCGAGTCCCTCGGCGCACAACTCGACGAAGGCGTTCGTCGCATGGCCCAGCAGCGAGACGCTTTCGAGCGTGGTCTGCCCCATCACCGGCATCATGATGTTGAGCTGGAACTGTCCGCCGGTCGCGCCCGCGAAAGACACGCAGTTGTCGTTGCCGATGACGCGGGCGCAGGCCTGCATCAGGCTTTCGCACATCACCGGGTTCACCTTGCCCGGCATGATCGAGCTGCCCGGCTGCAGGTCGGGGATCATCACTTCGAAGAACCCGCAGCGCGGACCCGAGCCGAGCCAGCGGATGTTGTTGGCCACGTTGAACAGCGTCACCGCGATCGTCTTGAGGAGTGCGTGACATTCGACGAGGCCATCCCGCTGGGCGTTCGCCTCGAAGTGGTTCGCCGCCTCCTTGAACGGAATGCCGGACTCTTTCGCGAGCACGGCACTCACACGGCGACCGAACTCAGGATGCGTGTTGATCCCCGAACCAACGGCGGTTCCTCCCACGGGCAATTCGGTGATGGACGACAGCGCGAGCTGAGCGCGCTCCATCGAATAGCGAAGCTGCTGAGCAAAGCCGCCGAACTCCTGACCCAGTCGCAACGGTGTGGCGTCGGCCAGGTG
>JANNSB010000756.1:0-16507 GCA_031402175.1 Planctomycetaceae bacterium
TGGTTCTACAACACCGATGAGTGGGAGCTTTACGACCTCAAGGCAGACCCGGATGAGCATCACAACCTGTACGGCGCCGAAGGGTATGCCGAACTGATGGAAGAACTCAAAGCGGAGCTGACGCGTCTGCAATCAGAGCTGCAAGTGCCGGACGACCGCGGCAGCGTGGATCCGCATCCGGCCAGTTTGAACATGGGTAACTGACGGCGCAAGCGGCCGGAGGCCGGAAGGAATGGAAGTCAAGGACAATGCTCGACGCGACGGTCGCACTTTTGCTGCTCACCGATGATGAATGGTCTCAGGCGCCGCAGGAAGCGTGGGATCGCGTCAGCTTCGGCCAATCCAAAGTCGCGAAGGAGCGTTTGCAGGGACTCTGTCAGAACGCGATGCAGCGCGAGTGGTTCGCACAATGCCTGCCATCGCTGATGCATGCCCTCTCCGAGGCGGCCGACCCGGATGCATCGCTCGTCAACTTCGAGCATTTCGTCAACAAGGCCGGCGACCGCGAAGTGCTGTATCGATATCTCGCCGAAAACCCGCGGGCGATCGAGATTCTCGTCAGGCTGTTCGTCGGGAGCCAGTTTCTGACACAGATCCTGATCCGCAATCCCGATTACCTGCAGCGATTGACGAAGCATAAGCGCCTGGCAGAGATCAAGAGCCGCGAGGAGTTCTTCGAGCAAGGCCGACTGGCCATCGAAGGCATTGAAGAATCCGCACATCGGTTGGATGCACTGAGAAAGCACCAGCAGTGGGAACTGTTGCGCCTGGCCGCGTGCGACAGTTTTCATTTGATGGATCTGAAGTCGGTGACTTTGCAGCTCGCGCTCCTGGCCGACGCGCTCGTGCAGCTTTGTCTGCGCGAGGTGAACAGCGAATCGGGGTTCGAGGCCGACGATTTCTGCGTCCTGGCTTTTGGTAAGCTGGGGGGCGAAGAACTTAACTACAGTTCGGACATCGATCTCGTGTTTATTTGCCAGTCGCATGCGGAGCGATACTGGGGCCTCGGGCAGAAGCTGATCAAGGCCATCGGCGACTCGACATCCGAGGGCTTTCTCTACCGCGTTGATATGCGTCTGCGCCCCTGGGGCAAGTCGGGCGCGCTCGTCACCACGTGTGATGCCTACGTCGAATACCTCAAGCGCCACGGCCGGTTGTGGGAGAAGCAGGCCCTCATCAAGGCCCGACCGATCGCCGGCAATCTGCGCGTCGGACGCGAACTGCTCGGTCGGCTCTCTCCATTCATCTACGATGTCGACATCGACGAAGCACGCCTGGGAGTGCTGGAGATGAAGCAGCGCATCGAGCAGCAGTTGGCACGCCAAGGCAAGGGATGGGGCGAGGTGAAATCGGGACAAGGGAGCATTCGCGACATCGAGTTCATCACGCAGTTTCTGCAACTCAAGTACGCCCGTGATGATCCCGGCGTCCGCAGCATCAATACGCTGGACGCTCTCGTCCGACTGGTCGACTTCGATCACATTCATGCGGACGAGTATCGCTATCTGTCGAGCGGCTACATCTGCCTGCGGACGATCGAACACGCGCTGCAGCTCATGAACAACCAGCCCGAGCACTCACTGCCGACCAGTACACGCGAGCTCGACTGGCTGGCGCGCCGACTGGACTTCCCTGGTGCACAAGAGTTCGTGGCGCACTACGAGCAGCATGGCCGAGCCATTCGCAGAGTTTATGAAAAGTACATCATCCGCGGGGATGATGGAAAGACGCCTGTTCCAGCGGCAACGCACGGCCTCGACTCGCATCTGGGAGCGGCCATAGCCTCGTATCGCGAACTCTTCAGCGACGAGCAGGCGCAGCGACATCTACACTTGCTCGACAAGCTGGACCGGAACGAAGAGGCGTTGGCGCTCGTCGAAAGCCGTCAATTGCCTGACGGCAAGTTCGAGCTGACGATCGTCGGCTACGATCACATCGGCGACCTGTCGATCATGTGCGGACTGCTCAGCGTCTACGGCACGAACATCGAAGGGGGAAATGTCTTTACGGGGGGCAAGCTGCGGGAATCGCTGGGGCACGAGACCGGCGACATCACGCGACGCGGGACGCCTGCCACCTATCGCAAGTACGTCAACGTCTTGACCTTGTCGGCAACACAGGACGGCGCGGCGCCCGACTTCGAAAAGTATGAAACAGAACTTCGCGAACTTCTGCAGTTGTCGCGTGAAGGGAAGCAGGAAGAGGTTCAGGGCCTGCTCGCGAAGCGTTTCGCCAGAGCCGCATTGATCGCGTCCAAGGCTCCCACGCCGTTGTTGCCCGTGGAAATCGAGATCGACAACTCGTCGGACCCCGACGCCACGATCATGCATATTCAGGGCGTCGACACCGTCGGCTTTCTGTACGAGTTGACGAATGCATTGGCGATGAACGGCGTCTCGATCCAGCGGATGTCCATTCGTTCCACGGGGACACAGGTCATCGACACGTTGTGGGTCACCGACGAACAGGGGGAACGACTTCGGGACGACGCCCAGTTGCGCGAGCTGCGATCGGCGGTCGTGCTCATCAAACACTTCACGCACTTGCTGCCTCATTCTCCCAATCCCGAAGCGGCGTTGCTGCACTTTCGCGACTTTCTGCGGCAACTCTTCGAGCAGCCCGACTGGGTCAACCAGTTAGCGTCACTGCAACGAACCGACGTCCTGGACGCTTTGGCTAGACTGCTCGGCGTCAGCGACTTTCTCTGGGAGGATTTTCTCAAGCTGCAGCATGGGAATCTGTTTCCGGTCGTGACGGATATCGACGGCTTGAAGCTGCCAAAGAGCCGTAAACAACTGCTTGAGGAACTTAACCGAGAACTCGCGGCTGCCGGTGATATCGAAGTGCGCCGCTCCGCACTGAATGCCTTCAAGGATCGCGAGATGCTGCGCGTCGACCTGCGGCACATTCTCGGCATGCAGGATCAGTTCGGCATGTTCTCGCAGGAACTGACCGACATCGCCGAGGTCATCGTCGACGCCGCCTATCTGCTGGCGCGCCAGGAACTCGATCGAGAGTACGGCGCGCCACAAGCCGGAGGCCGTTCGACAAAGCTTTGTATCTGCGCGTTGGGGAAATGCGGCGGTCAGGAGCTGGGCTTCGCATCCGACATCGAGCTGCTGTTCGTGTACGACCACGACGGAAGCACCGCCGGTCCGCATCGCATCACAAACATCGAGTATTACCAGAAGCTGGTGGAACACTTTCTGCGAACTATCTCGGCACGGAGGCGGGGCATTTTCGAGATCGACCTGCGACTGCGGCCCTACGGCAAGGCCGGCAGCCTGGTGATCTCGCTGGAGACCTTCGAGAAGTACTTTTCATCGGACGGACCTGCTTGGCCCTACGAACGGCAGTCGCTCGTCAAGCTGCGGCCGATCGCCGGCGACCTCGATTTCGGTGAAGAGATCACTCAGGTTCGCGACCAGATCATCTACACGGGCGCGCCGTTCGATGTCACGTCGATGCGGGCCATGCGGGAGCGCCAGATACAACAACTTGTGCGGCCGGGCACTTTCAATGCGAAGCTGAGTCCCGGAGGGCTCGTCGACTGCGAGTACCTGGTGCAAGGGCTACAGATCACCTACGGTCACACATCGCCTGCAGTGAGGCAGACGAACACGCGCGAAGCCCTCAAGGCCTTGGTGGAACTGGGCATCATCACCGAGCAGCAAAGGTTGCAGATTCGCGACGGCTATCGCTTTCTGCGACGATTGATCGACGCGCTGCGGATGGTTCGTGGCGATGCGCGCGATCTGACCGTGCCGGCCGCCGATACCGAGGAGTTCGAGTTTCTCGCCAGGCGTCTGGGCTACCAGGAACCAGCCGGACTGTCGCGTGATTTGCACTTCCACACGGCGCGGATTCAGGAATACTGCCGCAACCAGCTCGACCGGGTGCCGATGGATGCGCCCGGGCATCACCGCGAAACATAGGCCAGCATGCGACAGCGAATCATTCCCGTCGTGGACTTGCTGGAGGGACGCGTCGTTCGCGGCATCGCCGGTCGCCGGAGCGAATACCGGCCGATTGTGTCTCCCTGGTCGAACGCTGCCGACCCGGTCGAAATCGTTCGCGGTATCCAGAGTGAATGGGGCTTGAACGAGTTCTACGTCGCGGATCTCGATGGCATTCAGCACGACCGGCCGGATTGGAGTGCCTACAAGACCCTGAACGACTCGGGTGTACAATTGCTGGTCGACTGCGGCGTCCGCGACATTGCAAGAGCCGTCGCGTTGGTGGACGCCGGCGTTCATCGCGTAATCCTCGCGCTGGAAACGCTGGATGACCTTGGGATTGGGATGCCGCGAGCGTTGGTCGACGAATTGGGAACAGACCGGGTCGTGTTCAGCCTCGATCTGATGCACGGGCAGCCGCTGGCTCGCGGCGATTGGCGTTTGCTAACACCGCTCGAGATCGTACAGCATGTCGTCGATGCCGGCGTTGAAGCGATGATTGTACTTGATCTCGCCGCAGTCGGAGGCGGAGGCGGAATTCCGACACTCCCGCTCTGCCGCGAGATGCGTCAATATTGGCCGGCCCTGGAACTCATCACCGGGGGCGGCGTGCGCGATGCTGGCGATTGCGAGTCCGCGCTCGAATCCGGCGTCGATTCCGTTCTTGTCGCCTCGGCCCTTCATGATCGTCGATTGACGCCACAATCTATTGCAGAATTCCTGGGGCAATGACAAGAATCCTGCCTACCCCAATTCGCAACACGCAACCAATTCTTCATCCATGGCACAACGCGACTATTCACCCTATCAGCAGAAGTTGATCTCTCGGTTCTACGAGAACCGCGACCAGCTCGACGATCAGAAGCTGGGCGAACTGGTGACCAATCTGTACCTTGCGACCTCCGCGAACAAGAAAGCGAAGCTCTGGGCGTCGGCACAGGAAATCATGGTTCGCATGAAGCTGCCTGAAACCCGCATCAAGCACGTCGTCGACTCCCAGGATCCAGCGGTGCTGGCAGCCGTCGTGCAGGAACTTCAGTCCGGCAAATTGAAGCGCGGCTGACGGGGCAGGACCGACGCTCCGAACTGTACGGCATTTCAGATCAGGTTGACGTCGCTGCCGGTGCCTTGCATCTGATCGAAGTGACTGTGAGGGCCGGGTTCGCCCGAGTTCAAGACAATCACCGATTCCACATCTTGCAGGCCGGCCACGTATTCAGCTTCCCGAACATCACGTCCAACATAATTGACAATCTGTTTGTCGCCGGCGTCGGTTTCGAGCGCGATGCGGAAGGTGTCCTCGGAGGTGGACAACCATCCTCGCCGCAGCAGCGCCCGGCTCAAGGCCGCGAGCGGCTCGGGAGGGATGTTCTTAACATCAATGATTAACAAGACTTCGATTCTCACGCGTCCGCCTGTCTGCGTCGAGGGTGGTCGGTGGGGAATTGGCCCGGCTATTATAGTTTGAGAGAATTGAAACTCCCCAGACCATTAGGGAGCAAGACTCGTTCCGATCAGGCCACAAGGAGACTACGGCAGCGAAAATCAGCCTTGCGCGACCTGGCGGACCGTGATCTTGTTCGCCGTCGCCGAAACGACTTCGATCGCCGCACCCTCTGCAATCAATGGGCCTTCGCTGAAGACGTCGATCACCTTGCCGCCGATCACCGCCTTGCCCGACGGGCGCAACATCGACAGGGCGCTTCCCGACTGGCCGACCAGTTCCGATGTCGGCGTCATGAGTTCGCGCTTGAGCCTGGGTTCATCGGGGTTCTGCAGTTCGTTGACGCCGGGTGGTGTGAGGATCAAATCGCTCAGAAACGGAATGCGGGGCAGGAACCGGCTCAATGCCATGGCCATCACGATCACCGCGAGCACTGAGGCTCCAAACGTGGCAAACGTCTTTCCCGCGTCGTACAGGTCACGATTGGGCTCGAGGTTTCCAAACGTCTGGCTGGCCATGACGAGCGAAGCCATCACCATCAGCGATCCCACGACTCCGAACACTCCAAAGCCGGGGATGACGAAGATTTCCAGGCCGATGCAGACCAGTCCGATCAGGAACAGAATGACTTCGAGTTGTCCCGCCGTACCCCCCATCACCTTGCTCCAGAAGAACAGGGCAAAGCAGATGGCCGCGAGCAGCGCCATGATGCCGGTGGTGAAGTGGAGTTCCAGGTAGATCGCGATAATGCCCACGAACACCATCAACATGACGGCTTCGGGACGGTTCAGGGTGAAGACCAGATCATCAACCCAGGTCTTCTCCAGGCGCAACGGCATGACATCGAGCGGCAAACCCAAACGGTCCTGCAAGGCTTCGAAGCTCTGCACCTGCGCGTCGGCGATCTGAAACTGAGTCGCCAGTTGACCATCGAGCCGCAGCCGGCCGTCGCCGGAGCCGGGCACCAGCTTCGGTTCAATCCATTCGCCTCCGGAAAGTTGGATATTCTCGTCAGTCATGTAGGAGACGACGCCGCTGTTCCTGTTGCGGACTTCGAAGATCGGCAATTGCGACTCGGCCATGGCCCGCAGCATCGCTACGGGGCGGCCTTTCATCTCGGCGAGTTCACCCAGAACGCGCTTGACGTGATCCACTGATTCGGGATTCGATTCGGCCGGATCTCCCGACCGAATGTCGCCGATTTCGGCTCCCGGCCCAAGGTAAATTTCGTCGCAGGCGAGGGCGACAATTGCGGCCTCGCCAGTCGCCTCTTCTGGAATCCAGGCGATCGTGCGGATGTTGTCGTCACTCAATCGGGCGATAGTGATCGCCAGCTCGTGCGCCTCGATGAGCGGACCTCCCTGGGAATCGAACTCGAAGACCAGCGTGTTGGTCTCGGCGTTGATGGCGCGGTCGACCTGACGCTTCAGGAACTCGGCCATTACCGAGTCAATTTCGCCCGACACGGCAATCAGGCTGACGTGCTGTATCTGATTGGAAGGAGGCACGGCCTCGCGTAGCGATTCCAGAGGCAACTGAAATGCGTCGGCGACTTCGCGGCGGTTCGTGGCAGTCCCCGAAATGAGGAAGTCGTGCGTGCGGGCCTGAGCAGTCGAAAAGACACCGACCGTTCCCGACTCCTTGAGATTGTCGGTATCCACAATGACCGCGCCGGTATCCCGGAGCGCAGTCAACTCGGCATCGGTGAGAATTCGTTTCTCCACCACTGAGTTCGCGTCTTCGACGCTGGCCTGAATCAGTCCGACGGCAGGGTCCATCATGGCTTGGGCCAAAGCCGCATTGACCCGCAGATTGTGCACGCCTGCAACGAGCTGCTGCACCATGGCCTGCTCACCCTGCGGCAGAACCTCGCCACGGCCGATGTCGCCCAGTCGGGCTTCCGGATGCATGACGATTTCGCGGCAGGCGAGCGCGATGATGGCGTTGTTGCCGGTCACTTCTACGGGAACCCACGCGACCGTCACGACGCCGGCCATGTCGGAGCCTCCCAGAAACTGGCTCAAGTGCAAGACATCGTAAAACTGCGTCGTGCCGGCCGGAATCTGCAGGACCAGATAGGCCTTGCGCCCGTCGCGATCGGCTTCGGCGCGCAGTTCGTGTGCGGTCTGTTTGACGAACCCGATCTGATCGTCTTCGACTGGACTGGTGAGTGTGATGAAGCGGGCGACCGGCGCGAGCGGCGAGTCGGCGGCGTCATCCGCATCAGCCGGATTGGGCCAAATGCAGGGGAAGGCCAGCAGCAATGCGATGCCGACGATGCTGCCCCGCCGCACCCACGAGCCGTGAGGCTGCTGGAACAACAGTCCGCTCCAGAGGCCGTGCGACTGGCCCGGTCGCGATGTGCCATCCGTTTGCGAGAGTTGGTTGTCCATGCTGGAATCGTAACGAATTGTTCTCGGCCCGCTACAGCTTCGCACCCTGGATTATAGGGACGCCCCCCCCGCGATTGTCGAAAGGTTCGCGCCGATTCCGGAAATGTCAGCCAGCCCCAGCGGGTACACTGGAAAACAGGGCGTTCCGTCGTAGCGGACGGAAACGGCTATTCGTTGGTTCCGGCCTCTTCGACCGCATGCTGATCCACTTCGTCAGCGGATGATGCAGGTTCCGAATCGTCGGTCGCTGATTCCGCCTCGCCGCTGGTCGGATAGGTCTCGAGAATTTCGCGGTCTCGCAAACTGCCGCCGTTCGTCACGGAGAAGAGCTCAGCAGCATTTCGCAAGACGACACGCTCGGCTGAAATGGAAACGATCTCGCCGTCGACATTTCCAATCTGCACCTGGTCGCCGACTTCGAAGTAACCCTCGGTCTGAGCCATGCGGTTGTAGAACCAGGCTTCGGGCTTGCCGTCGAGGGTCATCACTCCGACGAAATGCGTGAAGAAGGCATCGTCCTCGACGACCTCGACGCGGATTCTCGCGGTGACGACTTCCGGTGGGTCGCCCCCGTCCTCGACGTCAATCTCCAATGTGTACTCGCCGAGATCGAGTTCGATGGATGGTGTCCACGTCACCATCCCTGCGTCAGCATCAGTTTCGATGCCTTCGGTCGTGTCACCTGCGGCAGTGAATGTGATTTTCTCGGAGTCCCCGTCGGGATCTTCCGCTGAGATCGGAATCTCGACAGGCTGGCCGCTGTATGCCAAGACCTGCGATGCGACAGTGACGATCGGGGGCAAATTGACCATGCGCACCGAAACCACGAAATCGGTCGAGACCGCAATTGATGGATCCCGCGACGCGACGGCACGAATTGTCACATCCCAGTCGCCGATGGGAGTCGCCTCGTCGGTTTCCCAAGTCAGTTCGCCGCTTGAGCGATCGAGCGACAGTCCTTCGGGAACTTCCGAGTCGAAGGCGAACAGCGGAGAGCCGTTGTCGGGATCCCAACCTGTCGGCTCCAGCGTATAGTCCCAGGGAAAGCCTTGAATGACCATTTGATCGGGCACAGCCGCGATCTGTGGGTCATAGATAAATGGTGGATCGGGCTTCGTGAACGGATTCGCCGCCAGCAGCGATTCCCAATCGGCGAGGGGATCATCGGCGATGCCTTCGCGGCGGGGCATCAGTTCGACCACTTCGTCGGCATCGGCGGTCGTGACGAGCGTGCCGTCGACGCCGCGTTCCACGGTCCAGGTCGTACCCGCGGCTTTGATAATCGTCAGCAGTTCGGTGCCGATGCGAATCCGCTGGCCTTCCAGCGAATCAAGGTCGACGAACTCGACATCTGAACGCACCGAGATCGACTTCGATGCCTCGGTGAGTTCCTCGGCGAGCACGGCTTGCGGGAACAGTCTCGTCCGCTCTGCGGCCTTCTGCACCGAGATGCCTTCGCACCGCACGATCAGCTCGAAACGGGGATCGCCATCGGAACCGGTGCTCTCCACGTTGAGATACGAGACGGAATGCGTCACTTGAGTCGATTCGAACAGCGATACGAAACGCGTGAGTTGTTCGAGCGTCCCCTGCATCGTGAGTTTGACGGGCACCACGGTGAACACGTCGCCATGCCGCACGCGAGATTCCAGTGTCACTTCAGGCGACGTGCATCCGGCGAGTTCCGCCAACTTGACCAGCCAGTTCTGATAGACGGTCTGTGCGATGGCCGGGTCGGGAGGCAGGCTGCTGTTCGTCCAGTCCGCCAGCTCGCGTACCGAGGCGAGAACCTCTTTTTTGCGTTCATCAAGGCGATCGATGTCGACGACCAGACTGGTTCTTTGATTCCGCAGTCCGGCCAGAGGACCGAGCAGTACGCTTTCTAGTCGGGGCAGCACGAACCAGATGGCCGCGGCCGAGCCCAGGAGGATCAGAAGAATTCTTTCACGCTGCTGCATGATTACTCTGTCGGTTCCGTCGCGGCAGGGGCGGGGAACAGTTCGAACTTGTACAGGATCGGGTAGTCGGGATCTTTCGTCGGATCGGGTTCCGGTACCTGCGGCGTGACGTCATGCTCCGCCTCGGAGAGACGGTGATGGATATCTTCGATGTCTTCACGGACGACCGCACGGCCATTAGCTTCAATGCGGATGCCGGCCGATCCCGTGGTCGGCGAAACACTGTAGTCTGTCAGGTAGAAACGGTTCCTGTCCCCCAGGCTCGGCTGCAGGCTCTGCAGAAGCGCCAACGGTTGAAATTGCCGGGAAGCCCAATCTTCTTCAATTCGTTGAGCGGCCTCTTCGCTGGGCTGACCAACTCGAATGAACTTGTCGAGTTCGGCCTTGTCCTCTTTCAGAGCCGCGATTGCGCCCCGCAGGGAGATGACTTGCCACGTCATCCACAGCCCACCGATTAGCACGACGGCGGCGGCCGCTCCGCCGACCCGCATCATCCGCTGACGCCGAATGTTCACCTTATCCGGCGGCTTGCGCGGGTGAACGAAATCGATCCCCGCAATGCCAGGCGCGGCTGCCCCATGCAAGGATGCGCCGAGCGGAATCATCAGCCGGGGCCATTCCGCCTGTTTGGGGACCGACTGCCCGAGCACTGCGGTCATCCCGTCCTTCGTGAAGCGGTGGAGCTTCGCGCCGAACCGGGCTTCGAGCGCCAGGTCGAGGTCGTCCTGCTCGTCGCCCGTCTCGAGCAACAACACCTGTTCGATTTCGACGCCGGGATGGTTCTGCTCGAACGACATCACCGCGCGTTGAATCTCCTGCAGCACTTCCATCAGGTCGTCTTCGACGTGACCGTCCCCGAGTCGGCTCTGGTGCGTGAAGATCACCGATGACTGTTCGACGATCACAATCTCGATCCGCAGTGTGTCGTGCATCACGACCAGCAGCGGGGAACGCGGATTGCAGCCCGCGATCTTGGCCAGTTGCGGCACCAGATACGAGATCGCCACCGGACTGATCGTGACGGCCGACAGCTCGCAGCCCGCCTTTTCGACGGCGGCCTTCACGAAATCGAAACGGATGCGTTCCCAGGCCGCCACTAGCACGCTGCGGCCTTCTTCGGGATGCTCGGTGTCGAGCGGCAGCGGCAGAAAGTCGATCTTCAGCCGGTCGACCGGCGTCGACAGTTTGGCCGACGCCTGAAACCTCACCAGGTCCGGCATCTCGGAGTCGGGAGCCGGCGGCAACGACAATCGTCGAATGACCACCGCCTCGCGCGGCAGAGCGACGACGACCTTGGCACCCTCGGCACCGAGGTCGCGAATCTTGCCGGCCAGCCATTCGCCGGCGGCAGGGGCCGACTCTTTGATGGTCAGCGAGTCGGGCCAGGGATGCCGCGCGTAGTCTTCGATGTGCGACATGCCCCCCGCCACCTCGGCCAGGAGGAGTTGCACATCCGCGTCATCCCATCCAATCGCTAAAACCCTGCTCATTGATCGTTCACGGTTCACGGCAACTTGACGTACCTTCTCCAGACTCTATCAACCCCGCAGCACGCCTGAACAGGGGATTGAATCGGCCGATCGGCCCCCAGATTCCCGGAATTTGTCACCTTGCGGCCGGCAATGAGCTTACCACGCGACCCGCAAGCAAGTTGCAGCGATTCGCCTGCCCACCAGTGCCGAGACCATATCGGACGGTAACGAAACCGCGGTCCCGCGCAGAGTTCAGGAGTTCAATGGCAGGCCAATATCAAGCCGTCACTGCGCGAGTCCTGATACTTGAAAACCGGCCCTTAGCACCCTTCGCATCACTGGGCGCTCACCATGTCCGGCCGCAGGCGTTTGGTGTCACGCAAGTAGACGTGCACGATTTCGCTCTGCGCTTTGTCGGTGTTGACGTGCAGCAGAATGCGAATACAGCGGGCCATGCCAGTGGGAACGGCGATCTCCGAAGCGCACAACAGCGGCACCTGGTTCATCCCCAGTGTGCGCGCCGCCTCGGCGGGAAAGCAGGCCGTCAGATCGGTCGTCGTGGTGAAGAAGGCCGACACGATCTCCGAGAATTCGGTGATGCTGTTGCGGGTGAGCACTTCCTGCAGCAGCTCGCGCGTGGCCGACAGGATGGCCTCGGACGAATTCTCATCGACGTTGATGGCACCCCGAACGCCGCGAACTGGCATGACTGGTCCTTGTGAGTTGTTGCGTGAACTGTAGGTGCTTTCGGACAGCTACTCAATCCCCAGCAGTTCCCTGGCTTGAGCGACGACCTCGTCGTCACCCGGGTAGACGAGCAGCAGTTTGCGGTCGCGATAAAGGACCGGGACCACTGTGTAGTCGCCGGCCCGTTCGCGATTCAGAGCCAGCAGCCAGCGACCAGACTCTGGGCCGGTGATGTCGGCTATGCCCAGCACTCGAAATGTCTCGGGAGGCTCGCGACCTTCGATCTTCGTCACTAACTGGAACTCGCCGGTTTCCGCATCGCTCAGTTCCGCCACGACCACACAGTCGGCGTTCATCATCTGAGCGACGTTGAGCGTCACCGGGTTCGACGTTTCCACGGCGAGCCAGATTAAGCCTGCGACCCAGACGGCAAACAACAGGCCGCCCGCGAACGCAAGTCGTTTCGCGGATTCGTTCCCTCCGGATGCGGGCTGGCGGGCGGCGTCGTTCACGCGGCGACCTCCTGTCTCTCCGAGTGACGTGCGGCGATGTCCGGCCGGCCCAGAGTCACGTAGTCGGGGCGTCGGAGTTCACGAATGCCCGCACATCGATCTCATATTCCCGTTCGAAGACGGCTTCAAAATCGTAGACGTCAATGAAATCGGCGATGGTGTCGCGATCGGTCTTGCGCATTTCGCCACGTTCGACCAGTTCGAAGACGATGCGTCCGATGTCGTCGGTGCGGCGCACGCCCCAGTGTGTGAACACGACCCTCGCCAGCCGGCCGAACTGCTGCCGGGCGTAGTCACGGACCCCGATCAGGAGTTCGCCCCCTGTCACATGAGCTTCGACTTCGACCTCGGACGACTTCTGCAGCGTTTCCTGCGTGAAGTGCAGCGCCTTGAACACGAACTCGTACGCATGCCTATGGTAACGCAGCCGACGGACGACCGGTGGACGCAATACACTCACGGAGCCCCCTCCCGCGACAGCCTTGTGGACGAATGTAACGGCACACAACCGAAGGTGTTGTGCGTCTCGAATCGAGAGCCAGCGCTCCTTGCAAAACTCTCAACACCCTCGCTATTGCTATAACGAGGATCGGCAGTTCGATCAATAGTTGCCCGGTTGTTTCTTGTGATTGAAGCCGGGGCCCTATCCCCTGTCCCCCAGTCTCCTAGTCTGGTCCCACTCGGTTGACTGCGGAAATGCATTGCCCCTCGCGACGCTTTTCCTCCATCGCGCGACCCCATAAACTGAACCCCCTGCCACACGGAGGACCACCGCCACGCGGAGCGGGTCTTTAGAAATCCACCTGAGTTCACCATGCCCGACTTTTTTCCCGAAGTCCCCCAGATCCAGTACGAAGGGCCGCAGTCGAAAAACGACCTGGCCTTCAAGCACTACAACCCCGACGAAAAGATCGAGGGGCGGACCATGCGGGAACTGTTCCGCTTCTCGGTCTGCTACTGGCATACGTTTCGCGGCACCGGCGTCGACCCATTCGGCGCGCCGACGCTGCACCGCCCCTGGGATGACGGTTCGAACTCGATCGACAACGCCTTGAAGCGGGTCGACGTCGCGTTCGAGTTCATGTCGAAGCTGCAGGCACCGTTCTACTGCTTCCACGATCGCGATGTGGCCCCCGATGGCAAGACGCTCAAGGAGTCCAACGCCAACCTCGACAAGGTGGCTGCCAAGCTGAAGGAAAAGCAGAAGGAGACCGGCATCAAGCTGCTGTGGGGGACGGCCAATCTTTTCAGCCATCCCCGCTACATGCATGGTGCGGCGACTAGCTGCAACGCCGATGTGTTCGCCTACGCGGGCGCACAGGTGAAAAAGGCCATCGAGGTCACTCACGAACTCGGCGGCGAGAACTACGTCTTCTGGGGCGGACGCGAGGGGTATCACAACCTGTTCAACACCAACATGCAGCGGGAGATCGACCACCTCGCCCGCTTCATGCACATGGCGCACGAGCATGCCAAGTCGATCGGCTTCAAGGGGCAGTTCCTCTTCGAACCCAAGCCGAAGGAACCGACGAAGCATCAGTATGACTTTGATGCCGCCGCATGTCTTAACTTTATCGGTCGCAACGGCCTCGACGGCATCGTGAAGCTTAACCTCGAGACGAACCACGCGACTCTGGCCGGGCATACGATGATGCACGAACTGGAATATGCCCGCATTCACAAGGCCCTCGGTTCGATCGATGCCAACACCGGCGACATGTTGCTCGGCTGGGATACCGATCAGTTCCCGACCGATGTCTACCTCGCGGCCCAGATCATGCTCGTCATACTGGAGCAGGGGGGACTGGCCCCCGGCGGCACGAACTTCGACGCCAAGGTGCGTCGTGAATCGTTCGATCCGATCGATCTGTTCCACGCCCACATCGGCGGGATGGACGCCTTCGCCCGCGGAGCCAAGGTCGCGGCCGCGATTCGCAAGGAGGGCGTCCTTAAGGATTTCGTTGCCCGCAGATACCGCAGCTACGACGAAGGGATCGGCCAGCAGGTCGAAAGCGGCAAGGCGACGCTGGCCGACCTCGAAAAGTACATGCTCGACAAAGGCGAATCGGCCCCCAACGAATCGGGCCGCCAGGAGTGGATCGAGAATCTGATCAATCGGTATCTGTGAAGTCGAATGGTAACCCGACGCGTTAGCGAGGAGATCGTGACAGTTGATTCTCGAATAAGGTGCCGCGAGGCTTGCGGAGTTTGGTCTGCGCCGCATTCCGCAAGTTGCGGCTTCACTCAATGTTCGATCATCACTCACGCAGCCCTCACTGACGTGTCGGGTTACCACGGCACGGCAACCCGACGCGTTAGCGAGGGCTTCAGCGACCACCAGAGGAATTTCGCATGAACGATCCTATTGCGTTTTTCCTCACGATCTCAACCTATGGGACTTGGCTGCCAGGCGATGCTCGCGGCTGGGTGGAATACCGCAAAGGCTGGAAAATGCCCGATCCAGTGCGCGAACTCGAGGCCAAGGCGATCATGCGCGAGGACGCGTGCATTCTCTCACCTTTTGAGCGTGTGATTGTCGAGCGGCAACTGGAGGAAACGTGCGGATTCCGGCACTGGACGTTGCACGCACGAAACTGTCGCACGAATCACTTGCACGCAGTAGTCAGTGCACATGACGTGGGGCCGAAAAAGATCCGTGAGGATCTTAAAGCGTGGTGTACGCGTCGGCTTCGAGAACATTCAGAATCTGCTCGCGAGCACTGGTGGGCGGAGCGCGGCAGCATCCGATGGGTGTTCGATGACGCAGGCCTGGAAGCCGTCGTCCTTTATGTTAACGTGGCACAAGAGCGTATGGACCTCTGATCTTGCTTGCGGGTACATCGTCGATTGAATTCGGACCTCAAACTAGAAGCAGCCCTCGCTGACGCGTCGGGTTACCAGCAAGCATGCACGAGCAACTCACGCTGATTTCGGGACGCGCTCACCCGGCTCTCGCCACCGAGATCGCCGAGTATCTGCAGGTGCCGCTGGCGAAGGTCGATCTGTATGACTTCCCTGATGGCGAAGTCGGCTGCAAGCTTAATCAGAACATTCGCGGTCGCGACGTCTATCTCATCCAGCCGACGGGGCCGCCGGTCAACGACAACCTGATGGAGTTGTTGATTCTGATCGACACCTGCCAGCGGGCCAGTGCCGAACGCATCACTGCGGTCATCCCCTACTTCGGCTACGCACGGCAGGACCGCAAGGACTCCGGGCGTGTGCCGATCACGTCGAAGCTGGTGGCGAACCTCATCACCAAGGCGGGCGCCGATCGCGTGCTGACGGTCGACCTGCATGCCGCCCAGATTCAGGGCTTCTTCGACGTGCCCGTGGATCACCTCTATGCGGCCCCGATCATCGATGCCTACATCGAAAAGCTCGGCATACCACAGGGGGATCTGGTCATCATCAGTCCCGATGAAGGCAGCATCAAGCGGGTGCTGCAGCATCAGGAACGCTTGCACGGGTCGCTGGCCATCATGGACAAGCGCCGCTCGAGCGCGATGGAAGCCAAGCAGGCGCACCTCATCGGCGGCCCCATCGACGGCAAGGTCGGCCTGATCGTGGACGACATGATCAGCACCGCCGGCTCGATCGTCGGAGCCGCCGATGTCGTGCGCAAGGCAGGGGCGAGAGCGATCTACATCGCCGCCACGCACGGCGTCTTCTGCGGTCCGGCGATGCAGCGGCTGAGCGAGGCGGGCGTCACTGAGATCATCGTCACGAATTCGTTGCCACTCCAGGAATGCCAGCGCCTGCCGAACCTCAGACAAGTCAGCCTCGCGCCGCTCCTGGGTGAAGCGATTCGGCGTATCCACCGCAATGAGTCGGTGAGCGATTTGTTCGACTGAAGACGCGAGCGCGCGACTACCGTCAGAGCCGCGCCCGTCAGGAAGCGGTGTTTACGGGCGATCGCGAACCAACTCCGCTCCCCAACCAGAAGAAGAAGAAGAAGGACGAGGGCGAGCCCGGGGAGGTTCATACGCACCGAACGCATTGCGTCGCTGAATTCGCATCATCAGCCGCGTCCGTTCCGCAGTCGATTCCGCCGAACCGCAATCCAGCAGCGTGTTTGCAACTCA
>JANNSB010000757.1:0-17531 GCA_031402175.1 Planctomycetaceae bacterium
CAGACGGTCGCGCGGTGATCAACGACAATGACCCCGCCAATTTACCCCCGGTCGTCGAGATCGTGCGGCCGCTCGATGGGACGGTGTATGGTCGTTGTCGGATTCAGCGACGCCCAGGGTCGGAGCGGATTCGTCAAGCTCTGGAATGTCGCGCGACCGTTCCATCCCCTGCTGCCCGAAGGACAGTTCGGACGAACGCTCGAAGAGGGTCAGTTGCGAGACTTGACCAATGAGGAACGTGTCGCGGTCTGGGAATCACTGAATGCGGACGATGACTGGCGAAAGCAATACGATGAACATCAGCAGCAGCGCTGGCACAGTTTCCTGTTGCGTTCCGCGGCGAGCGCCGAGCAAGCACAAGCGTGGTATGCAGTCGACTTCTACCTGCGCAAACTGATGGATGACGCGCCTATCTCCGACGATTCCGCCGCTGATGTTCAACAGCGCGAACACCTGGGATTGCTGAAACGGCTGGGCAATGCAAATCAACGCATGGGAAACCACCGCGAGGCGCTCGCGTTTCATCAACAATCGATTGACGGCATGCTGCAATCGGCGGACACCGAGCCAAGTGACGCCGAGACGCGTCGCGACCTGATGCTGAGCTACTATCGCTCGGGCCAGGCGCATCAGGCACAAGATGAACATGATGCCGCAATCGAGTCATTTCAGGCGGCAGCCGATGTGCTGCGTCAGATGATTGCTGAGGAATTGAACGTGGACGAGGCCCGTCAGCAGTTGGCCGCTGCGGAGAAAGCCGCTTCCGCCGCGGAGATTGCCCGTATCGCCCTTGACGATTGGGACGCCCTGATGTCGCAACCTGCCGACGAACTTCCGGGCCTGCTCGAATTCCGCGGGATAGAAATGTTACGCCGGTCGAGGTTCTCTGAGGCAGCACGGGCGGCCACGACGCTGCGCGAACTGGAACATGTCGACGCCGAAACAATCTATACAGCCGCCCGTCTGCTCAGTCTTTGCGCGGCAGCCCTGGATGGCCGGGCGGAAGGGGGCCAATCTCCCTCGGAATCAGAGCAACGCGAGGTTTGGATCGACGAAGCACTGAAGTCGTTGAGCCAGGCCATCGCCATAGGCTGGCAGGACTATGAACATATGCGCACGAACCCAGATCTGCAGATTCTCCGGGATTTGCCGGCTTTCGAACGGCTGCTGAGCGATCCCCCGCCGCCACCATTGCCTGCCTCGTCTCGACCCTGATCGACGTGCTGAGTCTCCCGAAAAGACTTTGAATTAGGTATTTGACAACGGTTCCAACCCCTCAGTAGGATCCGCAAAGTCACTACAGCAGGATGTAATTTCAATCTGGGATAGACCTGATGCGTAAGCAAACCTTGGTGTCGGCCGTGATATTGGTGTTCGTGGTCAGTGCGATCGCCAGCGCGGGAATCTTTGGAGTCTGGTCCGCGGTGCAATCTCAGGCTCAGTTCGTGGACGACGCCGACGAGGCATCGGACGACGCGTTAGTCGCCGCTGATGATTCGATACTGGACGATTCGATCCTTGATGATCCCGAGGCGGATGACATCGTCCAGCCCGACAGCCAGGCTCCTGCTCCGCTGCGGGGTGATTCCGCGGATGCGGTTGCCGACGACTTCGAAGGCATTCCCGTGCGGCTGACGCGAGTTTCCGGCGGACGCCTGGAATCGGCGCAGCGTGCCGAGCTGCAGCTCATCAACAATGCCGAAGTTCTCGGCAAGCAATCCGTCGGCCAAGGCGGCGTCGTGCAGTGGTTGAACATCAACGAAGGCGTCTATTCGCTGCTGGCTCGCGGAACGGATGGATTTGCCACTGGACGCACGGCTCTGGAAGCCAACGGCGTCGTCCCCGAGTTTGGACTCATTCCCTGGGTCGATATGCCCGTCGTGGAACCGGTGCTGGAACGAGATGTGTATGCAGGTGATACGCGTGCCAATCTCGGCGCTCCCGTCGAGCAAGAGGGTTGGGACAACATTCTCTACGGGGCCAGCTTCGTGATCGATGCGAACGGAATGGTGAGCGGTCGCGTCAGTAAATCGGAAGCAATCGGCGCGCTGCCGCTGGCTGTGGTCGGTTCTCGCGTGCTGTTCATTCGCAATGGCCAATTGGTCGGCGAGGGGACGACCAACGAACTGGGTGAATTCGAAGTCACTGGATTGCAACCCGGCGTGCATACCTTCCTCGCGGCGAGCAATCTGGGACTCCTCGGAATCGCCACCGAGATCGAATCCGCGGCAGAGGCCCCTGGAATCGTCTACAACTCGCGAGTGGAAATTCGCTTCGTGGCCGGAGGTGTCGGGGCAGGTGGAAGTCCGGCACCGCCTGGAGACATTCTGGCAGCTGGTGGAACTGGCGGCGGCGCTGGAGGCGCTCAAGGCGGCAATGAGACGACTGCGGGCAACGGCGGTGGAGGTGGAACGGGTGGGGGTTCGGGTGGTGGCACAACTGGCGGCAGCCCTCCTGCTGGCGAAGGCGGACTCATGTCGGCCATCCTCGGCGGCATTCTCGGAGGCGCTGCCGGCTTTCTGGCCGGGGATAACAACGACAACAACGTCTCATCGCCTTAGTGGCTCGTTCGCGATTGAATGGTGAATCCGCGATCGGGAAGTCGCGAATCGTCCATCCTTGTTCGCGACCGTCTCGCAAAACCGCGGGTGACTGCGTCAACCACGCACTTGCCGTGCGCCCAGACATTCCAAGGGCAGAGTTACCACAATCTCCGTGCCGGGGGAATGTGTCCCGACGCGAATGCTTCCTCCGTGCGCTTCCATAATGCGGAGTGCAATGGCCATGCCTAGGCCCGTCCCCTTGGTCTTGGTTGTGTAGAACGGCTCGAAGATGTTCGCGGACTGTTCACGGGTGAGTCCTGGTCCTTCATCCCGAACGGCGATGCTCGAGTACCGAGCGCCGCGGAACTCGGTCTCTCGGAACAAGGCTACGATTTCACTTCCTAGAGGGGCGACGCAGAGCGAGTTTTCCAGAATGTTTCGAAAGACCTGAATGATGCGGTCCCGATCGCACTCGCATGTCACTTGCCCTTCGGCGCGAATTCGAAGTTCAACCTCGCGGGTGGACCTTTCATCTTGAAGCTGGTCCCAGGTCTCGCGCATCAGCTCGACAAGATTCCAAGGGGAAAGCTCCAGTTTGAGCGGGGCCGCATAGCTCCGAACCTCCTCATAAAGCCGTTGGAGCTCATCGAGCGCGTGTTGTGTGCGTTGCACCATGGCCAACTGATCGGGATGGCCCGAGACGTCGAGTTCCAGCATGTCGAGACAGGCCCGCGATCGCTGCAGGGCGTTGCGGCTTTCGTGAGCCAGTCCCGTAACCATCTGCCCGATCGCCGCCAGGCGCTCGTTCTGAATCAGCAATCGTTCGGTCGCCATCAGATCGGTGATATCGTTGCCGACCGCGAGGACGCCGTTGATCACGTTGTCGCAGTCGACGAGATGGCGAGCCGACCAGGTGATGACGCGTTCCTCTCCCGAACGCGTGATGATCACATTGACGGTTCCTTCGACGAGTTTGCCGGCCACCACATTCTCGAAGACTTCCTTGAGCCACACCCGGTCGGACTCCTTGATGAACTGCTCGAACCAGTCGCGACCGCGAACTTCATCGAGCGAGTAACCGCACAATTGTTCCATGTAGTGGTTAAATCGCGAGATGCGCCCTTGTTCATCCAGAATCAGCACGATCGCGTTGGCGGTTTCGATCAGGTCTTCCGCGAAGGTTCGCTCGCGACGGAGTTCATCCTCGATGCGGCGGCGGTCGGTCATGTCTCGCACGATGCCCGTAAACAGCGTGGAACCTTCCAGCGGAACTTCGCTCACGGCCAGGTCGATGGGAAACTGCGTGCCGTCTTTCTTCCGTGCGACGACTTCTCGGCCGATGCCGATGATCTTGGGATTTCGCGTTCGCAAGTAGTTGTGCAAGTAACCGTCGTGCTGCTCGTGATAGGGCGAGGGCATCAGCAGATTGACGTTCTGCCCGATAAGTTCTTCATGGGAATAGCCGAACATGCGGGAGGCCGCCGGATTGGCGTGCCGGATGGTTCCCCGCTCATCGGTCGTGATGAACGCATCAACAGCGGTATTGAAGATCGCCGTCAAAATGGCCAGATCCTGACTGGACTGTCGCGGTTCACTCATGGGATCGTCGCTCCCGGCCAAGATTGGATGATCTTCTGAACTGTGGTGCTCCTCGCGTGTTCACTTTCGTCGAGAGGCTCGTAAGTTTCCAGTTGACGATCCAACACGGCCAAGGTCGCTTCCGAGGCATCGACTGCCCGGGACTGCCGCTGCTGCACGCGTTGCCTGAGCGTCGCCGGATCGGCCGAGAAAGGAATAATGCGGAAGGGCACGTTGAGTGTGGCAGCGAGTTCACAAAACTCCGCACGCTGTTCCCGTTTGAGGAAAGTCGCGTCTACGATGACTGGAAAGCCCGCAGCGACAACGTCCGTCGCCAGCGACTTGAGGCGCTGGTATAGCGAGTGAGTTGCCTCCGAGGAATAGATCCCTACGCCGACATCGGAGTGGCTTGGTTCCCTTGCCGTTAGTCCTGCCAGGCGTTTGCGTTCCACGTCAGAACGCAGCCGGATTGCCCCGATCGATTCGAGCAGTCCATTCGTACCCGTCGTCTTCCCACTGCCGCTTACTCCGTGAGTGATGAACACTTCCGGCCGATTGCCGCGCAGATAGGTCGCGGCGAGATGTGCATATTCCTCGACCTGTTTTACCCGATGCGCCCGTTCGTCGGCCGAGACATCCGGCTGCCGCGACCTGATCTTCGCCACTTTGGCCCGCACCAGCGAGCGAAACACCAAGTACCAGGGCAGCACTCGCAACCCGTTGTAGTCGCCCGTCACCTCCAGGTACGCGTTAAGGAAGCGCTTCGACAGGTCGGGTCGGCCACGATCGGCGAGGTCCATGACCACGAAGGCGGCGTCGCTCATCACGTCGATCCAGCGAAAGGCCTCGCTGAACTCGATGCCGTCGAACAGTGTGACATGGTCGTGCACCAGCACGATATTGCCGAGATGCAGGTCGCCGTGGCATTCGCGCACGAAGTCGGTCGCACGCCGTTGCCCAAAGGCCTTCCGCAGAGTTTCGAATGCTGAACTCGTCCAGCGTTCGATCTCTGCCATCGTTGGCTTGAGGGTATCTGGTACAGCGCGCAACTCACGGATGTTGTCGAATGCTTCGCGTTCGATCTCTGCAGGCGATCCCAGAATTGTTGACGGAATCACCGCGCTTGCTGATCGGTGAAATCTCCCGACCTCGCGTGCCAGGTCATCCACATGGCTTGGCAATAACTTGCCGTTGGCGATCAGCCGGCTGAACAGTCCCTCTTCGGGGAACTGCAGCATCCGCACCGCGTATTCGAGGGCAGGGCCTGTTCCTCTGAATCGCGGTGCATCGGTCGAACCGGTGATCGGAACCACATCGAGATACAAACCGGGCGCGAAGCGGCGATTCAGCCGAACTTCCTCGCGGCAGAAATGCTTGCGGCGTTCGAGAGTCGTGAAGTCGAGAAAGCCCAGATCGACGGGCTTCTTCACTTTGTAGGCAAACTCGCCGGTAAGAAAGACCCACGAGATGTGCGTTTCGCGCAGTTCGACCTGGTCGACGCGATGTGGATAGGCATCAGCATGCAGCAGTCCTTCAAGAAGATGGTCAATCGCGTTCATGCCGTGCTACTGCAAAGAGTTTGACATGAGTTCCGCACTTCATGTGCCATCCCCGCAACCCGTCTTGATGTGAACTGGCACGCTGTCTGCGTTGTTCCACCCAGCGACGCAAAACGATTCATTGCTGGAGAGTCAAACCGAAAAGTGGCTTCTGATTCGCTCGAAGTCGCGCCTCTCATGATACACTCCGTGCGAATACGCACACCGAAGGCAGATTGATGTCCGATAACGGTACGATCGAATTGTTGATTGTTGAAGACGACGACGGATTCCGCGAGACCGCTGCACGCTGGATGGCGCGTAAGGGACACCGCGTCGAGCAGGCCGCCAATGGGCAGGAGGCCTTGCTGCACTGGAGCCGCAAGCACTTCGATGTCGCCATCGTCGATATGAACATGCCTGGCATTTCGGGGCTGGAACTCTTGCAGCGCGTGCGGGAGGAGAACTTCGAAACCGAGGTGATCATCCTTACCGGGCAAGCAACCGTCGAGAACGCCGTTGAAGCCATGAAACTCGGCGCTTCCGACTATCTCACCAAACCCTTCCCGATGGCCGAGCTGGAACGTCGGACGCAGATGGCCGCCTCCCGCGGAAAACTGGAACAGGAGAACCGCCGGCTGCGCACGCTGCTGGTTCGCGAACGCCCCAAGACGCGCATCATTGGAGACTCGCAAGCGTTGCAGGAGGTGCGGCGTCTGATCGAACGCGTGGCCCCGACCGAGAAGGCGGTATTGATTCAAGGCGAGAGCGGCACCGGCAAGGAACTCGTGGCGCGGGCGATTCAGGAACAGAGTACCAGAGCTGACAAACCGTTCGTCACGATCAATTGCGCCGCATTGTCCGAGACGCTCGTCGAGAGTGAACTGTTCGGACATGAAAAGGGAGCCTTCACGGGAGCGATCAATCGCAAGGACGGCCTGTTCGAAGTCGCCGACGGGGGGACTCTCTTCGTCGACGAAATCGGCGAGCTGCCTCCGGCGCTGCAGCCAAAGCTGTTGCGAGTTTTGGAAGACGGATCACTGCGACGCGTCGGTTCGCATCAGGAACGCCGCGTGAACGTGCGGGTCATCGCGGCCACGAATCGCGATTTGCAGAAGGAAGTCGATGCGGGGCGGTTCCGCGAGGATCTCTATTACCGTATTAACGTCATGTCACTGGTGTTGCCTCCGCTGCGCGAGCGGCCGGATGACATACCGCCGCTGATCGATCATTTCCTGGAGGATGGCTGGCATCTCGATCCCGACGCACGTCGTGCACTCGAAACGTATCACTGGCCGGGCAACGTCCGGCAATTGATCAACGCCCTCGATCGCGCCACGGTGTTTGCGGATGACAAGCATATCACCATCGACGACCTCCCCCGAGAAGTAGTGGCCGAATCTCGAACGACATCGGCAGTTGCATCACCGGCGTCGGGCAACGGCAGCGTCGATCTGGCATCGATCGAGCGGGCGCACATCGTAGCCACCCTCCGGAAGGAGCATGGCAACAAGGCCCGGGCGGCTCGCGCCCTGGGCATCCACCGCCGCAAGTTGTACCGGCTGATCGAGCGACTGGAAATCGATGTCGACGCCATCTGTCATCAACATTGAAATTACGAGGACTGCCGCACCTGCTGAAGAGGAAACGATGATTGCAATCAAGCGAATTCTGGTTCCCACCGACTTCAGCGAATTCAGCCAGCATGCTGTGCGCTATGGATGCGAACTGGCGCAGCGATTTTCGGCGGAGTTGCACCTGCTGCACGTCGCGCAGGACGCGCTTCCCATCATTCCCGAGGCGGGCATGCTGACGGTCTCGCATGGTGAGTACATGGCGCACCTGCTGGCGTCGGCCGAGCGATTGCTCAAAGAAGTGCCCGACCCGTCAAGCTATTCCGGACCTGTCGCAGCCCGTGTGGTCGAAGTCGGCGTGCCGTTCGTCGAAATCATCCGCTACGCACGCGAACAGGAAATTGACCTCATCGTACTGGCCACGCACGGCCGCACGGGGCTGGTGCACATGCTGATGGGCAGCGTGGCCGAGAAGGTCGTCCGCAAGGCGCCTTGCCCGGTACTGACGGTTCGGCCCAAGGGTCACGATTTCATCATGCCCTGATTCACATGAGCAGGATCGTAGCACGATGGATGAATCTCCCCACGTCGCACACCGGAGCGAACCGCAGACGGCGCATGATGGGAAGTCCCACGCGGAACTCGTCGCCTCGCACAAACCCGAAGCGATCCGCCGTCGACTTGATGCAGGCTCGAATTACAGCTATCTGAAAGACTTTGTCTATGGCGCCATTGACGGCGCGGTCACCACGTTTGCCGTCGTCTCCGGCGTGGCCGGTGCGGGGCTTTCATCGAGCGTGGTGGTGATTCTTGGCGTGGCGAATCTCATCGGCGACGGTTTCAGCATGGCGGCTGGCAACTATCTCGGCACGCAGGCCGAGCAGCAGCAACGCGACCGGCTGCGCAAGATGGAGGAACGTCACATCGAAGAGGTTCCCGATGGTGAACGGGAAGAACTGCGGCAGATCTTCGCCCACCGCGGTTTCAAGGGAGCAGACCTGGAACATGTGGTCGACGTGCTGTCGGCCGATCGCCAGCGCTGGGTCGATACAATGTTGCGGGAAGAGCACGGCCTGGCAACGAGCGTTCCCTCTCCGATCAGGGCCGCCTTTACGACGTTCGTCGCGTTTCTGATGGTGGGGCTCCTGCCGCTGATCCCGTTCCTGTTGAATTTCGTGTCGAAGGAGTTCGTTCCGAACCCATACCTGTGGAGTTCGGCGGGGACGGCCGGCGCGTTCTTCCTTGTCGGCACAGTGAAGGCTCGATTCGTGGATCAGCACTGGATGCGCGCGGGACTGATGACTCTGCTCATCGGCGGCACGGCGGCCGCCCTGTCGTTTGCGTGCGGCATGATGTTGGCGGGCGTGGCAGGCAATTGACGACGCACGCTCGTGGACCTGGGTTCCCGCCCTTAGTTTCCCTGCGTCATAGGCAGAGGCGGGGGCGGCGGCACGGGTTCCTCATCGTCCTCCGCCGGCATGCGGTGGATCGACAACAGCAGCCGCTGCGCCTCGCGAAACCGCGGCGCGATTTCCAGCGACTTGAGCACCTGCCGGCGGGCGGGTTCCACTTCACCTTGTTCCCAATAACAGCGGGCCAGACGGTAGTGCCACTCGGCCGGGTCGGTCGGATCGAGTTCCACAAGCGCGGCGTACGAGATGGCCGACTCGTTCCAGTGTGCCAATCGTTCGGCGGAGCGAGCCGCAGCCCGATGCGTCGCGGCATCCAGCGGATTGACGGCCAAGGCCCGCCGTGAATCTTCGAGGACGGCCTCCCAGTCTTCCCGCTCGGTATCGATCTCGGCCAGCCGACGAAAGACGGCCAGCGCGGAACCGTCCCGCTCGGCATACTCGGCGAGAACTTCGCGTTCGCGATCGATATCGCCTTGCGCCCGGTAGACTTCGGAGAGCTTAATCGCCGGAGAGCTGCCTCCGCGCAGATCCTCACTGACTTCGTGCACCTGCTCCAGAATATCGACGGCCTCGTCGAAGCGGCCGGCGGTGATCAACATTTCGGCCGTCGTCAATGCGCCCGACAGGTTCAAGGGATTGCTGCGCTGCCAGGTGAGCCATTCCTCGATCGTCGAGGTCGTCTGCAACGGCGGCGTGCTCCAGTCGACGAGCGGGGCATAGGTGATCGTCATCGCCATCACATAGTCGCGGAATTCACCCTCCACGAACTCCAACGGGCCGAGCTGCAGTTCCAGGCTGTCGTTGATGAATACCCCGTCGCCCAAGTCCTTGAGAATCGCATGCAGCGTCTCGATGCCGTAGGTGTCGATGATGTAATCGACGACGAGGCTCGATTCGTAGTACGCGAACTGCAGATGCACTGCGCTGTCGGGACTGAGAAACGCCTCGCTCAACTCGCCGATCGGAGTAAGTTGCCCGCCGAGAATAAGTTCGCGGTACTGCTGATTCATCCGCTCGCCGCAACCGGGATTTCGCGCGCGTTCCTCGTGCACCGAGATTCCCTCGCTGAGCCAGCGCGGCATGCGATGCCTGGTGATATTGAGAGTTACCACATGGGCGTATTCATGCCACAGCACCGATTGCCAGTTCGTCCCCTGCATGGTCAGCGTCGCCGGACTTTGCGCCGTAATGACCCTGCCAAAGCAGACGCCGAGATATCCCCCTGCTCCCGGCAGGCCGAACGTGCGCACCGCGAAGTCATCCGAGTCCGGAAAGATCTCGACGATCACCGGCTCTTCAGGCTCCCAGCCATACTTCGTCCCCAGCGTACTGCGCGCATCATGCAGGAGCGCCAGCACCGACTGGCCATAGATCGCGGCTTCACGGGCTTCCATCCGCAATGAGAAGTGTTCGTCTTCCAGGGTCACGAACTGTTCGAGATCGTCGCGGAGTTGAATCAGGTTGTAGAGCGGCACATCGTAGGCATCGTCGGCAAAGGCGCTCTTCACGAGCTGCCAGCCTTCCTCTTCGTGACCAAGTCGAAGCAAGTCCTCGGCCAACTGCTTGCGCGCAGCGAGGAACGCCGGATCGAAGTCGAGGGCTTGGCGTTGATGTTCTGCCCCTTCCGCAAACCGGTACTTCTGTGACAACTCCCGCCCGATAACGTAATCGACCTCCGGATTCTCAGTCCACAGAGCGAGCGCCGCGCCGCGCCGCTGCTCGGCCGCTTCGTCGTCGTTGCGAATGCCGGCCAAGGCCGACTGATATGCCAGAGCTTCGGGATGATGTGGATTGACGGCGAGTACCTCCGCCAGCGAATCCTCGGCTGTCTCATAAGCTTCGGCATCGATGGCTCGATCGGCCCGCAGCAGCCAGGTCGGGATATGATGCGGGTTGAGGTCAAGAGCCTGCTGCAAATGCCCGGCTGCTTCTTCGACGTTGCTAGCGAGCAAGGCGCGTCCCAGGCCGAAGTGCATGTCGGGATCGGTCGAATGAATCTCGACCGCCTCGCGGAAGATTTCTTCGGCCAATGCGAGATCATGTTTGTCGAGCGCCAGTTCACCGAGCGCGAGCCTCGGTTCACGGTGATTCGGATTGTTCTGCCTTGCCCGTGTGAAGAACGAATCCTGCACCTCGCGCGCGTCACCCCCCAGCGACAACGCGAGTCGACCCAGGACGACCAGATTGTCGGCATCAGTGTACCGCCACGGATAGGCCTGGGCATGTCGTGAGATTTCGTCGTAGTAGATCTTCCCCTGATCGACCTGTCCGGCGAAGGGGGCCGCCTGATGCCCCAGCCACCTGAGCCGAATGCTCCAGGTGTACTTGACGAGCCCTGTCGCGACCGTGGCGTTCGCGTCGGCATAGCGGCCCAGCATCCGCTCCGACTCGGCTTTGATGTTGAACCACGCCTCGCCATACGCTCCGCCCGCAATCGACGACTCGGCGTAGGTGACACACTCCGCGTACTGGCCGGAATAGAAGAGGGATCGGGCCTCTTCAATGTCCTGAGCGGCAGCCGATCGACCGTTCACGCTCACGGCGAACGCGACCAAGAAGACCAGCCGGCGGAAAACGGGCGCGGGCATCGGCAGTTGTTGCCTTTCAGCCTGTCCCATGTCTCGTCGCTCCGTTTTGAGTGGTTTCGATTGGGGAATCTGTGTGCGTGCTGTCGATGATAACGATTAGGTGAACATTGCGGCACCGCCGCGGTTCACCCTGTTGGGGGAGCGAGCTTGCTCGCATTTATTGGGGGAGTAACGGGGGATGGGCGTGCGAATCACGCGGCGCTATTGGTGCCTATTGATCCTGTGCGGATGGGGAATCTTTCCCGCCGGACCGCCGACCGACTGCCACGCGCAAGATGGCGCCGCGCCGCAGACGGAACAGCAGGCCGACGAGATTCGCAGCATGTTGGAAGTACAGACCTTGTCCGAGGGGACATCGTCGCGCCGCATTCGCGACGAAGCCATTGATGATCTGCCGCTGGAGAATCTGCGTCCCGCCAACCGGGAACTCGCCGACGAAATCCTCGACGACATCAGCATCTTCCGCAGGCTGCCTACCGTTCGCTGCGAGATGACTCCCGCGGTCTACAGTTACTTTCGCTCGAATCCTGACATGGCGGTCGGTATCTGGCACGCGATGGGCATCTCGGAAATGCAGCTCGAACAGAAGTCGACCTACGTCTACGAGATGGCGACCGGCGACGGGACTCACGGCACAATCAACATCATTCACAAATCGAATCACAACCTGTTGATGCTCTGCAGTGGGGACTTTCTCAACCCGGTGACGAATCGCGCGATCAATGCCCGCGCACTGTTTCATCTCGTGACGCGATTCCAGCGAGACGACGCGGGCCGCACCTGGCTCACGCATCATGCCGACATGTTCGTGATGTTTCCGTCGACCACCATTGAAGCGATTGCCCGCATGATCTCACCCGTCAGCAATCGCATTTGCGATCAGAACTTCGAGGAGATCACGCTCTTCGTCCGTCTGATGGATGTGGCCACCGTTCGCAGGCCGGAATGGATTCACTCCCTGGCGGACGAGGTCGAAGGCGTCAGCGACGAATCGCGCATCGCCCTGGCCAATCTCGCCCAGGATGTTGTCTCAGTACCCACAGCCTCGGAAGCCAGCCAGTCGACCATCCTGCCTGATGAAGCAGCGGCCCAGTCGCTCCCGATGCCCACCCTCTTCGGCGAAGACCTCTTCCCGCTCCCGCCGATGACCAGCGCCGCCGACGGCCCGACGGCGAATTGAGCCTTGCGGGTCAGAGCCGCGCACGAAGTAAGCGGCACGCTCACGGCAGCCGGATTTCGACGCTCGCCTTATGCGCCGTCAGGCCTTCTTTGTCGGCCATCGTGCGGACGGCATCGGCGTCGGCGATCAGCGACTTGCGGTCGTACTGTATGATCGACGACCGCTTGAGGAAGTCGGTCGCGCACAGGCCGTTGGCGAACCGCGCGGTACCGCCAGTGGGTAAGACATGCGAGGGGCCGGCCACGTAATCGCCGAGCGCGACTGGCGTGTAGTGACCGACGAAGATCGCTCCCGCGTTCTGCACGCGGGCCAGCATCGCATCAGGGTCGTCCATTGAGATGTGCAAGTGCTCGGTCGCCATCAAGTCGGTGAGGCGGGCGGCGTCTTCGGCATCACGAGCCAGGATGAGCGCGCCGTAGTCCTCCAGGCTCTGCCGCGCGAGGTCGCCGCGCGCCAGCGTTGCCAGTTGACGATCGAGTTCCTGTCTGACTTGTTCGATGAGGGGCCGATGCCAGGTGATGAGCACGCCCGACCCCGGGCTGTGCTCGGCCTGCGAAATGAGGTCGCTGGCCACATAGGCGGGATGCGCCGTCTCGTCGGCCAGCACGATCACTTCACTCGGCCCCGCGATGCTGTCGATGTCGACCTCGCCGAAGACGTACTGTTTGGCCAGTGCGACAAACAGGTTGCCGGGTCCGACGATCTTGTCGACCTTGGGGATGCCTGCGGCGCCATACGCGAGGGCCGCGACGGCCTGCGCGCCGCCGATGCGATAGACCTCGTTGACGCCGAGTTCATGACACGTCGCGAGTATGTCGACGTTGTAACCACCGAAATCGGTCGGAGGGACGACGACGGCGATTTCCTTGACGCCGGCGGTCCTCGCGGGAACCACGGTCATCAGCAGCGTGGAAGGATACGCCGCCGCTCCACCGGGGATACAGACGCCGACACGTTTCAAGGGCAGATATCGCTGCCGCAGCGTTACGGTTCCGCCGCCACGCAAACGCACGACCTCGGCATCCTTCGGGAGAACCGCAGTCTGAAACTCGACAATGTTGTCGCGAATCTGTCTGATCGTCTGCAGAAAGTGCAGGTCGGCTCGCGAGTGGGCTGCCGCCAGCTCGCTATCACTGACTCGAATCGTCTCCGGCGAAAGCGACTTGCTGTCGAGCTTCGCCGTGTATTCCAAAACGGCATCGATCCCACGGGCGCGTACATCTTCGCAGATGCGTTCGACCACCTGCTGTGGCGTGAGCGGTGCGCCGAAGAGGGCGATTGTCCGCTGCTTGCCGGCCTCGGACACCACGTCGCCGCGCGGGCTGAGACGGTTTCGCAGATCGGCGAACAGCCGCTCGGCGTCATCCTGTGTGCAGTCGATGGTGGTGATCTGGAGTGCCACGTCGGCGGTCTGGACTACGCCAGTCCATTGACAGATTGATGCGGGATGCACAGACAGGAATGTCTGTGCCACCTTGTCACTGGGGTGCGGGAGTCTCGGCCGGCGGCGTCACCTTGCTGAAGTCGCCTGACACGATCACGCCGATGTTGTCGATGTCGATGTGCCGCTTTAGCGCCTCGACGACATCATCGGGCGTCAGCAGCATGATCGCCCGTTCGAGGTCGGCGTCGTGCTGCATCGTGCGACCGGCATACATCTGGGTATTCAAGTCCGATACGAGTTGCGAATCGCTCGCGCGTTCGATCTTCTCGGACTCGATGTAGCCGATCTGGGCCGCCGACAGTTCCGAAGACGTGACGCCTTCTTCAATCAGTCGCACGAGTTCTTCGCGAATCGCCATTTCCGCGCGAGCCATGTTTTGCGGATTGGCAATCGCATACATCGCAAACACGGTTCGGTCGTCCCGCGCACTGGCCTGCAGGATCGAGCCGACGCCGTACGAGAGTCCTTCCTGTTGACGCACTCGGTCTCCCAGACGGGACGACAGGCCACTGCTGCCGAGAATCCAATTGCCGATGAGCACGGCGGCATGGTCGGGATGCGTATCGCTGATCGGGATCACCGTCCCGGCGAAGTACGTGGCGTTCTCCTTGTCCGGGATATCGATTTGTTGCCGAGCAAACTCGACTTCAATGTCGCCTGGCCGAACCATACGCTCGTAGGACACATCTGCCTTCCAGTCGGCAAAGATGTTCTCGAGAACCGGCGAAACTTCGGCGATGTCGAAGTCGCCGATGATCGACAACTCGCCTTGGCTGCCGAGATACTCGGAGTGCAGTTTGATAACATCGTCGCGAGTGACGCTCCGCCACATCTCGATCTCTTCCTCGGCGTCCGGCGTGTATCGAGGATCGCCCAACTCGTAATCTGCCAGCAGTTGGTTGAGTGCCGTCCGCGCACGGGCCGTCGGATCTGTGAGATCCATCGTCAGCGCAGTCAATCGCTGATTGCGGATCGTTTCAAGTTCCGAATCCGGGAACGTCGGCTCACGGAGCACCTGCCGCAAGATGTCCAGCACTTCAGGCAGATACTCCCGGCGGGTCTCGATGGAGAACGTGGCTTCGCCCGAATTGGTCGACGATGGAGTCAGTCTGGCCCGCGTACGGTCGAGTGCGTCCTGCAGTTGTTGACGGTTCAGTTGCTCGGTGCCGCGCGCCATCAGCGTGGGCAGCAATGTGCAGACGGTTGCCATGTCCTGCAGCGATTCGAGGCTGCCGTACCGCAGCGTCAAGCGCACTTGCACGCTGCGCCAGCGAGTGAGTTTCGGCAACAGGGCCGCCTGGATGTTCCCGAACCGCGTGAACGTCGTGCGAGCGTCAATGTTCTCCGGGGAGATGTCGAACGCTTCCCCTTGCGGCACGGGTTCGCGGCCTTCGTAGTCGCCGATCATCTCATCCAGATCAGGCGTGGCCGGCACGGCGATTCGCTCGGCCTGCTGCGTCGGCAGGAAGAGGCCGACCGTGCGATTGTTGCGTGTAAGGTAGCGTCGGGCGACATCCTGCACGCTTTCGGCCGTGACCTGTTCCAGCCGATCGCGATAGAGGAAGTAGAGACGCCAGTCCCCCTGCGAGGCCCATTCGCTGAGGTCGATCGCCAGTTGTTGACTGTCCGCGAGAGACTGTTCCCAAGACTTCATCCAGTAGACTTTGGCACGTTCGACTTCTTCCTCGGAGACGCCGTCCTCGCCGATCAGTTCTGCTCCTTCGAGCATCGTGGTCAGCACATCTTGCGGGTCGTTGCCGGGGGAGACCTCGGCATAGATACGCATCACGCCCGGATCATGCAGGGAGTAGGCAGTCCCCTGAACTCTCGCCGCGCGCCTGGTTTCGACCAGCGACTTGTACAGGCTGCCAGAAGGGATGCCGGTGAGAATCTGCTGCAATACATCCAGCGAGGCGTAGTCCGGATGCGCGCCGGAGCAGATGTGATACAGCACGCCCGTCACTGCAACATCGCCCACTCGCCGCAGGGTGACGTTGCGTTCGCCGTCCTGTGCGGGCTCTTCGGTATAGGTGTTGGCGAGTTCACGTTCGGGATCGGGGATCGAACCAAAGTATTGATCGATCAATGCCAGAGCGCGCTCAGATTCGAACATTCCCGACACCACGATCATCGCATTGTCGGGCTGATAGTACCGGCGATAAAACTCGCGCAGGTTTTCGACGGGCACGCGTTCGATGTCGGCCCGGTTGCCGATGGTCGATTTGCCGTAATTGTGCCACTCGTAGGCGGCGGCCATCATCCGCTGATTGAGAATCGATGTCGGACTGTTCTCGCCGCGCTCGAACTCGTTGCGGACGACCGTCATCTCAGAAGCCAGATCCTCGCCGCGGATCAGACTGTTGATCATCCGGTCGGCTTCCAGACGGATGGCGAACTCGAGGTTCTCATCCGTCGCCGGCAGGGTCTCGTAGTAGTTCGTGCGGTCGAGCCAGGTGGTGCCGTTGAATTCGGCCCCGTGATCCTGCAGTACCTTGGGAACGTTGGGATGGTCGGGTGTCCCCTTGAACAGCATGTGCTCCAGCAGGTGGGCCATGCCGGCCTCGCCGTACCCTTCGTGCCTGGAGCCGACGAAGATCGTGAGGTTGATCGTGACCTGCGGCTTCGAGGGATCCTCGAACAGCAGAATGCGCAGGCCGTTGTCGAGCCGATACTCGGTAATCCCCTCGACAGAGGTGATAAGCTCGGGTTCGGCCTTGGCGGTCGCTGTCAGCATCGTGGCAATCCCTGCGGCGAGAGTCGAGAACCAGGTAATTCGTGACTGTTCCATTCGCGAAGCATCCTTGAGCAAGAAGAGAGAGTCGCGGCCCGGAGACAAGTGTGGAGAGTCGCGGGGGAAATCTCAAGGCGGGATGGTGCCTGCAATAGAGCGGAAAGTGGTCAGACTTCTCGCCAGCCGTGCGATACCCATGGAATGTCGATCCCAGCGTCAAGGCGCAGCCGCAGACTGAGCTGTGCCGCGTGGTGCTGGATGTGACGGATGTTGTAGACGTGCAGTTCGGCCTGAGTGCAATTTCGCCAATCGAAGCCAGCCGGCGCGGCCAGCGACTCGGCCGTCTCGGCGACCACTACTCGTTCGGCCTTCTCGCGGCAGAATCGCACGTAGCGCTGAATGTCGTCCCGCTCGTAGGTCGTCGTCGGCTCTCGCTCCTCGAGTTGTTCGTAATTGGCGAACCACGCGGCATGCTCGACGTGAAACGGATTCAGCCGCTGATCCTCAATGCTCCGCGACAGATAGAGGTCGGTAAAGAACAGCACATGAAACGCCGACTGCGAGAACGGGTAAGTCGCGATCTTCACCTGCCACAGTTCTTCGGGACACCGGTCGACGCACAGGCCGAGCATACACAACGAACCGGCGTATTCCTGGGAAATGAGGTGTTTGTAGAGGTCGAGCATGGCGGGGACCGAATTGTGAAGAGTTGCAGGACAGGGTTCGTTTAGTCCAAAGTGACACCTACGACATCCCCGGGTTCTCCGTCGGCCGGTCGCGTAGAGCTAAAACATCCAAATTGACATGAGGTAGTTTCAAAACCATTTTAACAGCAGCATGAGGCAGGCCAGGTGGAAGAAGCCTTCGAAGAGATGGGGGTAGTATTCCCAACGGGTGACGAGGCGGCGGTTGTTCTTCAGCCAGGAGAGGGTGCGTTCGATCG
>JANNSB010000758.1:0-9840 GCA_031402175.1 Planctomycetaceae bacterium
CGCATCGGTGTAGTACCACATCGGCACATGCGGTTCGACGCGAAGCGCCTCCAGCCCGCGCAGGCGCGGAAACTGCGAGGGATGCACGTTCAGCACCAGCTGCATGGGCGTGGCGGCCGGTAGCTGGAAGACAACATCAAAGCCAATGCGGATCAGCAGGGGACGACTTTCTGAAAGAAGGAAATCTGTGGAAGCGGTTGAATGCGTGCGATTCTTTGGGTTGACCGGTGGGATGATCCATTTATGACGACAGCTGATGTTGCCGACTACGGTTGCCTAGGTGGAGGCGTCCAGGCAGCGGCGCCGGGAGCCTGACTGTAGGCGGCTTCGGTGAGGACGTCGATGCGGTCGCCATCCCGCAGAAGTTCACCGGGAGGCAACGAAATCACGCCGAGACTCACGTTCGTGCTCAAGTCGAAGTTCGGCAGTGCGCCGGGCTGCCGGCCAGGACGCTCATCGACGTACTGATACGTCACCCTTTCGGCCCAGACGACCAGCATGTATCGCGGTTGAGGCGGCAGTGGAATCTGTTGCACGCTCTCGGTCCACATTCCCGGAACCGGGCCGGGCACGAGGTACACTTCCTCGAGCATTGCTCCCGCGTCCCGCTCGAATACTTGGATCGCCGACTCACCTGGCAGAATCTCGATCTCCAACGGGCGCTGTGGACTTTGATTGTCGACGATCTGCACGATCAACGGCTCGTAAGACGTATTCTCCAGTATCACCGTCGCCGGAGGGAGCGGGGCATAGGGGACAATCTGACGGCTCTGCAACCGCGGCGTGAAATCCCATTCAGCGCGGCAGAGGTAACAGCCCCACTCACCTTGTGCATATTGTCCGACGGCGATCTGACCCTGATGGTCGAGCGCGAAGACGTGGTCGTGACCGCGCGGGAGCATCACCGGTGCGCCCGGATTGAAGCCGCCGGCCACCACCGCGTATGTCCAGCCATTGCGATTCGCTTCCCAGACGATGAGGTCTCCGTTCGAGCCCACGACCGAGATCTCGGGCAGTACCGGGCCGTACGCCAACCCGACATGACTACCGGGCAGGAAGCGTGCATCAGGTCCGGTGACCTGCTGCCACCCCGCGCCATCGGGAGAATACAATCGCAGTTCGCCGAAGACATCGACGGCACACACGAAGAGAGACGCTGTCGGATCCCCGGAAAGCGTTGCGGCCAACTGGCCGGAGGGAACGAAGCCGTCTGCGATCGCGGCTGCTGTCGTTCTGCCCGCATCGTAAGTCAGCGAAACGAGTCGACCGCCGCGGTCGACCAGGAACACGACCGCTTCGGGTTGTCGCTGACGCTGTCCGGATGAGACGGCGACGAGCGGTTGGCCGGGCAGCCAGCGGACACCCGCAACATCCAGTGCATACGTCTGGCCGTTGATGAGATCAATCTGTATGAGTTGGCCGAACGCATCGACGGTATACACCGCGCGCGGATCGTGGTCTTCGGTGACGGCAAGACAGCCTCCAGGAGCGAGAACGACATCAGGCGCAAGGATGATGCGCGGATCTCGTGCATCGATGAGCCTGCCATTCGGATCGATCGTCAGCAGTCGGTAACCCTGTCCGCTGGGATCGCGGACAATGGCCACATGACCATCGGGGACGAGACCCGACGGCGTCAGGTCTGGCAACCGCCGCCAGTTGTCGCCGTACCCGTCGTGTACAACCAGTCCGCCGACGTTATTGATCTGCGCCAGCCAGTACTGGTCTGGCCCAATCATGGCGGCCGACGGTCCCCATTGAGGACCGCGATGGTGATGTTCATCGTGACCATGCCCCTGGTCGATACCTAAACCTGGACCCGGTCCTGGGCCCGGACCGGGATTGCCTTGCGGCAAACCGCGTCCTACCGGGACAACACGTTGCTGGCTGCGGCGCCACTCCAGTCCCTGAGGATCACCGATCCACATCACGCCGCGACCCGCGGCAGGAAATCGCAACATCTGTCGGGCCTCGGCACAGTAGAACCCGAGAAGAGTGCCGTCCTGCGTGTCGAATTGCGATTGTCGCTCATAGGCGAACGATTGTCCCATCGCATCCGTGATGAACAGGCGGTCTCCATCAAACTCTGCCCGAGAGGCCATTTCAGGCTGCCCGACAGCGACCAGATCAAACTGATCCTGTGCCTGGCACAGCTCGGGCCAGAGGGAACAGGCAGGCAACATCACCAGACAAAGTGCGCGCAACCACCAACAATATGGGGAATGGGCCATGACTCGAATCCTCCTCAAGCAAAACGCAGCGATACATGAAACCAGCATCGCCGCGCATACGCATTTGCTACCGGCAAGTGCCACACGACGGATGCGAATTGCAATCGCGGGAGCAATCCACCCCGTCGTGAGCCGCTTGCCGAAATTCCCGAAGCACAGATCGTTATGCCACCGAATTCCCGGCGACCATGCGATATCCGACCAGCAAGATCATGGCACCGCCGATTGCGAGTAGCAAGCTGCGGAAGTCAAACGCCTCCACGCTTCCGAAGCCCAGCATGGTGCCGACGTAGCCGCCCACCACGGACCCCACGATGCCCAGCAGGACCGTCACCACGAAGCCGCCGGGATCGTTGCCGGGCATGAGAAACTTGGCCAAGGCTCCGGCGATCAGTCCAAAGACGATCCACATCAGAATAATCATGTTCATCTCCTACAATTGTGAAACGTACTTACCAACCCTTGTCGCAACGCGGACGAAGTTGTCCGTGTCGCGACCAATTCGCATTCTCGAAACTCGACTTGATCCGTCAGGGCGGGTTTGGCTTCCGCCTCAGATCGGCATTCTCTTGTCGGTGCTGCCGCTCCAGGTCTCCGAGGACAGTCCTCCGGACAGTTGAAACACCTGCACCATGGTTCCGGTGGAGAACACATGCACAACCGCGCCGGTCGATGGTTCGACTTCCGAGGCGGCTTCACGTACGGCGGCGCCAGTGATGCGCTCGATCTCTTTCCGCAACGGGCCGAGTGCACTTTGGAAGAGCTCGCGATGATACTCCCTTACCTGCGCGGCCCCCTCGGCAGTGCCAGACAGGTTCTTTTCGGCCGGCGTGAGGGCGTCGTGCAACGTGATCACCAATGTTCCCTCGCTCAGCACGACCGTCACCGATTTGGGAGCATGGCCCGTTCGCTGCTGTTGAAAGTCGCGAATGGCGTGCGCCACCTGCTCTGCCATGGTTAAGGCGGAATCGTTCATAAATCCCTTTCCCGACAGCTCGACGCCAACAGTCGTCATTGCGAATAAAAAAAGCCGACGCATCGAGGAACCAGAGTTCTTCGACGCGTCGGCTTACTGATCAATGCGCCTCCCGATAGGTGTCGGGTTGCGCTTTGCAAAGTCATCCGAAACGTGACGGATCGGAACCGACTTGGTTCCCATCCCTTCACGTCTTCATTCTATTGGCCGGCCTCTCGTTAAACAAGGGGCTGGCGCGAGCCGTCGCATTATTCCTCTGATCCGGTTATCATCGTCATCGATCCTTGGGAATGATCGCGAGCCACGACGGACTGTATGCTCTGAGCGCGCTGAGAGCCTGAAACGAACGGTGCGAGAGTCGGAGTATGTCAATGTCATGCCGGATATGGCCATGAAAACACTGGGGGAAATTGAAGCTGCCGTTTGCGAAGGGATGACGCACTTCGAGCAGCATTACATGGGCCGGGGGCCGAAGCACATTCATGCACACCTCATCGGCGATTTGCTGGTCGTCCGCTTGCAGGGCGTGCTGACGACCGCCGAGCAACAGCTCGCCAAGTCGCTCCCGCTGGAGAAGGGGTTGGAGTTGCTGAAACAGGTCCGGGCTCAACTGATCGAAACCGCGCGGCCGGTTCTGGAAACGCTGGTCCACGAGATCACCGGAGTCAAACCCTGCAGCCTGCATCACGACATCAGCACCGTGACTGGCGAAGAGGTTGTGATCTTCACGCTGGAAGAGGCGCCGCTCTTCCGGGATGCGAAGAAGAGGTAACCCGCCAGGCAACACAGACATGCGCGCTCGGGCGGGCATGTGGTTCGGGTTAGTACGTGTCGCTTTCCTCATTGACATCTAGCGGTGCTTCGCCATGATTGCATTGAGAACGAAACTGGCACGTCATACTGCGTGAATGCAAAGTTGCGTTGTCGGATGACTCAATGAGCGGCAACCCGAAAGTGTCGAGGGGCCGGATGCGGAGTAAGCCGACGTGGATTGTTCACCGGGTAGGTGAGCAGTCCACGTCGGCTTTTGTTTTGGGTTTCGTCGAATGTCGCCGGCGAGATGTCACACACGGAAGAATGCAATGAATAATTCCTCACTGCGAGTCTTGGCCATGGCCGACAAGTGCCGGGCTTTGATGGAGGAGTCAACAGGCGTCACGTCTGAACTGCCGCAAGCGTTGCATCCCAGGCATCTGCTGTGGATGTGTGGCCAGATCACGAAACTTGCGGAAAGCTGGCCGGCCACGAAGCTCCACCGCTGGATTGGTTTCGTTCAATGTGGCATGCTCGCCAACCACATTCTCGACCTCGAACAGGTCAAGGTAATGTTTGACGAATCCAAGAACGCATATGGAGGAGGAGGCGAGGATGATGACTTGCTGGACCACCTCGATCCCTGCACCGAATTCAAGTTGGAGATTGGCGGTGAAGGTTAACGTCAGCGGAGTATTTCGTCGGCTTTGGTCTGTATCCGGTTACCAGGGGATGCAATGATGACAGCCCTCACGGAGAATTATGACGAATAAGTCGAGCAGGCCATTGAGTTCCTCAACTTGAGTGATAGAATGGTACTGTGCTGGGGTTCGCGAGCGTCGATCTCGCAGCCCTTTACTTTTCGGATGACTTGACAAGGCGCGGCCCGGCGAATTTCCGGGAAGCGCGTTATTCAGTAAGCCGGCGTGTTGAATCACCCTAGGGTGTTCAACACGCCGGCTTTTTTATTTGGCTGCTTAACAATCTCAATAGACAGGAGGCATCATCAGCAAGGTATAGCTCTCTTGAAACCCCCAACAATAGCTTCATTTCAACCCTTCGCGGGCAGCTTCACACAAAGGATTTTTGTAATGCAAGGACTTCGTCTCACTCACGCATTTCAGTTGGTCAGGGCACTGTGCGCCTCGCTGGCTGTTGGTGCATTTCTGGTCTTGGCGACCAGCGCGTTCGCTGATGATGTTCCCACCCGGGAACGGCCAGTTGCCCCGCCGAACCCCACGCAAACCAGTCCGCAACTTGACCAGCCGGAGCAACCACAGCAGCCGCGGCAACTCGAGCCGCAGCAGAACTCGCAGCAAGCACAGCAGGACGAGCCGATCAGGCTGGGCATCGCCTTCGACCACGATGCAGACTTGTCGCAGGGAATCACGGTTGGGGAAGTGATGCCAGGCGGCGTGGCGGCTGATGCCGGCCTGCAGGCTGGTGACGTGATCATTTCAATTGACGGCGAAGCCGTCACATCGGCAGAGCAACTCGACCGGGTCGTGCAGCAACACGCCCACGGTGATGAAGCAGGTTTCGTCGTGCTCCGCAACGGCGAGCGCCAGGAGATGAACATCACGTTTCGTCAGCTTTCGCGCGGCAATCAGGGCCAGGAGAGCACTGCCGGCAACCAGCGGATGAGGTCGCACGGTTGGCTGGGCGTCACCCTGCAACGCGAAGAGGATCAGGAGGGTCAGCCAGAGCCCGGGCAACAGCAGACGCAGCTCGGTGCCGTGGTGGCGTCGGTCTATCCCGCCAGCCCGGCCGCACGCGCCGGGATGCATCCGGGTGACCGGATCATGAACGTCAATGGGGAAGATGTGACTTCCGTGGATCACTTGCTCGAGACGCTGGCGCAGACGAAAGCCGGCGATCGCATCGAACTCGTCGTTATCTGCGATGGAGACGAGCGCAACTATGGCGCCACGCTGGAAGATGCAGGTGTGTTCGACGTTGCGGGAGAGTTCGACCCGGACTCGCCGTACACATGGCATGACCCGCATGGCTTCAATACTCAGATCACGGCTGAAGATCTGATGCTGGAACAGCATCGACTCGTTATGGAACAGCATGAGCGGATGGAGAACATGCTGTACGAGATGCAGGATGATCTCGAAGCCATTCGTCGTGAACTGGGTATTCTGAGGGATGCTGGGACGGCGGAGACAAGCCAACCCGCGCAAGATCAAGCCCCTACCACCCAGCAGCCGGGAGCACGTCGTGCCCCGCCCGCGCGAGAGGCGTCGCCTCCGGTCCAGGACCGACGTGAGCAGCAGCCGACGGACAATTCCACGAACCCCAATTAACCACTGTCATTTCCAAAGAATTCTAATCTCTACCAACCAGGAGTCAGACAATGCTTCAGATCTTCAAACGAAACGCACTGGGGGTATTACTCTTCAGCGGACTCGTGTTAGCGCTGTGCAGCCCGCAGTCCGCGGAGGCCGATCACCGCAATTCCCAGTATTGGACAAACCAATGGAGTTGGTACGACGGCACTTATCGTCCGTACTACCGCCAACAAAGTCGGCAGACATTCAACTACGGCTACAACTACGGGCAGTACAACGGATCGCCCGGATACAACTACAACGGCGGCAACTGGCGAGGAAACCAGGGCCAATTCGGGAATCCTTATCAGAACCAGTACCTGTATCAGAACCAGTACCAGCGCCCTTACGACGCATATCAGATCGGCCCGGTGCAATTCGAGTTCTGGCATTGAGCCGGCAGTGAAATGACGGTCGAGCGCGGCTCGACCAACGATAGGCTGTGTGCACAGTTTGCGGTTCCCGCTCTCGTGGCTGGAACCGTGGACTGTGCACTTGCCGCTCCCAAGACCGATTACAGCGAGCTGTAAGGTTTGATTTCCGTCTCGGACTTACGAGTCGATGCCGAAAGAGACTCGGAAAACGCCAAGCTACGCGGATTGTTTCCAGCGGAGACGAATTCGAGTCACGACGACAGTGGCTGGACCGTGTTGAACAGTGCGATCAGTTGCTCAAGACTCGCCGGCTTGATCAGGTAGTGGTTGAACCCCGTTTCCTGCTGCCGCTGGCGGTCTGCTTCACTGGGGCTGTGACCCGTCAATGCGCAGACTGTTACGTGCTTGAACTCCGGTCTCTCTCGCAATCGCTCTGCCACCTGGTAGCCATCCATTCCCGGCAAGCCGATATCGAGCAACACGACGTCGGGCAGCGTTGCAGCAGCCAGTTCCAGTGCGGTCGGGCCGGTGCGTGCGATGTGCACGTCGTGTCCGTACAGCCGCAATAACATGCTCAGACTGTCGGCGGCATCGACGTTGTCTTCGACCACCAGCACCCGCAGAGATGGTCCGGTGCTGTGGCCCGGCGCCAGGACCGTCTTCACCTCGTGGCGCAATGCGCTGGCGACCAACGGCAGTTTGATCGTGAACTCGCTCCCCTTGCCCAAACCGTCGCTCTGCGCTTGCAACCTTCCCTCTTGCATCTCCAGTAAATTGCGAGCAAGAGCCAGGCCGATGCCTAGGCCGCCGTAGGACCGACCGAGTGAGCCATCCACCTGGGTGAACAACTCAAAGATCTGTGGCAGCAGTTCCGGGGCGATGCCGACGCCGTTATCCAACACCCGGATCACGGCCTCTTCCCCTTCCTGGCAGACCGTCATGCGAATGAGTCCGCCCGGGTCTGTCTACTTCGCCGCGTTGTTGAGCAGATTGACGATGACCTGCTCCATCCGGCCCGGGTCGACCTCCACCCAAATGGGCTGAGTCGGCAGGACCAGCGAGAACTCGTGTTTGCGCGCCTCCAAGAGGGGGCGGACAGTCTCGGAGGAACGGTTGGCGACCACGCGCAATTCGGTGGTCTCTTTGACCATCCGCAGCTTGCCCTTCGTGATGCGGGTGATGTCCAGCAGGTCGTCCACCAGACGCACCATCTGCCCCACCTGACGGTCGATGATGTTTCCGGCGTTCTCGATGATCGGGTCGTTGGTCTTGACCTGCCGCAGAATGTTCAGGGCGTTCATGATCGGCGAGAGCGGGCCGCGCAGCTCATGCGACAGCAAGGCCATGAATTCTTCTTTATGACGGTTGGCTTCCGCCAGGCCGTCGGCCCGCTTCCGCTGGGCTTCGGTCGCCTGACTTTCGGTGAGGTCGTGCATCACAGTGGCAAACGACCGGGACTGCTTCTGCTCGTTGAATAGCGGCGTCACGACGGACTGACACCAGAAACGGCTGCCGTCCTTCCGCACCTGCCAGCGGATGCTGTCCGAACGCCCCTCTTCGAGGGCCGTCTTGAGTTCATGTTCGGGTTGCCCGCTCCGCAGTCTTCCGGCGAAAAGAGGCGGGAGAAATGCTTGCCGATGATTTCATCCGAGCGGTAACCGAACAGACGCTCCGCGCCGGGATTCCAACAGATCAAGTTCCCCGCGGGCTCGATCAGGAAAACGGCATACTCCTGGGCATTCGTCGCCAGAAGATCAAACCGCTCTTCCAGTTCTTGTGTGGAGAGATTGATTGAGTCGTCAGAGGTCATAGCCTCGCCTTTCTGCATTGCGATTCCATTCTTGCCACCGGCCAACGAGCAGCGAACATGGCCATTCGGTTAGGTGGCCGTCACATGACAGCGGTGACGAACAGATAGCAGAAGGCCCTTCGGGCCGGCGTGCGAGGCTTGATTCTACCGCTGTCGACGACTGATAGCGACACCAACTGGCGGTATTTGGCCCGGCGAACCGAAGTCCGTCTCAATGTGACGCCATGAGTGTTCCGTGATTTCCACGCCGGATCATTGACGACGCCATGCCGACGAGATGCCGTACACCAATCGCCGCACACGATTGATGCCACCCAGGGGGCGATGGGCGGCGAGGGCGTTCCACACATTGAACGACAGGCTCTTGCAACCCTCCTGCTGATGCGACGACGTGATGTCTTGCCGCGGAAACAGGAGATGCGCCACCGTGCGAAAGGGAGATTCGTTTTCCGGCCACTCCACGGTGGCGTCTTCGATCGGCATCGTTTGCTCCGAGGTGCGAAATTGCACCTGGAACTCAAACAGCACTTCCTGCGTTCGTAGAGTTTGCTCGAGAGCCAATCGCAAGGCGTCCGGCTGAAGCGCCAGCGATTTCACCAGTTCGAGGTACGACTCATCCCGATCGCCGGCGGGACGGACTCGGTATTTCGCCACGTATTCTCCAAATCGAATTGGAGTCATGCTGTAATATGTCATGCTCGCCGGGTGTGCCGGCAGGTGACCGACAATCCGCGCGACCGTGAATACCTCTTTCCAATGCCAGTCGAACGGATTCCAGCGGCCCTCGGTCAGGGCGCCGGCCAGCGTCGCGAGTGGGTTATCATCCGCTTCCACGAGAACCTGCTCCAGTCGCAGAAAGTCCTTCGCGTTCGCGGCGAAGAAAACCGGATGATTGATCAGGATGAAATCCTGCGTGCGGGCAGCCTGTTCGTCGGGCGACACGAACTCGCCTGTCACACCACTCACCTGAATTGCGAGGCCGCGACCGTCCGGCAGCGCGTCGGGTTGGGCCTGACTGGCCGAGTTCGAGAACCGGGCTACAGCCGGATAAGTGTCGGGGCGTTCAAACATCCCTTGGGCGAGTTCATCAGGCAGATTTGGAAGCACTCGGAACTCGCCGTTCGCACAGCCATGAACTTTGACATGCACATCAGCCCGGAACTCGCCGCTCTTCACCTGGGTCCGCGCCAGAACCAGTCTCAAGGCCTGAAGCACACGCTCGATATCTTCGCCTTCGTCCGGCGGAATCGCTTCGACGTCGTCTGAGTAGGGCAGCGGCACGTTGGTATCGGCCATTGTGAATCGTCCACGCTTGCAGAGGCATCATTGCGTAGTGGCATCCGACGCCTCGCCTTCCCGTGAT
>JANNSB010000759.1:0-27940 GCA_031402175.1 Planctomycetaceae bacterium
GATGCCAACACTTGAAAGTGCGAGGGAAGCGAGCGTGGCGGCGCGGTCGACTTTTGAGGCAATTCAAAGCGGAGCGGCGGCGAATTCGACCTGGGAAGGCGATATGTCGACGGTGCAAGATTACTACGCTCAGGACGGGGCCGACCAGATGAGTATGGCGGGCCGAGGCGGGCCCGGCGGCTTCGGCGGCGGTGGTCAAGGCGGATTTGGCGAAGAATCCGCTCGGCGCGGGCGATTCGAATCGGGAGACGAAATGCCCGCACCAATGGCTGCGGAGTCGGAAATCATTGCGGAGATTGAGCGTGGCTTGAACGAGCCGCAGGCAGAGATGCCGTTCGAGGGTGCATTATTCAATGACCCAACTGCACTCTCCACAACGGAGCCGAGTGATTCGTACATCGGTGGGCGCCAAGATCCAGCCGGTCCGGAGGGTCAACCCGCGGCGGGAGACGATCTCAACATAGTCGGGCGAGACAGTTCGCCCAATCGGACGATCGCGGGACTGGCGGCTCCCAATGATTTCGACGGTGACGGCGCTCTGGATATCCCATTTCGACAAGGGAGCTTCGACCTGGGCGCTCCGCAGTTCGGTGGGTTCGACGAATCAGCAATAGCGGTAGACAACAGCACTTCGCTGGTCACGTCGATCGGCCGGCCCGGACAAGACTACGTCCCGCGTGATTCCGGCGCGCTCCTCTCGCTGCCCATCGCGATTCACATGCCACCCCGCACGGTGACGACGGCGTTCGAGTACGTGGGAGCGCAGTCGGATACTTCACAAACCAAACTCTCGGTGAGCTACGTCGATCGCGAACTGGGGCAGATTATCACCTGGGTGGCTGCCGCCATCGTGATGCTGCTGATGTGGCTGCTGCGTCACCAGCCCGCGCGAGACAAGGTTCTGTTCGCCCTCGTCATGCCCGCTGCCGTCGTCGGTCTCGCGCTCGTGGTGCCGGGAACCTGGCACGTCGTGCTTGATGGACTCCTCATCGGCTCACTCATCGGTCTCGGGCTGTGGGCCGTCGTGGCGATTGCCGACTACGCCTGCACCAAGTGTCATCAACGAAAGGATACCGCACCAGCATCGACGACGACCGCATCGCAAGTGACGGCCTTGCTCCTCCTCGGCCTCTCGTCATCCTTTTCGGGCTCGCAATCGATGGCAGATGATCTGTTGCCGCCGACGCGAGTGATCGTCCCCTACGAGAGCCTGGAAGAACTCGAACAGGAAGGCGTATCGCGGGTTATCATTCCGCGAGACGACTTCTGGCGCTTGTACAATGCCGCTCATCCGGAGCTGGAAAGCGTCCCTCCTCCGGCCTCCGCGCTCGTCACGCAGGCCGACTTCACGGCCCGGCTCGTCACCGACGGCAACCCCCGAGTGCAGGTCGAGGCGACGTTCGAGATTCTCACGCTCTCGCAGACCGGCGATTCGGAGGATGCGGCCGCCACGCGACCCGCGGTTCTAGATATTCCGCTGCCGCTTGGTCAGGTGCCGATCAACGAGGCATTATTGGGGGACGAACCCGCGAACGTCATTTTCCGCGACGGCGTGCTCGTGCTGCTCTTGCCGCAACCGGCGGTCGATGACAATGCCGACGAGGCGGCGCACAGCCAGACGCTCACGCTGCAGTTCGATCTGCCCGCTCCCGGAGCGAGTACGGCGAAGGGAGCCTTTACGTTGCCGCTGCTCAGTCCGACAGCCGGTGAAGTGACGTTCGAACTGCCACGTCCGGCGGAGGAACTGGAACTGCTCATTGGCGACTGCCGCGAGGCATATGAGATCGTCGCGAGCGATACCGGCGAGGCGCTGCGAATCGCATCGGCTCTCATGCCCGCGATGAACTTCTCGTGGCAGGTGCGCGAGAAGCGCGGCAATCTCGAATCGACGATTCATGCCGACACGGGGATAGCCGTTGTCGCCGGCCGGCAGGGCTTGTCGGTACGGCATGCCTTTCAGGTCCGCGTGCTGCAAGGGACGCTCAGCGAGATCCGTATGACGCTGCCAGCCGAGGGCAGGCTGCAGCAGATCGCCGGCGCCGATGTGGTCGGCTGGCAATACGATCAGGAAGGGGAAACCCCCGAACTGACGATCTTCTTTCGCAGCGACATCGCGCAGGCGACCAATCTTACGGTCGACCTGTTTCAACCCTTCACGGTCGAGGAAACGACCACCATCGCAGTCCCGCTGATTGAACTGCAAGGCGTGTCGCGCGAGGCGGGCATGCTGGCGATCTATCCGCAAGACGATCTCACGGCGAGAACGCAGAGCCTCAGCGGCCTCAGTCAGATCAATCTCGATCAGTTCGCCCCCCTGGCCATGCCGCAATTGCCGGCCACGGCGGCCTCGCAGGCCTTCCGCTTCGTGGGAGACAGCGCCCGGTCGCTCGAGCTGGTCCTCGAATCGCGTTCGCTCGAATCAGTGGCCCACATGCAGTACGGCGTGCGGATCGGCTATCGCAAACTGCTGGTGACGGCGCATGCCCGCATCACACCATCGGCTTCGCCGCGTCGCTCGGTGCTCGTGGAACTACCCGATGACTTTCTGCTGACGTCGGTCGCCGGCCCCGCGGTGTCGGACTGGTTCGAGACCCGCACGGCCGACGGCGCGAGACGGCTGCAGCTTGATCTCGTCGCCCCGCAGTCGGGAGATGTCGAGATCATGCTCGACGGCAACCTGCCTCGCGACGTCACCGAGCCGACGACCGACATCCTGCTCCCTCGCGTGCTCGATGTCGAGGAATACTCTTCGCAGTTGTCGACCTGGATCGATCCCGCGTTCGAGCCAAGCCTGCTGGAGTTGGGTGGCTGGGAAACTCTCGACCGCCAGCAGTTGAGCCCAATGCTACGTTCGCTCGATGCGGCTGAGCCCTGGCTCGTGTTCACATCGGAAGAACCGACGCCCGACCCGGTATCAGTGCAGCTCGATCGCGGCGTGCCGCGCTTGAGGGCCGCGTCGGTCACGTTGATCGCCGTCACCGAGACCGGCATCGACTACGGCTTCACGTTCCAGTGGGACGTGTCGCAGGCGGCGGCCGACACGTTCGTCGTGCGTCTCCCGGCGTGGCTGGCCGGTGCGCGGTTCGGAGTGCCGGGCATCCGTCAGATCGACCGCAACATCGACGGCGACGAAGTGGTGGAATTCCGCATGCAACTCGTCGAACCGGTGACGGGACGGTTCCTCGTTTCGGCCACGGCGTCGTTGCCTTTCCCGGCTGATGGTCGCGTCGAGGCTCCGATTGTCAATTGCGGTGATCTGGCCGAACCGCCCGCGTTCGAACTGGCGGGGCAAATGCATCATGCGATGGTCGTCAACCTTTCTCGTTCGCGGATTGTTCCCGATCCGAATGCGACGATCGAAACCGTGGGCCGCGACGATGTCACCATCTTGCTGCGTGAAGAACTCGTGCAGCAGGCGATGGCGATCGCCCGCGTTCGCGAAGAGGGGCCGGCGCCGGTCTGGAATATCGCAACCTCCGACGCTCAGCAGACGTCGTCCGATCTCGTGCAGTATGCCGACTTGACGACGCTGCTGGAGATGGACGGCACCTGGCGGACCCAGGCCGTGTACACCGTTCGCAACCGGGGACATCAGTACCTCGCGGTCGAACTGCCTGCCGAGTCGCGCGTGCTGTCGGTGATGGTTCGCGCCCTGCCGGGAAGAACGTATGCGAGAGAAATCGGCGGCCAGGCGGTGCACCTCGTTCCGCTGCCGGCGACGAGCGCGGCGGACCTGTCGTATCAGGTCACGCTTACGACGGAAGGCCGGCTCGCCGCGAGTCTGCCGGAATTGTTCGACATCGCCGGAGACGATCTGGAGATCCCGTTGCCAGTCGTCATCTCGAAGGAAAAGTCGGCGGAGTTCGGTCTGCCTGTGCGCGACATGCTCTGGACGCTGCATCTGCCGGAAGAAGTCACCGCCGAAGCGGTGACGGGCGCGGGAAGCACGAATTTCACCAGTCTCGACCGCCGCGAATTCCTGGAACAGTCGGCGACCCTGGAGGTCTCCAACTTCGAGCTCCAATGCCGCAGCCTGAGCGAGATCGCGAATGATGAACAGGTTTCGCTCGCTCAACGGCAGCAGGCCCTCTCGAACCTGCAGGAACTCAATCGCCAGATCACGAGATTCACGGTCGATGGGACGCCGGCCTCCGTGTTGTCGTCGGAAATTGCGCTCAAGCAGGGCGAACTGCTGATGGGGAACTCGGCCGTCATCGATCAGAACTACGCCCTGCTGCAGACCGATGCGCTGCAGCAATCGCTCTCACAGCAGGACATCGGCCGACTGTTCTGCGCCAGCAACGGCGCGCAGATCGTCGGCGACAATTGCGACACGTCGATCACCACCGGAACGATCGGCGGTTCGTTCGGATTCGCGACGCGAAGCGAGATGGTGGCCACGCAGACCGAGGGACGCAGCGCGGGTGGTCGGGCAATGCTGAGGGATCAAGCGCAGAATCAGGGACTCGATCTTCAGTCGGCGGGTCGCGGTCTGCCTGAAGTAATGGGCCTGGAGTCGCATACGATTCAGAACTTTGCGGACGATTCGGTGCAGATACGATTATTGGATAATTCCGGCTCGATGAGTCGCGCGGCCGACGGCGGAGCCTTCATCGACTTGGGCGACTCCGGCACGCAGGGGGGCTTGTCGCTGGCGATGCAGTTGCCGCTCCGCGGCGAGCAGATGTCCTTCTCGCGAGTCGGTGGCGACGGCAAGCTGGTGCTCAGATTCCGACCCACGACGACCTGGCACACCGGATTCGGCTGGGTCTGGCTGCTTGTGTGGGGCATCGCCCTGGTCTGGAGCGTGCGCCACATTCGCCGTCTCGCCAGCGGCCTCGTCCCGTGGTCGGCGGCGGCCTGCCCCATGATCGTGTTCGGCTTGATGGGCTTTCTGCTGCTGACCGGTCCTCCCCGCTGGGTGGGCTTTTGTGTGCTGGCCGTCGGTTGCCTGATCTGGGCCTGGCATAGTCGCCTTTCGCTCCGCGAAAGTCGCGCCGGTTGAGGCGACGAGTCGACTCTAACGGCTGATGCCGCGCGGGTAGCGGTCGCGAGCCCGCGCGACTATTGCAGAACCGTTTTCCATCCGCCGCTGCTTTCGCGGAGCGAAAGGCGACAAAACCGGCGGCCAGTCGTCACGAACCCACTGTAGCGAAGGGGCTTGCGAAACGGTGAATCGCTATTGACCTGTTTGTTGCATCCGCCGCATACTCCCGCACTTTTTGCCGGTCGGGAGGCCCGTATGCTCATCCCCTGGCTGATTCTGTTGCATCAAGACCCTCCACGCGACATGCGAAGGACCGCCGCGCTCGCGACCTGCGTGATGGCACTGATCGCCATCGTGGCCGCGGTTCGCACACCGGCCACTGCGGCGGAACAGTGGTCGCATACCAGCGAAACCGGGGTCTTTCAGGTGCGGTCGGAGTTCTCGCTGAGCGACGACGCCTCGCGGCGACTGCTCGCGGAGATCGAACAATTGCAGACCGACGTGGAGACACGACTCGACATCGCAGTGGCCGATCGCCCCGTGCAACTGAGCATCTTTAGCGGCCGATGGTCGTATTCGCGCTATGTCGCCTCGCGGGTTCCCGAGGGAGCCAACCGTCCCGCCCTGTACGTTCAGGGACCGGATATGGGGCATGTGTTCGTCTATCGCCGCTGGGGTTTCGAAACCGACGTCCGGCACGAGTGTACGCACGCCGTGCTCCACAACGCGCTGCCTTACATTCCGCTCTGGCTGGATGAAGGCCTCGCCGAATACTTCGAGGCTCCGCCCGAGGACCGGACGAGCGACCATCCCCATCTGGGCAGTCTCCGGCGGGCGGTGTTCTTCGGCTGGCGTCCCGATCTGCGTCAGTTGGAGGAAATGGGCAGTCTGACGGATTTGGGTTCCCGCGAGTATCAAGAGTCGTGGGCGTGGGTGCACTTCATGCTGCACGGGCCAGCTGATGTCAAAGCGGTGCTCGTGGAATACCTCGCCACGATTCAAAAGGGGGAGTTCGCGGGTCCGCTCAGCGAGAAACTGCAGCCCGTGAATGGCATGACGCCCGAACAGCGACTTCTGGATCACCTTGAGAGTTGGGAGTGAACGCGGACCAATCTGTTTTTGCACAACGAAAGTTTTCGACCGTACTTAACTTCGTCAAAGGAGTGACACATGACACGTTTCCACCGTCTGCAGCTTGGACTGGCCCTGTTGGCCACAGCCGGCTTGATTGTTCCACCCGCTGCCTGGGCGCAAGGGGGCAACAACGACGCTCAGGCGGCGACGCCGGCGGCAACTGAGGAAGGGAATCGCACGCCCAGCATCATCGACGTCGCCATGTCGAGCGAAGGGAGTTTCGAGGGCGTGCTCGTCGACGAGCAGGGGAATCCCATCGATGCGGCCGTCATCGCGATGTACCGCGGCGAGGAAATGGTCGCGGAACTGACGACCGGCGCCGAAGGACGCTTCGCGTCATCCGGCCTGCCCGCAGGCGTCTATCGCGTCGTCTCCCCGCAGGGCGAAGCCACATTCCGTCTGTGGTCACACGACGCGGCTCCGCCTACCGCGGTTACGACCGCGGTGCTCGTGAATTCATCAGGTGTCGCCCGTGCTCAGATGGGCATTCTCGATCCAGTCGGGACGTCGCTGATTCTGCTCGGTATCACCAGCGTCGTGCTGGCGGCAGTCACGCTCGGCGAAGTCGATTCGCTACAGAATGACATCGACGACATCAACGATCTCCTCAGTCCATGAGTAAGCGACCTTGAGTTCGTAAGTCCCGCGCGGGCGGTCCATCACTACTATGCGGTTTGGCATCGTGTCAGAACGAATGATCGGCAAGACGGCGCTGCTGGCGGCGTTGCTGCTTCCCGGTGCAACGCTCTGCGCCCAAACCTCCGATCCCGCCGTGCTGGGGCAAGCGCGGCCGGCGGCGGAAGAGCATCCGCTGGCCCCGGCGATTCGCTATGCCGAATCATCGTTGATCGCCGTCGAGCAGCTCAACGACTACACCGCGACATTAACGAAGCGGGAACTCATCAACGGCCGGCTCATGACGCAGGTCATGAATCTCAAGTTCCGTGAGGAGCCCTTCAGCGTCTACCTGCAGTTTGGCGAGCCTAACGCCGGACGCGAGATTCTGTATGTCCACGGCCGAAACCAGAATCAGATTCTGGCGCACGAGGGGCAGGGGTTGAGCGCGCTGGCGGGCACACTGGAACTGGATCCGAACGGCGAACGGGCGATGGCCGAGAATCGACATCCGGTGACCGACCTCGGCCTCAAGCGGATGCTCGAACTCGTCCTCGAACAGTGGAACGTCGAAAGCCAGTTTGGCGAGATCGAGGTCCGCTATTACCCTGACGCCAGACTCGGCAACATCACTTGCCAGGTGATCGAGACGGCCCATCCCCGACCACGACGGCAGTTCCGCTATCAGACATCGCGGGTCTATTTCGATGCACAGTCTCATCTGCCGGTCCGCATCGAGAACTTCGGGTTCCCACAGAACCCGGCTCAACAGCCGCCGCTGGTCGAGGAATACACCTACCTCAACGTGCAACCGAACGTCGGCCTCGCGGACCGCGACTTCGACGACCGAAACCCGGCATATCGCTTCCGCTGAAATCGCGTCGCGTGCCGAGACGAATGGACCGCCGATGGCGCGGATTTGGCGGATTCCCGCTGATCTGAGTTCCAAACCGAGGTCTTTCGTCTCTTCAGATCCGCGAAGACCCGCTTCATCCGCCCAATCCGCGGTCTGTCGTCTGCCTGTGCACGACGCCGTCCTGCAATCGAAACTGCCTCGGAGGGTCCGCCCGGACGCCGTCCATGTGTAACGCCTGCGGGCCGGTTGCTTTCGATACTCCTTTCGCGATCCGGAAATTCGGAACATTTCCCCCAGTTCGGGCGTCGAGTAGAATAGGGAGGGGCAATACCCAAGGGGTGAAAGTACGCTTTCCACCTGGATGTTCTCCCGTCGGTCGTTCTGGCCGACAACCCGGTTCCCCGAAAGATTCCACTTTCCGAGGCAGCCCATGTCGACGGCTACGGAATCCCCGACGACCGCCGAAGCGAGGAAATACCTCAACTTCGACGAGTTCATCGATTACCAGCTTGGCAAGACGCAAGCGCGGATCAAGTCGACCGACTTGCTGACGGCCGCCGTCGCCATCGGTGCGATCTTGATCGGGTACCTGCTCGTCTTCGTGGTGCTCGACCAGTGGGTGATTCCCGGGGGCCTCAGTTATGTGGCCCGCGTCGTCATGCTGTCGCTGGTGGCCGGCTCCACTCTGGGTGTGTTGATCTGGAAACTCGCTATCCCCGCGATTCGGCAAGTCAGTCTTCTATATGCAGCGCGGGAACTGGAAAACTCCGACCCCAACATGAAGGGGAGCCTGTTGACGCTGGTCGACCTGCGCAGGGCGGGCAAGGTGTCCGCCGAGCAGATTCGAACGGCGATGGAAAAGCGTGCCGCCCTCGAACTGTCGAACATGAACGTCGACGACGCCGTCGACAAGCGTGCACTGCTCAAGCTGTCGTACGTGCTGCTGGCGATTGTCGTGCTCTTCTGCGGCTACGCGCTCTTCTCTCCGAAGAAGATGTCGTCGTCGATTCTGCGCGCTCTGCTGCCGTCGGCCGATCTCTCGGTGGCGACCAAGACACGCATCGAGAGAGTTGATCCCGGCACGACCGAAGTGTTGATTCGTTCGGAGTTGCCGATCACTGTCGATCTGTCGGGCGAGATCCCTTCCGCGGTGACGCTGCTCTACACGACCAGTGATCGACGCTTCCACGATGAACCGGTCGCGATGCGGGATACCGGCGAAGGCATCAACCGCTTTCGCGGCCTCATTTCGGGCGAGAACGCTCGCGGCATTCTGCAGAACTTCACCTACCGCATCGTTGCGGGTGACGCCGAATCCGATCTCTACGAAGTACGGGTGATTCAGCCCCCGACCGCCATGGTCGATGAAGTCGAGTACGACTACCCCGACTACATGCAGCTGGATGACTCGGTTCAGCCTGGCGGCGTGATCGACGCCTACGAAGGAACATGGATCACGGTGCGGGCGACCGCCAACATGCCGGTCCGCAACGCCATGATTCTCTTCTCCGATTCGGAGGATACCTCCATTCAGGCCGAAGAGATCGCAATGAACATCACCGACGGCACTCAGCTCTCGGCCAAGTGGCGACTCGAACTGCGCTCGGATGGTAGTTGTCCCCGGTTCTATCGCATTCAACTTCGCAATGCCGAGGGTCAGCAGGATCCCGCGCCGACGCTGCACCCCGTCAAGATTCGTCCCGATCAGGAACCCGACATTGCGCTGATCCACCCGGTGGCCGACATCGAAGTTCCGGTGAACGGCACATTGCCCATTGCGTTCGTCGCCCGCGATCCCGACTTCCTGCTGACGACGGTTGATATTCACTTCCAGCGGGCGCATGAGGAATTCGAACGCCGCCGAATCTACGAAGGGCCACCGTTCGAAGCGGAAGTCCGCGATACTTACGAAGTGACGATGGAATCGTTGAACGCCGTGGCGGGAGACACGATCTCGTTCCAGCTTGTGGCGCGGGACAATCTCGTCCCCTTCGGCACCCGCGGAGAGAATCGCCGCGAGACCCAGCAGATCAACATCACCGTCGTCGATCCGGTCCCCGAAGAGCAGGCTCGGCAGCAACTCGCAGATCAACGCGATCAGGCGGAAGAACTGCTCGATCAGGCCGATGATCAACAACAGCCCGAGCAACAGCCTCAGCCGGAAAATGAGCAGCCGATGGATCCGCAGCAGGGTCCACCGGAAGAGCAGCCCAGGGATCCCCAGAATCCGATGGAGGGGAACCAATCAGGCGATCAGGCTCAGCCGATGGAGGGGGAGGGTCAAGGCGAACAGCAGGCAGGCCAGCCTCAGCAGAATGGCGAAGGCGACCCGATGCCGGGCCAGACTCAGCAGGGCAACCCGAATGGCATGGGCGAACGCGGCATGGGCGATCCGATGGCTCAGCCTCAGGAGAACGCCGATCCGAACGAAGGAGGCGAGGGAACTGGCGCTCCGCAGGGCATGAACGACGACGGCACTGGCGAAGGGGAACGAGAGCCGACGCCGGCGGAGAGTGATCCGCAGAATCCGCGTCCGCAGGGCAATGAGGGAGAGCCGCAACAGGGTGCGAATCAGGACAACGGCGAACCTCAAGTAGGGAACGACGCGGCGGAAGGCACCGAGCCGCAGAATGCCGAAGCCGGCGAGGGAACCAATCCGCAACACGGCAACCCGATGACGGGTCAGAACAACGGCCAGGCGCGCGAGGGGAGCACACAACAGGGAGAGAACGGACAACAAGAGGGAGAGAACACCGCCGAAGGGAATCGCCCTGAAACCCCATTCCCTGATCTGCCCCCCGATGAACAACTCCGGCGTCTGCGCGCATTGGACGAACAGCTACAGGAACGAGACCGGCAGGAACAGCTTGCGAATGACGACCAGCAAGAAGACGCCAACGCCGATCCGATGCAGGAGCAGAATCCCGCGCAGGGTGCCGATCCCGCGCAGGGAGCCGGCGAACAGAATGCGGGCGACGCTTCATCAGGGAACAACGCCTCACCGAGCTCCTCGACGGATGGATCGAACCCCCCTTCACGCGGCATGTCCGACCCCGCCAACTCGGGCATGACTGAAAGCGGCATGAACGACCCCGCAAACATGGGTGATTCGCCGATGGGCGATGACCCCATGGGCCAGCCGCCGATGGAAGGCGACCCGACCAGTCCGATGAATACCGGCTCCAACGGCATGCAGGAAGGATCGGACGACCCGACGACTGGCGAGAACAATGCGTCGAACGCGAATCCCAGCGGCACCGACCCTGCGTCATCCACCGCTGACGGCATGCCGCCCACCGGCAACATGTCCGAAGGTTCGCCGCCGATGGAATCCGGCGCCGGCACCAACGCCGACAATGCCGAGGGGGACGATCCCCAGCCGGGCGAACCGATGCCGGGCGAAGGCGAATCGAACCCGATGCAGGGGACGTCGCCGATGCCGACTGATGGCGACCCCAACTCGCAGCCCTCGGGCGAACAGGGCGAGCAGGGGATGCCGGGCGATGCCGCCGGCGAAGGCGATATGCCGGAAGAAGGAACGAACAATCCCAACAACAGCGGCGCGCCGTCCGCACCCAACGAAGACAACGCGGGTTTGCCCGGCGAAGAAGGCAACACGCCGGACGAGAACTCCGGCCAGCCTGGTATGTCGGAGACTGGTCCCATGGGCCAAAACCCGAACGGGATCAACCAACCGATGGAAGGCCAGACGCCGATGCCCGGCGACCCCATGAACATGGGCGACGGCACGGGAGCGGGAATGGAAGAGCGACCCTCCGACTCTGGTCAGTCCAACCGCACCGAAATGGGCGAGACCGGCCCCAACGCCGAGGCGCGACCCGGCGAAGGCGAACCGGGCGAGACGCCGATGCCGGGTGATCCCATGCCAGGCGATCCGATGCCCGGTGAAAACCCGATGGGGGAAGAGTCCACCGGCATGGGCGAATCAGGCATGAACGAGCCGGGCACGAACCCCATGCAGGAAGGAACGGATCCCGGCGGCGAAAACGGCAACCAGGGAACCGAGCCGATGCCGGGAACGAATCCCACCGGCGAGGGAAACCCGATGCGCGATCCGACCGGCAGGCCGGAATCGGGCGATCCGAACGCGACGAATCCGATGGACCCGCCCGAACCGATGGAAGGTGATCCGGGCAACACCGGCGCCGGTTCGCCGCCGATGTCAGACCCGATGAATCCCTCATCGAACGGTCCCGGCGACGGGATGAGTGATCCGAACGGCGCGCCTTCCGAGTCCGGCAGTCCCGGCGGCATGAACGAAATGTCCGAAGGGGGCACGCCCTCAGAGCAGGGAATTGGCAATCCGGGCGACGCGAATCCCGAAGGCCAGCAACCCTCCGAGGGAGGAGCCGAGGGTGAGGGGCAATCCGCGCCGATGCCCGGCGGCAACTCCGGCATGGGCCAAGAGGGCATGGGCGAAAGCGGAACGGGTCAGGATGGGATGGGTGAAGGCACAGAGCCCGGCATGGGCCAGCAAAGCCAACCCGGCATGGGAGAGCAAGGTTCGCAAGGCATGGGCGAGTCGGGCCAATCCGGCATGGGTGAGAGTGGAATGGGCGAGTCGGGTATGAGTGAAAACGGTCAGTCTGGCATGGGCGAAAGTGGAATGGGGGAAAGCGGCGAAGGTCAGTCCGGCGAGTCGGGCATGGGCGAGTCGGGTATGGGCCAGTCAGGCATGGGCGAAAACGGTCAATCCCCAATGGGCGAAAGCGGCGAAGGCCAATCGGGAATGGGCGAATCAGGCATGGGTCAATCCGGCCAGAGCGGCCAGGGGCAGAGCTCCGAAGGCGAGAGCGGCGGGGCCGGCCAGGGCCAACCGGGCGAGTCGAGTGAAAGCTCCAGCAACGACGCCGGCACCAGTTCCCCCGCTGGCGGACTGCACAATGGCAGCATTCAGAACGGCTCCGACACACCCGGCGAAGTGACCGACAATGCCGCGCTGGCGGAAGCCGCGGATCTGGAGAACCAGAAGCAGGCCACGGCTCTCATGCTGCAGAGGTTGCGCGAGCGCCTGGAACGTGGCGATCTCACTCAAGAGGATCTCGATGCGTACGGTGCGACGGAGGAGAACCTGCGGCGCTATGCCGAGGCCAAGGAACAGGATCTCGCCAACATCAACAACCCAGATCTCGACGATCCCGAACTTGAGCAGCAGGCGCGCCAGTTCGAGGCGATTCTGCGCGGCATCGACTACGATTCCGAAGGGGACGTTCGCGAAGCGGGCGAGTTGAACGATGTCGACGCCGCGGGGATCAGCACACAGCGCCGGCCGACGCCGTCTGAGTACCGGGCCGATGAAGAAGCCTACCGACAACGACTTCTCAGGCAGCAGCAGGAATAGCAAGGAACTCTGACTTGTCGTCCGTGGAGTCAGTCGAGAAGAGCGCGATTGCGGATGCGACTTCCGCCGCGCCGACAGCCGCATCCACGGAGTCCGAATGCTGCGGCGGAATCGGCGATCCGCGCATGGACTGCGACAGTCCGTTGAGCGCCCATTTGCGGGGTGCCGCGACGGCCGACGGTCGCGAGGGTTGCCCCACTCCGCTCGCCTGGCAGCAGGTGCTCGCCGGCGTGGCCGAACAGTCGACGCAGTGGTCGATTCCGTTTTCGCACGGCCGCATCGCCGGGATCGAGTTCGGCCAGGGGACGCCGCTCTATTTCCTCAATCCCGCCGGCGGAGACCACAAACTCTGGATGCTCCTCTGCTGGCTCTTCCGCGAAGAGCGGACCTGCATTCTGTTCGACGAACCGCAGTGGGACCGCGCACCATGGCCGGCCCACTGGCTGCCGCGAATGACCGACGCCGTCCGCGCAATCGCCGACCACCGAGGTGACGATCAAGTTTCGCTCTATGCCAGCGGACTGGGCGGGCTGGTCGCGCTCAATTTCATGCAGGAGTCGCCTGAGCGAGTGGACCGCGCGATTCTGCAGGGCGGGTTCCTGCGACGCAAATGGTCATCCGCGGAACGTCTACTGGCCTCCGTCGGCCGCATCGCTCCCGGCCGCGTCGCGCGATTGCCCGCCTGGGAGAAGATTCAGCAGCAGAACCATCGGCTCTGTTTCCCTCCCTATGATCCGACCCGCTGGGAGTTCCTGCGGGACAACCTGGCCTCCACGCCGATCAAGACGGCGTCCCTCAAAATGGCCGCGGCTGCGAAGGGAGTCGGCGTTCAAGGGAGTTCAGCGATCAAGACGCCGATAATGCTCATCCGCTGCGAAGGGGACGGCGCGGCTCTCTCGAAACTCGAAGACGAACTCGCCGCCGCCCTGCCGCAGGCGCGGATGGAATGGATGCACACCAGCGGCCACTTCCCGCATGTGACACATCCACACCGCCTGGCCAAGGTCGTGCGGCCGTTTCTGATGCAAAGCGATTAAACTTAGTCTGCGGGCGGCTCTTTCGGAACTTGGAGAATCGACTCCGTCAGCCGATAGACGCCGGTCGTCGGATTGCGATGCTCGTCGTTGTCTCGCGTCGCATCCCGATCGAGACGCCTTGCACGTCGAACAGCATCAGAATGCAATGCCTCGAAATCACGATCATCGGTTGCCAAATCGGATAACGCGATATGTTTGTTGTAGTCCGTGATGAACCCCTTGAGTAGCCGTCTCATCCCGTCTCTCGGCTGCATCCCTGGACTGTCGCGAAAGTGGAGCAAGAGCCAGAGTTCAAACGACGGATTTGAGATGGCGAGTTCAATGCCGTTGTCTCGCGCCATCACCTTCGCGTCTGGCAGATTCGGATGGTCATCGACATCGAATATGCACCAGACGGCGTCGTACTTGAGATTGTCGTCCTTCTCCGTGCGTGCTTCCTTTTCAGCTTGCCTCTTTCGATCCTTCGCGATCCTTACCAGCGTCAGTGGAACTCCGAGTTGCCCTTCGACAATGACTTCGATTAGTGGATCCCGTTGCAGCGACTTTATCCCGTCGAAGTATTCCTTCTCGGTCAATCCCTCGCAGAGTACGAGTCGCCTTGGTCGCGGAATCCGAAAGGGCCTGCGCCTCGCGGGCCGTCGATGTCTATCGCGGTAGCCCATGCGGCTTCATTTTGCAGACAGGAGATTGAAGTCACCGAGGAATGGAATTGCTCCATATCTCCCTTGCAGGTAGCCGCGCTCCAGATTCTCAACATTGCGCGGTTTATAGTCCGTCAGCGGGTAAAGCTCCGTCGCGCCCTCCGGGTTCTTTTCGGTGAACCATACCTGATCACGCCGCAAGACGGGCTCACCGAGCGTTGTTCCCAGCAGGTTCGTGTCGTGAGTAGTGAAAATCAATTGTGCGTTCTTTGGGTTCGTTTTGGGATTGTTGAAGAGATCGACGATCTTCAGTGCCAGAAGCGGATGCAGGCTAGATTCAAGTTCGTCGACGATCATTCTGCCGCCATTTTGTAGACATGCAAGCAGTCGGGGCCCGAGTGAAAACAGCGTTTGGGTGCCGTGCGACTCATCTTTCCATCGGATGACTCGATTTACGGCACCAGCATGCTTGAACTCGAATGCATCCTCTGGCCAGACGACAGTCCCCGACACCATCACTGCCTTGGAAGGGTTCTCAATGATCTTCTCGATTCCAAGATCGGCGACCCTGAGTAGCTCGAGCAGACGATCGTCGTCCTTACATTGGGAATAGTAGACTGACCAAACTGGAAAGTCATTTGTCAAAACATTGATCGCGTTTATGGGTGGTGATCCAGTTCCGAGACGCAACGTCCATGCTCCTGGATTCGACAATCTACTTAGCCATGAGCGTATCGGGTCAAGTTGCGGGTGTTTGTGTTCGGCGGCGACAGACAGGAACAATGCGTCATCGCGAGTGACAGAACTAATCAGCGAGTTTTCGCCTTGAAAGTTCCTCCCAAAGTAGAAGTTGTCAAGTTCTCGACGCAGCCAAATCTGTTTGCGGCGTGCCGGGAATGCATAGAGCCATTCCTCAACAACACGCTGATCCGTAACCGCGAAGCCGTACTGATATCGGACGCCGGAACAGACAAAAACCAACTCGAATACGGATGGCACTGATTGCGATTCGGTCGAGCCGAAAGGCATGCGAAGCGACTCGCGGAGTTGCGCACGCATCCAAGACGGTTGCACCATTTCGATCATGAATGCGAGTGCGTGAAGCACATTGCTTTTGCCACTGGCATTTGCACCATAGATGGCAATCACGGGAAGGAGGGGATCTTTCGCTCCAACAATCGTGCGAGGTCTTTCGTCAGTCACTTCTCCAATGCTTGATGCTTCCATCGTGAGAACCTGTTCCTCTCGGATGGATCTGTGATTCGAAACTCGAAACTCAACAAGCATTCTTCCCCCTGAACGTCATATTGTATCACATTTACAGGCAACACGCGCAAGAATACTGCGCAAATCGATCCGAAACAATCGAATACGGACATTCTCACATGCCGCCAGGAACTTAAAGCGAACGCAGGGATTGGGTGATGAAATCGAGCGCCCCGCGAACCTGCTGCTGCAGGAAGGCGGCTGGAGTCGGGGCCGTCTCGTCGATCACGCGTTCCAAAGGGATGCCGATCGAGTCGAGCTTGCTGAAGAGTCGTTCGACCCCTGCGTGCCACGGGTCGTGCGGATGGGTCGCGATCCATTGCTTCTTCGGCCAGTCGAGCGGATGCAGATGCAGCGGAGCCGACTGCTGCCGGGCCGCTTCCTGCGTTTCAAAGTACAAATCGAGTTCGCGTCCATGCCCCACGAGGAGATGAAAGTCGATCGCGGGCTGGATCGCGGCCACGATCGGAAACATGCGGGCGTGGCGATACGACAGACCGATGGCCGCCGCCCCGCCGGCATCGACGCCGGCCAGTGCGATTCGCGGCGGAGTGATGTTCCACCGCGAATCGAACAGCGGAATCATGTCGTCCAGCAATCGCTGCATGTCGGTTGGTTCATCAAGGCTCTCCAATCGAGGTTGATTGAACCACCAACCCTCGCCGCGGTGCGGGGCGATTGCACGCAACCCTGACTCCGACAGATGCCGAGTCCACAGTTCGTTGTCGGCCCAGCGATCGGGACGGCGACCGCGAAAGAGCAGCACCGCCCCCTCCTCGCGCGGCGTTGCAGGCTCGAAGACTTCGAGTTCTATGCCGGCGATGGTCGACGATGTCCACATGAATAAGTCGCCTTTCGCTCCGCGAAAGTCGCGTCGCTGCGTCTCTCCGAGACGCAGGGATCAGGGAGTTGGACGTTACTCTTTGCGGGCATGTGGCGATCAGTCCAGGCTTCCCTTGATCGCCCGGCCTCTGGGGACAGACGCCGCTACGCCGGCTCCGCATTCTCCAGCGGCGGCAGGATCACGATCTCGCCGTAGTCTTCCATCTGCTCCGCGCGAAAACCGTGGTTCCTCAGCAGTTCCAGCACGGCCAGAAACATTCCGACAATTCGGCTGCGTTCCCTCTCCTCGCCGAACAAGGATGAAAAACTCAAGCGTCCAGCGTCTTTAACCTGTTTGCCGATGCGTTCGATGTAGACCTGAATGGGCGTGTCGTCGTAGCGCACTGTCGCCCGCTGTTCGACTTCCTTCTGCTTGAGGATGCGCCCGAGCGCGCTCACGAGATCCCACAACTCGACTTCGCGAATGAAGTCGGCTGCCGGATCCTTGCCGGTTCCCGGCCGTTCGGAGGACAGGCGCGGATACCGCTCCTGCCATGATGCCGCCCGTTCCTCCAGCGCCAGCGCGGCATTCTTGAACTTGCGGTACTCCAGCAACTGCTGCACGAGTTCGCTGCTGGGCTCGCCAGCCTCGATTGCTTCTTCCTCTTCAGGCTCGGGCGGACGCGGCAACGATTCGCGGCTCTTGATCTCCACGAGCGTGGCGGCCGTCACCAGAAAGTCGCCGATCAGATCGAGATCGAGCAGTTCGAGGACTTCCAAAAACTCTTGAAACTGTTCGGTGATCTTCGACAGTTTGAGATCGCGAATTTCGAGTTCGTTCCGCCGCACCAGATACAACAGCAGGTCGAGCGGACCCGTGAAGATCTCCAGTTCGACGCGATAACCGGTCTCTGCTTCCATGTCGCGCGCGCTTCCGTTCAGATGAGGCCGTCCTGCCACGGGCCGGTGACGGCAAACGTAATTCCCGGAGTCTGAATGTTGACGAACAACCAATTGCCACAATGGCTGAACGTCGCTCCGCACCACTCCTGATTGCGAAAGTCGCCGGCGATGTCCTGGACTTCGCCCGCGAGCACAACATTGTTGGCAGCGAACGGGAACAGCTTGCCGTCACTGGTCAGGCCGTGAATTCGCTGGGGAGTGAACTCGCCGTCTTCACAGAGCACGATTCCCCCTCGGGGACTGACGGTCATGTTGTCGGGCATGTCGAGCACTTCGCCGCTCGGCGACTCGAAGACCATCGTCAGTGTCTCCTCGACCGGATGGTACTCGAAGAGCTGCCCCTTGCCCGCGTTGCCCCCTTCCGTCGATGTGACGTAAATCCGCCCGTTATTGAACTCGGCCCCTTCCAGCCGATTGAAGGTCACGCCCCCTTGCGATGTTCCCTGATGAAACAATCCCTGATGATCCTTCGTTCCCGGCGTGTCGACGAGATGTGGGTCGTCGATATCGACCCATGACGTGTCGAAGCAGTCGCCGATGGAAAGTCCGGTGACGACCTGATCCCGTCCCGCCACTTTCAGCATCTGCAACTGGCCCCCCTCGGCCAGCTTCCCGGGCACAGCGGGAATGAAGCGGAACAATCCCGCGTTGGTGCGGTCTTCGGTTTCGTAGACGATGCCCGTCGCGGGATCGACGGCGATGGCTTCGTGCCACATGCGTCCCATGGCTTCGAGCGCAATCGGGTTCGCGGTTCCTTCGGCGGGGACTTCGAGGATCCAGCCGTGAGTCTTCTCGAACTCGAACGTCGTGTCGCCGTCTACGTCGCCGGGGCCGAAGGTGATCTCCTCACACGTCAGCCAGGTTCCCCACGGCGTCGGCCCGCCGGCACAGTTTCGCGACGTGCCGGAGATGCTGGCCCAGGCCTTGACCCATTTCCCTGCGCTGGCATCGAACTCCAGGTTCGAGCAGCCGCCGGGAGCCTTCGGGTCGTAGGTAATCGCCGTCGGACCGAACGACACTCCGTTCCCCGAAACTTCATGGTTGCGGCACAAGATGATCCGTCCGCCGTCTTGCGAGATCACGGCCATACCGTCGTGAGCCGCGGGGGTCGGAATGCCGTCCGACATCATTTCGCCCTTCCAGCCGAACGACGAGTAGCTGAACCCTGCGGGAAGACACAACAGTTCGAGGCCCGTCGTGGCGTCCTTCACCGGTTGCAAGGGACCATATCCCTGCGTGAGATACGACCCGGCATCCGCCGACAGCAATCGCCGGCTGAGCGCGCCGAACGCTCCGCTCATCGCAAATGCGGTGACAGAACCTTGCAGGAACGACCGACGAGAAAGGTTGCCTCTGTGGTTCATATCTCTTCGCACTCTACTTGAACCAGTCCTGTGAATGTTGGAAACCAGCATCATGCTGCAATTCGGGCGGTCGACTCAAGGCCGGGACTGGAAAACTCCAAAAATGTAATGAACCCGTTAGATACGGCTTCGTTTGCGACCAGAGCGATATTGTCGTCGCGTTACGCGGGCAGTAACGTGCGCGCTGTCGCGAGGGCGGCAGATACGTGCGATTCACCTGGAAATCAAAGGGCTGGCATGTTCGAACGCATCGAGCGCGGTTGGGAACTCACCAAGCAGAGCATCAAGGTCTTGAAGGCCGACAAGGAACTGCTCGTGTTTCCGCTGGTGAGCGGCATCGCCTGCCTGGCGATTCTGGCTTCGTTCATGGCGCCAGTCATCCTGAACGAGTCGCTGCGAGATCAGGTCGAAAAGATGGTGGACGATCGCAGTCCGGTCCTCTGGGTCGTGCTGTTTCTGTTCTACTTCATCACGTATTTCATCGTCATCTTCTTCAACTCGGCGATGGTGGCCTGCGCCATTGTGCGATTTCGCGGCGGCGATCCAACGATCGGCACCGGACTGTCTGCCGCCGGCAGCCGCCTGCCGCAAATACTCGGCTGGGCCCTGGTGAGCGCAACTGTCGGCATGCTGCTGAACGCCCTGGAGCGCAACAAACGCGGCCGTTCCGTCGCCAGTTTCGTCAGCGGCATCATCGGCGCCGCCTGGACCGTGATGACCTACTTCGTCGTGCCGGTGCTCGTTGTCGAAAAGCTGGGACCGATCGGGGCCATCAAGCGGTCGGTGTCGGTCGTACGCGAGACATGGGGCGAGTCGCTCACTTCGAACTTCGGCATCGGCATCATCGTCTTTCTGGCGAACATCCCCGGACTGTTGGCCATATTCGGAGGGGGATACCTGATTCAAGGCGGACACACGGTGCTGGGCATCCCGATCATCATCGCCGGCGTCGCGTGGATGATTCTCGTCGGACTTGTCTCATCAGCACTGACCGCGATCTCCCAGGCCGGACTCTACCTGTACGCCGCCGACGGCAAGGTGCCAAACGGCTACGACCCGGACGCATTCCAGCACGCCTTCTTGCAAGGCAAGTGATGCTTCAGAATGAATCGCGAACTGGTGTAGCGTCTCGCGAAGTCACAGAAATGGACCGCGGATGACGCGGATTTGGCGGATTCGCGCGGTTCAGAGACACCGGGTGGGATTCTCACATTGTTGCAGATCCGCGAAGACCCGCGACATCCGCTCAATCCGTGGTCCATCTTCTGTAGCCGGTGAGAGACGCAGCACGAAATCAAGCTTCACACTCGTGTTGCTCGCTCGCATAGGCGCAGGTTGCGCTCAGCGGGCATGCAGTGCAGACGCCGGTAAGGCAGTGCTCGCGGCAGAAGTCGTAGTTGGTCCAGCCGTGCTTGCCGACGGCATGGCAGCGTGGTCGACTCTTGAGGCAATGATGCCGGCCCAGTTCGACGAGTTGGGCATGGTAGTCCCGCATGAGGGCGACCTCGCGGGAGACACCGCCGCTCCATTCGAACTTATCGTAGTGAGACGGGTTCGCCAGCAGATGCTCCCGCAGGAATTGTCGCAGCCTCGGGGCCGGCCCCTTCCAGAAGGCTTCATTGAGCGCTCCATCAAGACGAACGCGGGACAGGATACGCCGTGTGTAGGCATCAACGATGAACGTCGAATGCGATGTCCCCCCAAACAGCAGGATGGCGTCTGCCGTCTCATCGCCGATTCCGCGCAGTGACAGCAGGTCGTTTCGCAGCACTCCGGTGTCTGCTGAGCCGAGATAATCCTCGATCGTGTTGCAGCCCCGCGACTTCAAATGTTTCGCGAAGTCGATCAGTCTCCCCGCCTTGGTGGGGGCGAACGAAATCGATCGAATACATTCCTGCACGTCGGTCGGCGACGCCCGCGCGAGTTCGCGAATGCCGCTGATGCCAGCGTCGATCAGCCGTTGCGTGCCGCGATTGGCCACGGTCCAGTCGCACTGCTGGACGAGCATGGCCGACAGCGCGATCTCCCAGGGGGTGCCCGGCCACCACCGGGGTTGATAGCCGAAGTGTCGCCGCAATGCCGCGTAGAGTTCATGCAGGCGGAGAGTCACCTCGGGCCAGATGAGTCCCGGCGTCCATTCGCGCCTGGGAGACTTCATGGCGAACTCCTGCCGGCAGCGTCAGCGTCCGCCGTCAAGGCCGCGACTGATCTCTCTGGCCCGATCGGAAGACAGATACTCATCACTGGGGTCGGAGAAACCCGGCGGATGATGCCCCGCCATCTCTTGCGAAGCATTCGTCGCCCACGGGTCGGATGAGTCTAGCGAACCCGCGTCTTCACCCACGATGCCGCCGCGCCAGAAATGGCTCATCTGCTGCTGCATCCGTGCCATGTTGCAGCCCGATGAGGCGATCAGAAGAATGCCGGTCAATACGCACGCACAGGTTCGAATGGCGGATCGCTGCATGGCGTAATTCCTCGGGCGACGATGGCGAAGGACTTCGCGGCAAGTTGTGACGAAACCCGAATTCGGGGTCGAGATAAACGCGAGTTCTCCGGCAAAAACAGCCTCTACCGGGGTGGAACCGCAGTCAGCGAAACGCCCTCAATCTGCACGTCGGGGGAACTTCTCAGATTCTCCAATTTACCTAATTGACACAGGTCGCATAACCGGTAAAGTCAGAACAGTCTCAGGTTAGTGATTGATACGCGGTGGTTTGAGTCGTTCTAACCATCGATCACATCGCCAGATACGCTCTCTCGACTTCTTGGAAGCCCAGGATGAGAGAGACATTTTCGCTCGCTGCACCTCGCGCTGCCGAGGTTTCCCGCGTCGTCGTTGCGCTGATTGCCCGCGCCCAATCGTATGCCGCTCAATGCCTCATTGGCGAAGCGCGATCGGCCTTTCATGCGGCGGTGGTGGCGGACGATACCCCACGTGCCCGGCTCGACTTCGCAGCGTTCCTCGTGACACAGGGAGACTTCGCGACCGCCGAACTGCATCTGCGAACCGCCCTCGACCTGGCGCACGCCCGGCATCATCACGAAGAACGCTGCGAGTGCTGTCTGGCGCTGGCCAGCGTGTCGGCCCAACGCGGGGACGGCATGAGTTCCGGTCGCTGGCTGCAACAAGCCGTCAAATGGCAGCTCGCGGATCGCGGTACGTTGTCGGCCGATGTGATGTTGCAGCTTGGCTTGCATGCCATTCGCGAACGAGACACCGAGCAGGCGCGAGACTGGCTCCTGCGGGCGCTGCCCGTCGCTGATGAAGATGAGCAAGCCACCATCATCCTGCACCTGGCGGTCGTCGATCGGTTGAACGGAGACTTGCAGACTGCGCTATCGCAACTGACTGAGGCTCACCGGCTGTTTCGTTGCGCGGGAGATCTGGAGGGCTGCGCGTTCGCTCTCATCAACTCCGGGCACATCCTGGTCGACCTCTCACGCCCGGACGAAAGCAGTCGGTGCTTCGATCAGGCGCGACGCATCTTCGAAATGCTGAGTCAGCCGACACGTTCGAAGAGGGCGGCGGGATTCGCTCGTGAGGTGCGGCGAGTTGACGCCGTGCATTCACAAGCCTATCTGTCGAACTGAATGATCGGTCGAAGGATTCACCCCGGCTGGCCACTCAGAACCCGGCAATTGGTTCGTTTCCGTTGCGGGTGGCGAAGGCCTGCCAGATGGCGAATTCGATGCCGTCGTTGATGAACTTAACATGACAGTCGGCAAACGCCACGTTCACGCCGCCGTTATGGAAGCTGCGAGCGGTGAATGCCCCCGGTGCGGTATCGGCATACGGGCCGAGGATTGCGCAATCGGGAATTCGTGAGTTTGGAGAGAAGACGTGATTGTAACTCGTGTTGCGGGTGCCGGCCCGCAACCAGTTCACACCCGAATTCGAATACGATTCGACAGGGCCGCCGGGCGGGAAGCCCTCGGAGCAGCGCGCGTTCCAGCCCGCGGGGGTATCTTCAGTCAGCTCGTATCGATGGAACCGAAACACGTCCCGCCAGGAATCGAACCGGTCGAGATCGCCGTCTCCGATGGCCCGCTCTGAAAGCATGGCGGTGTGTATCAGCCCGTCGGTAAATGATCCTGAGTGGTAGCGTTTGTCGACGAAGAAGGGTGCCTGTGCGCTTAAGTTCGCGCCTGGTCCATAGCACGCCCGGTACGAGACGCCTCGATCGGACGACTCCGACGGGCAAACATAGACGGGAATCTGCACGTCGATCAATGCGAGATTGGCGGCATTGTGCGTGAACGGGGCCTCGTCGAGGATCACAGAGACATCGGAGAAATCGATCTGGTTGTGCGACTCCTGCTGCTCGATATATGGCAATAGATGCACGAAGATCGAGACTGACGGCTGCAACTCTCTCGACGAATCGATGAAGAATGGTTCGGATTCGGGAAACGCGCCATGCACCCCCTCGTGATTCTGGACGGCGACCATCAATTGCCGCAGCCGATCGCCGCACGACACGGTTCGCGAGCGTTCGCGCGCTCCCTGGACGGCAGGGAGTAGAATCGCCGCCAGCAGGGCGAGAATGCCGATCACGGTCAACAGTTCGATAACTGTCACGCCGCCGCGCCTATCGGAAGGCCGTGAGGGACGGCGGTCGGCCGTCGAATACCGCGTCGATTGCAGAACCCTGGAGGCGTTCATGCGGCACCCTGTTATTCACTCGTTGCCGACACGACCAGCTGGGCAGCGGAGTTCGAGGCGGCATCTTGAAACTTAATCTCAATCGGCTCCGCCGGCGACGACAGTGCAGTCCGCGTAACCACGAATTCGCACCTGGGCGACGACTTCGGTTTGAAACTGCTCCGCGGTGTGCGTCTGGGTGATGTGAGTCTCGCCGCCATGCGGACACGTCGCCGGCAGTTTGGCGTCGTAGGTTTCGTCGATCCGCTCGGGATCGCTGCGAGAGAACTGCGTGCCGTAGTCGTCGCCCGGCTTGCGGCCCGGCCGCTTCGGCTGGGGTTTCGGCGGCCCTTTGGAAAACGGCCCCGCCTGCCGCTGGCCCGCCCGCCGCAGCTCCTCGATGATGCGACGCAGTTCCGCAACCTCTTTGCGAAACTCGCGGCAACCCGGACAATCAGGTTGCGGTTGCTCAGAACTGGTCTTCTCGCCATCCATAATGGCGTTAGGCTACCCGCGATCAACCAATGGCGCTAGCCCAAAGCGACGGTAAACAAGTACCAATCGGGACGTTTGGGACATCCCGTTGCCGCTGGTTCCTGAATCATGCATCATGCATAAGCGGCGATGATTGATGCATCGCCATTTCTCCGGTCGATGTCCTGAATCCCGCGTGATGCTGCGTACTACTTTTGTCATCGGACTTGTCTGCTGTCTCGGCCTGCAGGTTGAGGCCCGGGGTGACGTGAGTTTTCGCAACGACGTAATGGCAGTCCTTTCGCGGGCGGGATGCAATCAGGGAATCTGTCACGGCAACGCCAACGGCAAGGGTGGTTTTCGCCTGTCGCTGCGGGGGCAGGATGCCGATGCCGACTTCATGACGCTCACTCGCGGCTCCGACTCGCGGCGGCTCAATCTTTCCGACCCCGATCGGAGTCTGATCCTGCTCAAGGCGACGATGCAGGTGCCGCATGAAGGGGGCCGGCGATTTCAGAACGACTCCGAACAGTATCGCATCCTGAGCGAATGGATCGCCTCGGGCGCACCAGCCGACAGCGAAGGCACTCCGCAACTGACGACTCTGTCGGTGGAGCCGCGAGAGTCGATCGCCGTCGCACCCGACTGGACGGTGCCGTTGTCGGTCGAAGCGACATTCTCGGATGGCACGACTCGCGATGTCACGGAACTGGCGGTTTACGAACAGTCGCGAGTGATCGCCGAGATTTCGCCGACTGGAGAAGTTGCTTCGCTGCAAGCCGGCGAGACGACGGTCGTTGTGCGGTTTCTCGATCGGCAAGTTCCGGTGAGTCTCGCGTTCATTCCACATCAACCCGATTTCGTCTGGTCGGCACCACCGCCCGTCAATCCGATTGATGAGTTCGTGTTCGCGAAATTGCAGCGACTGCAGATCAACCCATCGCTGTTGTGTGATGACGTGACGTTCCTCCGCCGGGCCCATCTCGATCTGCTGGGCTTCCTGCCGACGGCTGATGAGGCGCGGCAGTTCGTGCTCGACGGCAGTCTCGACAAGCGCGCTGTGCTCATCGATGCATTGCTGGAGCGGCCGGAGTTCGCGTCGAACTGGGCACTCAAATGGTGCGACCTTTTGCGGATTGAAGAGAAGACTCTCGACTGGAAGGGAGTGCAGAACTTTCACGCCTGGCTGCGGGTCGAGTTCTCGCGGAATACTTCGCTGAATGAGATCGCGCGAGCCGTCGTTGCGGGCAGGGGCAGCAGCTACAGCGAGCCGTCCTCCAACGTCTATCGGGCGCTGAGGGATCCGGTCGAGCGCTCCGAGGCGTTCGCGCAGGTCTTTCTCGGCGTGCGTCTGCAGTGCGCGAAATGCCACAACCATCCGTTCGATCAGTGGACGCAAAACGACTACTACGGCTGGACGAACCTCTTCTCGCAGGTCGACTATCACATCGTCGAGAACCTCCGGCGCGATGAAAATGACGACCACGAATTCGATGGCGAACAGATCATCTACATGGACCTCGATGAGGACTACGACGATCCACGCACCGGCGACCCGCGCTCTCCGACGCTACTCGATGCGTCGCGCACCATCGTTCCCAGCGAAGACGACCGGCTGCTCGCGCTGGCCGACTGGATCGCCGACCCGGCCAATCCATACTTCGCGAAAGTACAGGTGAACCGGCTGTGGTTTCAACTCATGGGTCGCGGCCTCGTCGATCCGGTGGATGACTTTCGCGCCACGAACCCGCCAGTGCATCCGGAACTCTTGGAATGGCTGGCCGGTGAGTTCACAGCGCATGGCGGCGATATTCGCCACATCCTGCGGACGATCATGAACTCGCGGGTCTATCAGCTCGACTGGCGACCCCATGAAACGAATGCGACCGACGACCTCAACTTCTCCCACGCCGAAGTGCGCCGCCTCACCGCGGAACAAATACTCGACAGCCTTGCGCTGGTGATGGATTCACCCATTGGCTTCGCCGGTTATCCCGACGACATGCGGGCCGGGGAACTGCCTGCCGTTCGCGCGCCTCGACGGCGTGGGGACGATGATGCAGCTGGCGACGACTTTCTGGCGGTCTTCGGCAAACCTCCGCGACTGCAAAGTTGTGAATGCGAACGGAGTGACGAGCCGACGCTGGCCCAGACGTTTCAACTCGTCAGTGGCTCGCTGGTGAACGACCTGCTTGACGCCCGCGGCAACCGGATTCGCGAACACATCCGCAGCGACATGAGAGACGAGGAAATCGTGAACGAATGGTTCTGGACAGTGCTCAGCCGCCCGCCGACCGAAGTTGAATTTGCCGCGGCCATGGAGCATCTGCACTCGCACGACAACCGCCGAGAAGCGGTGCAGGATCTGGTCTGGAGTCTCGTGAACAGCGCGGAGTTTCTGTTGCGCCGGTGACGTGTTGTTCCGTTAAGGCCTGCCGCGAGGTTGTCTCATGTTCGGTCGAGTGATCTGCCGCACGAACGCCCGCACTTCGGCCACCGCGCTTTGCGTCGGCGACTCGGGATCGTAGCTCGCGAATCGCTGCCCTGTGGCCTCGCGCAGATAGCGGATAGCCGCGTGGCGCACGAACAATGGCTCGCTGCGTCCCACGCCAAGCGCGAGTTCCTGCAGAATCTCGGGTGTCACGTCCGCATCACCGCGCGCGATCTCGAACCAATGCGCCACGCTCAATTCGGTTTCGGCCAGCAGCGGACGCAGGCTGTTCCAGACCGCGGCCCGCTGGTCGGCGTCGTGAGTGGCGTCCGAGAGCCACGCGAGGGCCGCTTCGCGATATGCCGACTCGGTTGATGCAGCCGCGAGCGGAACTGCCTGTGGCGCATCGAGCGCGATGCTCCAGCCGACTGCTGCGGCCAGCGTGCGATCGGATTGCCCGCTGTCAGCCTGCAGCAGCGCACTGACGATGTCGGCTTCCGCCAGACACACATTAAGCCATTCCTGCTCCGCGGGAATGCGAGCCGGCGCTTCAAGCCAGTCGATCGGCCGAACGGTGGATGTGATCCGCGCATCGCCAGCGCTGGTCCACTCAATCCCCGCCGGCGCGGCGACGATCAGATCGCCGACAGCCACTTCACCCGCAAGGACAAGCACGTCGGTCGAGTCGCCGCTCAGGATGAAGGCGATCCGCGAACCGTCCGCCAGTGATCGCAGCGTGATTGGCATCGATGTCGTCTCACATTGCACAACGGCTTCGCGGGACAGACCGCCGATGGCGAGCAGACCGCGCTCGAAGTTCGCGCGCACTGTCTGGATGTCGGCAACTTCGACGGCCAGCGACACGAGCGTCTCTTCACCGAGCGTTATGTCGATCCCGGATGCAGTCCCGGCCTGACCCCAGCTCTCACGCAGCGAGCGAAACGTCATCGGCGGCGCGACCGCATCAGTCGAATCAACGAGCTTCGCCGTGGCCAGAGCGCCGCGCCAGCCGGTGGACTCGGAATCCGACGCCACGACGATGCCGACAATCTGTCGCCATTCGAGCGTTTCGTGCCGCACGACCGTCGCGGGCGGCGTCGGCGGCCGGGGAATGATGTCTTCTTCAACCTCGATCACTTCATCCGGCGCCTGATGCACGAGCTGCGAAGGTGCATCACTTGATTCAGGCTGCTGGTGCGGCGGATCGTCCGTGCCATTTTGATGAGCGGGCACATCGATCGACGGGCCTGCTCATCAAAATGGCACGGACGATCCGCCGCACCAGCAGCCTGAATCAAGTGATGCACCTTCGCAGCTCGTGCATCAGGCGCCGGATGAAGTGA
>JANNSB010000760.1:0-2090 GCA_031402175.1 Planctomycetaceae bacterium
TGCGCTACTTCGACGAACGCGGTTACGACGAAATGGCCGACATGCTCGAAGTCTCGCGGGCGACCGTGAATGCCCGGCTGTCGAAAGGACGCGAGATGCTGCGGCGGCAACTGGCCTCACATAAGGAGCAGTCCCATGAACTGCGATGAAGTCCAAGAACAATTGAGCGACTGGCTCGACGGCGACAACTTGCGGGAGGTCGATGCCGATCTGTCCCAACACCTGCAGGAGTGCGCGCACTGCGCTCAAGTAGCCAACTCATTCCGAGAGATTCATCAACGGTTGCAACAGGTCGCTCCCAGCGATGCGTCGATCGACCGGCTGACGAACAACGTGCTGCAGCAGTGGAAGCCGAAGCATCCGACGACGCCAATCGTCCATCAAAGCGAAGCATCAAAGAGTTCGACGTTCAAGAGGTGGCAGGCGCTGCTTGCAGCCGCCTTGACGCTGGTGGTCGCTGTCTGGTTTTGGCGGCAAATCGACAATAATGCCCCTGGCGTCAAGCACGAAGTGCCGCTGGCCGACGATGTGAGCGATGATCCGATTCTGCCGATTCTCGCCGACTCCGGCATTGATAACGTGGCCAACGTGGTGCAGACGACGGGTACGGTAGAAGTCAAGTATCTCGATCGCGATGATTGGCTGCCGGTGTCCATCACACCCTTTGCATGTCCGTCCGATGCCTGCGTCAGGACCGGGAGCGACTCGTTGTGCGAGGTCGAGACCACTGCCGGCGGAATCGTTCGGCTGGATGAACATGCGACCGTGCGGATGCGATCGGCCGATCAGATTGAACTCGAAACCGGTCGCGTCTGGTGCAGAGCTTCTGACGAAGGCTCCATGCAGTTGACGCCCGCACTGGCCGAAATGCCGGCTCCGGAGACGGTGGATTCGAGTATGTGCCTGTCGGCTCCGATGCTTTGCTGTCCCTCTAATTGCAGCGTGCAGGCGGAGCTGACAGATTCCCGCGACCTCACGGTGCACGCTCTCGATGGACTGATCGATGTGGTGTCCAATCCCTTCAGCAGCCGGCTCCATTCGGGAGAGGCCGTGCAGATCGTCGCTGGTCGAGTCGATCGGGAGTACGAGGAGGACGCGCTGCTCGCCATGCGCTGGATGCTACCGCTCTTGGTCAACGATGCCGCCGAAGTCGAATCGTTCACGCAGCGCGTGCTGGCGACGATCGGCGGCGCGAAAGCACACTTCCTCTACGAAGCCGATCTGATTGAGTTGGGCGAACCTGGAGCCGTTCCGCTATTGGCATTTCTTCAGTCGACAGACCCCTGGGATCGTGCCGACGCCCGTCAGACGGCTGCTCGTGTGTTGTCGCAGACGGCGAGCAACGACATGACGAGTGATCTGATCGATCTTTTGTGCGACGCAGACGCTGATGTGCGAGTCTCCATCGCGAGCGCGCTCTTACGATTGACCGGCGAAGATCAGGGTCAAAATCCTGAAGAATGGCGTCGTGATTTGAGCGAGTCGCGAGAAGCTCTTTCCGCCTGGCAACAGTGGCGGGAACACCAGTGATGCGAGCGATTCGTAGCGGCGTCTGTCCCCAGACGCCGAGGCAACGCGAGAGGGTTCTCAGTTTGCACGGCCCATACAATGAGGCCGCGACGTGTCGTAGTCCTCGGCGTATCAAAAGGCCGCCGCGAAAGGCGACTATGGCCGAGTCTTGATCGCCGGCGCCAGCACCAATGGCCTGCTCAGCAATTGCAAGAGCACAGCCTGCAATTCGGCGCGCACATCGGCATCCGGCGGAAGCAGATCGAGCACTCGGGCCTCACCAGTTTGCAACAGGCTCAACAATCGCTCAAGTCCGCTTCTCATCTGCTCCAGAAAATGCGTCAGTTCCCTGGAATCGAGATCCGTGCGCATCAGTGCCGTCTCTGTCTCACTGCGTTCCCGGTTCATCCGTGCCAGCGTCGTTCCCTGCGTGCGATACAAATGTCCCGCGACATAGGCCCGTCGCAGCCGCAGTTCGTCATCGACTTGATACACGCAGTCCTGGTCGAGATAAAACGACCAATAGCCATTCGCGCGCATTCCAGACACCACCGGCTCATTCGCTCCCGGCACAGAGAGCG
>JANNSB010000761.1:0-10950 GCA_031402175.1 Planctomycetaceae bacterium
GCGCGAAAACATCGCCTTCGGCATGGGACCTTTCCTCATCGGCGGCGGCAGGCCCAGCAGAAACATCGTGGCCGAGGGAAACGTCCTCTGCGACGTGAACATGCGGATCGGCTACGACGCCCCGCACAACGAGAACTGCGAGATCCGCGACAACGTGATTTTCGGCGGCAGCCTCGACATCTCGAACTATCAGTCCGCCATCAACGAAGGGAACGAAGTGATTCCCCCCGGCACATCAGGCCCGACGACGCCGATCGTTCGCTGGTTCGCGAATGAATACGATCCCGACCGCGCCCATCTGACCGTGATCGCCGGCACGGATGCAGCGGTGGTCAGCATCCCCGTCGGCGACTTCCTGCAGACCGGCGATCACTACCGACTGCTCGACCCGCGCGACATCTATGGCGACCCGATCGCCGAAGGCGAATGCACCAGCGAGACGATCGAGGTGCCGATGGACGGGGCGTACGGTGTTTTCGTAGTGATGAAGTAGCCGCGTGTTCCACCCGTTCACCATGTGCGGCGGCTGGAAGTCTCCGCTACGAACGATTTGACCGCGCCACCACATGCACCGTGGCGCCTGTGCGAAATAGAGCGGCGACAACTTCCAGCAGCAACGCGATCGGCATCCCACCAATGAACGCGGTATAGAGAGCCAGGCGGGTCAGCCAACCTAAGCGCTGCTGGTCGCCGTTGCGTTTGTGCAACAGTTCGTAGAGTGCGTTTCGCGGGACGCGCGCCAGCTTGTTGAGGGCTGACTGCACCCAGCCGAACGGGTTCTGTCGCAGCGAAAAGTAGTGCGCCGACTCCACCAGAAACCCGCTCGTTTCCAGCAGCTTCGCCAGTCCCGCGGCAGAAAAGTGATATAGGTGTCTCGGCAAATCGAGATGAAACCACGCCGGCCCCGACCAGCGCGCCTGCAAACTGGAAAAGTTCGGCACCGCGACGACGGTCTCGCCGCCCGGCTTCAGGATGCGATGAATCTCTTCGATTGTGCCCCTTGGATCGCTCACATGTTCCAGCACATGCCAGATGATGACCTGATCGAAATGACCGGACGGGTAGTTCGCATCATGCAGATCGTCGCCAATGCGGATCTTGATCCGCGAATCGACCCCTTCTGCCGCTGACGGACTCACTTCGAAGCCATGCGCCTCGAAGCCGCGATTGGCCAGTTCCTTGAGCAGCACGCCGCGCCCGCAACCCACGTCGAGAATTCGTCCGCCGCGTGGGACTCTGCGAGCGAGAAACCGCACATGCCGCGCTGCGACCAAGCGCACGGCGAATTCGACCAGGCTGTTGAACTTTCTGCCGGTGCTGCCGTAGTAGGCCGGCGGATAGAACGTCGCGATCTCCGCGGGCGAAGGTAACGGATGCAGATATCCAAACCCGCACTGCCGGCAGACGGCGACCTGCGATTCGAGACCGTCGACGGCGAACGTCGGCTTGCCGGTCAGTCCCGCACACAACGGGCACTCGATATGGATGTTCTCCGGCGCGGCGACGCGGGTGACTTGCCGGTTGTAGAGACTGAACGCGGAGGTTGAATCCGGCTTCACGACCAATCCGGGAGGCGACGATGATTCGGGAATGACATGCGCGTGATGCAGCCGATCGGTGTCCGCGTCGCTTGTCGAGTCGCGGGTCAATGTGTCGGCGGAACTGGTGATCGGGGCAGTCATGTATGCAATTGTGGAACTTCACTTTCGTGGGACGCAGTGTGCCAGTGCAAGGTTAATGTTCCATGAAACGCTTCCGCAAACGCATTCGGGGATCTCGCGATTGTGAGAACGGATCAATCAGGCAAGCTGCGTCGAAGTTGAGGGTACAATGCTCTCACTCTAGCCCAACCAGCGGCCAGATCGTTCCTTCCAAGAACGCAGGGTGGAACAGAATTGGTGCGGGGAGCGCCAGACACACGAGAACCCAGACATGCGACCAGGCCCCCCAACTGCTAACGGGCCTGCCTGATTTCTCGAAACGACGCTCGATCAACACGAGCAAACCCTGCAGCATGAAGTAGAGCATCGGCCCGCCGTAGCCGGCCTTCACGGGCACGCTGATCGCCAACTCGTGCAGTAGGCCTGATGCCACGAACGCCACGACTGTCGCGCCCCCGCGACCCAATCGACCAGCCAGCGGACGATAGACGCCGAGGGCGATCATTTCCGAGAAGGCGAGGTTCCAGCGCCGGCTCCAGAAGGCATCAAGGGAACGCGACGCCAGCGGAGCGCGAAACAAGGGACGCACATCAAAGCCAGCCAATCTCCACAATCCGGCGAGAATGTTGAACGCGCCAAAGTGCAGCATCATGCTGAGACCCGTCAGCAACAAGATCGTTGCCACCACGCAGGCGACGTTATCGCTCAAGGCGGGTCGAGCGCGATGCCAGGTGAACCAGGCCGATCCGGTGAGCAATCCACCGACCAACACGAACAAGCTCCCACGACGAATCAATGACCGGACGCCGTCCAGCTTCTTGCGCGGAGCCGCGAACGGAGCAGGCCGCATGCCGGGCCAGAGCGCGGCGAAGGCCAGCCAGCGACCGAAAGTCGGAATCTGCACTCCGTCGCCGCGGGCTTCGACGGCGACGACGCCCTTCATTCCGTAGAGGAGCACCACGATGATGGCCAGCATGCGAATGCCCGCCGGCTCCGCACTGCACAACCGCTCGGTACCCGCAGTGGCGGCGATCGTCACGAGCCAGGCGAGACCGCGGATCCAGCGGGTCGGCGTCCGTCGGCTCAGCAACCATCCCGCCAACAGCGTCGCGGCAGCCACGCCCGCAACCAGCAACAGCGTGACGGAACTGTGCGGAGTGTAACCGTTCACGCCTGGAACACTCCGAGATTCGACAGCAGCGCGAGGCCATAGACAATCGTCAGATACACAAACAGCGTGACGAGCACGGCCTCGGCCAGTTTCACATGTCGGCCTTGTGGGGCATCGGACCGGTCAAAGTAGAAGAACTGAATGCCCACCCTGCCGGTCCAATATGCAGCAATGAATCCCGTCACGCAAGCCGCCAGTGGAGATCGATCGAGCAGCCAGTCGGGCCGCAGCGAAACGAGTCCGAATGACAGATTCGTGCACCAGATGTAGATCGCATAGGTCCAGAAGACTTGTCGAGTAAGCGGCCGCAGTTTCGCAGTCTCTTCTTTCCAGCCAAGCACGCGCGGGATCGCGAGACTGGCGGCGATCAGCAGCAGTTGACCGACACCGGCCATGACGATCAGCGTTGGGAGATGTGAGATCAACCAGGTCATGACGCGATTCCTCCGCCCAGGATGGCTGCCGCCGCGAAGACAATGGCGAGAAATCCATCCGCCACAATGAACATCACATCGAACACTCTGTTCTGCCGGCGAAGTTCGCGATCGTAGTAGAAGAGCTGCAGCACCACTCGCGATCCCCAGAAGACCGCCAGATAGCCCGCGATGCCCCGGCCGATGGGACTGCCCGAAGTGAACTCATCGGTGAAGCAGAAACACAGGAGCGCGAAACCCAACTGCACGAACATGATGTAGGCATTCTGCACCAGAAAGACTTGCCGCATCACGAGCGGCACCTGCCGCAGATGCTCGCGATAGCGAAACTTCCCGAAGGCGAAGATGTTGGCCGACGCGACCAGCAGCATCAGCGTGCCGGCGACGTAAATGAGAACGGGGGGAACCGACATGCGTTTCCTCGGGGACGGCAGATACAAGGCTTGGCAACGACTTGCGAGAGACTGAGTGGCGTATCGTGGCGGAATTCACCAGACGTTAACAAGCCCTTGAGTCGCATCAGCGGTCTCACATTTTGCTAACATTCGGCCGCGTCATGCCACGGGTCTCGTCCAAGCCACCAATCCCCAGCCGTTTCAGCCGTCACCCGTGCAGCCCATGCGATCCCGATCCGATCTCATTCATGGACTGCTATTGCTTGCGCTGGTACTCGCGGTCTATTTGCCGACGCTGCCGTTCGCGTTTGTCTATGACGATCTCTATTACATCGTGCGCAACCGTCACATGGCGGATGGGTTAACGCTGGCCAACGTACAGTGGTCGTTCACGAAGTATTACTTTGCGAACTGGCACCCGCTCACTTCGCTGTCGTACTTTCTCGACACTTCACTCTACGGCATGGAGCCGTGGGGCTACCGGCTGACGAACATCCTGCTGCACATCGTCAATACGTGCCTCGTGTTCCGCGTCGGCCAGGAACTGACGCGACGCAACGGCCTCGCGTGGTGGATGGCCGGCGTGTTCGCGCTGCACCCGCTGCACCTTGAATCGGTCGTCTGGATTTCCGAGCGGAAAGATGTGCTGAGCATTCTGTTCGGGCTCTGGGCCATTCTCGCCTACTTGAAATATGCCAAGTTCCCATCCCCGAGGCGATATGTCGCCGTGTGTGTGTTGCTGACGCTCAGCCTGCTGTCGAAGCAGACACTGATTACCTTTCCGTTCCTGCTCTTGCTGCTTGATGCGTGGCCGCTCAATCGATTGCGAATGAACGAACCCGGCTGGTTGTCGCGACTCGGCCGATTGGCGCTGGAGAAACTTCCGTTGCTCGCGATTTCGATCTTTTTCGGCATCGCGGCGATCAACGCGCAGAGAGTGGGAAAAGCGCTGTCGACGGGAGTCGCTCCCTCGGTCAGCGCCATCAATGCCGTCAACGCCGTCGCGACGTATTTGCGGCAGTCGGTGTGGCCGACGGAGTTGTGTGCATTCTATCCCCATCCGTTCCACAGAGTGCGACTCGATGCCTGGGTCGTCGCCACGGCGATTCTGCTGGCTGTCGTGTGCGCACTCGCTCTGGTTTCGTTGTTCACCAGGAAACGCGAGTCCACCGGCTATGTCGCGACCGGCTGGTTCTGGTTTCTCGGCACGTTGATGCCGATGCTCGGAATCATTCAACTCGGATCGGCCGCTCATGCCGACCGGTACATGTACTTTCCCATGATCGGTCTGTCGCTGCTGGTGGGATGTTCATCTGTCGGCTGGCGGACGCGGCGGCGCCCTGGTTCCGGCGAACGGTCACTGCGGCCGCATACATCAGCGTGGCGGCGATGGCTATCGCGAGTTCTCAGCAGGCGACGTACTGGCAGAACGACGTCACACTCTTCCGGCGCGCGCTATCGGTGACGCGCGACAACTCGAACACTCGCATCAATCTCGCGGACGGACTGATCAACCAAGCCAAGTGGCTGATCGAAATCCACGAGCCGGATCTCGCTCATGAACTGTTGGAAGAAGCCAGAGACCACGCTCGGGTAGCCATTCGACTCCATTCCCGAGACACCGGATATTACAACCTGGTCACGAGCCTGCGCATGCTCGGCGAACTCGAGGAAGCGCTGGAGCAGGGCCGGATCGGCGTCGAGAAGTTCCCAGACGCCGACGGGCTGTGGTTCTGTCTCGGCGAGGTCTACCACGAGATCGGCGATGCGCAGCAGGCCGCCGATTGCTATGCCAAGGCGATTGAATTCAGGCACAATTACGTCGCGGCCTACAACGGGCTGGCGGTGCTCTTCGCCGAAAGTAACCCGGTGCAGGCGGAACGGCTCTGTCGTGAGGCGCTCACCTTCGATCCCCGTCATGTGGAAGCCCGCACGAACCTGGGTAATGCGTTGGCGCGACAAGGCCAGTTCAACGAAGCGCTCAGCGAGTATCGCCGCGCCCTGCGGCTTGATCCGGGCAATCCCCAGATCATTGAGAATATGCGGACCGTGGAAGAGATGCGCCGGCAGCAGGAACGATAGCAATTGAGTCGGTACCAATTGCCCAGACTCCCTCCTGGCGATAAGGTCTTCACATGTGATTCCAACGCAGATCAATTCAAGTGGCTGGTGTGTGAACGATCCGACATCATCCCGCTGGCGTCAGAGCGTCTGGTTGTGGGTCGCGCTCGCGGTGTTCGCGGGCTTGCTGGCGATGCCGACACCGTCCGGTATGCCGGCTCCGGCACAACGGCTGCTCGCGGTGACGGCGCTGATGACGGTGCTCTGGGTCGCGCAGACGATCCCGATGGCCGTGACGAGTCTGATTCCGATCGCCTTATATCCCTTTCTCGCGATCACTCCCGCCGAGAAGGTCGCGAAGTCGTATATGGACGACAGCATCCTGCTGTACGTCGGCGGCTTCATGCTGGCCATTGCGATCGAACGCTGGGGTCTGCATCGTCGCTGGGCGCTGCACACGGTGCGAGTGATGGGAACGGGGCCGAAACGACTGCTGCTCGGCTTCATGACCGCCACGTCCTTGATTTCGATGTGGATCAGCAACACCGCCACGACACTGATGATGCTCCCGATCGGACTCGCGCTCCTCTCGGCCTATGAGTCCTGCCTGGAGCGGGATGCAAACGGAGATCATCCGTCGCCATTGACGCGAGAACGGCTCACTGCATTGGGCGCGGCAATCTCGCTGGGCATCGCATATGCCTCGAGCTGCGGAGGCATCGCGACCTATGTCGGCACGCCGACGAATCTCGTCTTTCGCCGTGAATGGGAGAAGCTGATCGAGACCACCGGCGGCGACCCGGTCAGCTCGGCGGAATGGATGATGTGCTGCATGCCCATCGCGGTGCTGATGACCATCTTCGCCTGGCTCGTATTGTCGATCGGTTTGAAGCCGATCCCGGGAGCCGAGTGCGTCGATCGCGGTTTTTTCTCCGATCGATTGCGCGAACTCGGACGTCCGTCACGCGAAGAATGGAGCGTGGCGATTCTGTTCATCACGACGGCATGCCTGTGGGTGTTCCGCGTACCGATGACATTCGGACAAGTCGTCCTCGTCCCCGGCTGGGGTCCACCGGTGACGCAGTGGCTGGTGTCGCAATTGCGGGCAGATCCCGTCCTGGCCGACAAGTTCGTTTCCGACGCGACTGTGGCGATCGCTGCGGCAATTCTGTTATTCGTCATTCCGGCGCGCGGCGCGCGCGAGGCCGAGGTGGGCGCGCTGCTCGACTGGAAGACAGTCGAACAACGATTGCCGTGGGGCATCGTGCTCTTATTCGGCGGCGGATTCGCGATGGCCGACGCTTTCGGCAGCACGGGCCTTTCCAAATGGTTGGGGTTTCAGCTTGAGCCATTGGGCGGCCTGCCGACCATCGTGCTGGTGGGCATTGTCTGTCTGATGGTGACATTCCTCACCGAGTTCACGAGCAATGTGGCGACGACGGCGACGCTGCTGCCGATTCTCGCGCCGTTGGCGATCACTCTGGAGATCGACCCGCTGCTGTTGATGCTGCCGGCCACCGTTGCGGCGAGCTATGGTTTCATGCTGCCGGTGGGGACGCCTCCCAATGCGATCGCCTTCAGTTCGGGCTACGTGACGATGAGATATATGGTGCGGGTCGGCTTCTGGATCAATCTCATCGGAGCCGTCGTCGTCACGCTGATGTCGGCGGCCTTGCTGGGTCCAGTGCTTGGAGTGAAGTGGTGAAGCAAGGCCAATGCTGGGAGGGCGAGGCTCCCGCCGAGCCGAAGCCACAAATGAATGTCGCTACTTTGTGCGGCTCCGCAGGAGCGTCACCCTCCCGTCCGAAGTTGCGATCACTTCTGATCCGTTCCCTTCCATCGGCGCACGCAGCCGTCATGCTATTGGCCACACTCGTTTCTTGACTCTCACATGTCCAGGCATGTCGAATTCGGATTCTTCCACCGCTCACCCGATCTCACCCCCCTATCTGGTTGTCTTGGGATGCGGCACGAGCACCGGGGTGCCGATGATCGGGTGCAAGTGTCCGGTGTGCACATCCAGTGACCCGCGGAATCACCGCACTCGCACGGGCGTTGCAGTCGTCACTGGCACGGGAAACCTGCTGATCGACACGCCTCCGGAGTTGCGCCTGCAACTGGTTCGCGAGCAGATCGATTCCGCCGAGGCGGTGTTGTACACACATTCTCATGCCGACCATGTGCTGGGGCTCGACGATCTGCGCATCTTCGGTTACCGCCGCAAGGCCTCATTGCCGCTGTACTGCGAGCCGGAAGTGCAGGGTCACCTCCGCAGAATGTTCGCCTACGCCTTCGACCAGGAGAAAGAGACTCTCCATTCGCGTCCGATGATTCACTTCGAGAATCTCGGTAACGACCCGCTGGAACTGCTGGGCCTGACGATTCAACCGATTCCGCTCATTCATGGCGAGACCCGCGTGCTGGGCTTTCGCATCGGCAACGTCGCGTTCTGCACAGATTGCAATGCGATTCCCGCCGGGAGCGAACAGTTGCTGCAAGGCCTTGAGGTGCTGATTCTCGATGCGTTGCACGAACATTCGCATCCGACGCATTTCAGCATCTCGGAAGCGATCGAGGTGATCGGACGCCTGCGACCCGGCGAGGCATATCTGACGCATCTGTCGCACCAAGTGGACTATGCGAAAACCAGCGCGAGGCTGCCGGAGGGGATTCATCTCGCGCATGATGGGCTGAAGATCGCGATCTCCCCATAATCTCGACGCGCAAAGCACTACGGCGCGGACTGCATCTCGACGAATGTCGGCTCCCCGAGCCGAGGGCCGGTGGGGGAATTGGGGAAGTGGATGTCGCAAAAGAAATCCAGAGTGAGCCATTGTCCTCCGAACGGACAGTCGACCAGTGGGCGCGACGACAAATGCTCCGGAAATCGCGATGTCAGATCGGCCATGACATCGGCAGGGATCTCTTCGATCGAAAGCCGGGCGACATAGTGCCAGCCTCCCGCGGCCGGGGCCGCCAGCAACAGCGATCGCGGTTCGCCGGCCGAGTTGACGGTGAAGCCGACGATCGCGCAGGTGACGACGTCGCCCGCCGGCAGGCTGGCGACGAACGACTGCGATTCGTCGGCGAAGACTTCCACTTCGGCCTCATCGACATCATCTGATTCATCATCATTCACGGCGTCCGAGTCGGACTCGCTGTCTTGCGATTCCGAAGAATCTCCAGCGGCTGGGGCAGCCTCAGTCGATTCGCCGCCGGTAGCCAGTGCCTGTGGCGAGTTTTCGGATTCCGGGGTCGCGCCATCATCGTCAGCTGTGCCTGTGCTGTCCTCCATCGGCGGGGCGCCGGCGAACTGCGTGACGGCCTCGTCGATGTCTTTCGGCGATCCGTTCTCTGTACTTTCTGCGTCGGGCGCGGTCCCTTGCAGGTCGTCCACCGGTCGCCTGTCACCATGGTTGCCCTCCTTCCGAACGGCGGTACCACCCTTGACGACGGTACCCGCCACGTCGGCAACTGTTGGCGCACTTGACGGTTTGTCATGTGTGGCGAAATGACGGATCGACATGCAGTCGAGGCCGCCGATGACGAACACCGACATCAACATGCAGGTGGTTCCCCAGAAGATGCTGCAGAAGAGGCGAGAGGTGTTTGGCAACCGCCGAGCCACCTCCCGCCAGATCGTGGAGGGCTTCATGATGATGTCGAGCGTGCCCTGGCAATGCGTGGTCGACAACGTGCTGAAGTACGCCCGAAAGTGAGAGACCATCGCGAGCAGGCTGCCGAGGCCCAGTAGCGACAGCGACACCAGCGTTCTGGCATAGTGGCCGCCGATGGCCCACGAGAAGACGATCGAGCCGACGATCAGCGCGACCTCGACGCCGAGCATCAACCACATCCAGCCCGGCACGATCCGCCAGACATCGAGTTCTTCGGGCGAGTCGTCTTCGAGCGGGCTGCCGTCGAAGCCGGCCTTGGGACAGTAGCCGCAACTGCCACACCACATGTCCGTCTTGAATTCCGGCGTGCCGCACTTGGGACACGCTTGCAAATCAGTGAGCGGAGGTGTGTCGACGTGTGCCCTGGGGCCTTCCAGCAGCGCCAGAAGGCGTTCCTGAGCGCTGGTGATCTGTTGTTGGCGCGAAACGGAAGTAGTGGACATGGCCGTACAGCGATGAGCGGGTCGAGGGAACAACCGCCTTAAGCCTAGGTTCGATTGCGCTCGGAGGAGCCACTACCCCTCATGCCGCCGCTCTTATGCGAGGTGTACCGGTCGTACAACCGTTGCGATTGGTCCACTCGTAACTGACGCCATCACAAACATGACAAGAAAAAAGGCCTGCCGATGATCGGCAGGCCTCATGTCTTACTCGCGACCATCGCGTCTCGAGCGTTCACTCGCCGCTGGTGGACGACGTGAAGTCCGGCTTGATCGGAGTCGTGTCGCCGGGCACTTCGTCGGCTCGCTCTTCGGCGCGAATTTCCGCGGCCGCGACGACCTGCTGGGCACCCATCAGTTGCCCCTGCGTGAAGAACGGCGCCTGAGCCCCTCCGAACAACGGATAGGTCTTCGAGGCGAGTTCCGCCCACGACATGCCGTCATCAAGGTGCCAAGCCGCTGCCTGGGCCGCTGCCGGATCGAGTTGTCCGGTGCCGACGAGGCGAATGAGTTCCTGCAGCTTCTTGTCCTGGGTGTATTCTTCGACGGAGATGATCGTGTAGTTCATCCGGGGATGCGGATCGTGCTTGCCATGGTCGAGGCAGACCGAGGTGTAAGCGTAGCGCAAGGTTTCTTCGGGAGGAATCGAGAAAAAGCCTTGGCCGCCACCGCCGCCGCCCTGCTGGCCGAAGCCTCCGCCGCCGCCTTGTTGTCCGCCCCCTCCGCCCATGCTCTGGTTCTGACCGCCCTGTCCGCCACCCTGGCCGCCGCCACCCTGGCCGCCACCGCCCATACCGCCCCCACCAAAGCCTTGCGGGGATACTTCGACGCCCACGATCGCATCGGGAAACTGCATGTTGAGGGGCTCATCGGACACATTCTGAATGAGTAGGTTGCCCCCGAACTCGTCGCGGGGAACGACCCGCACTTCAAACACGCCTTCATCCATCCCGTCGAACAAAGGCACCTGACGGGCCTCGGGGTCGGCAGGGAAGAAAGGACGCGCCCGGCGATCTTCAGCCGATACGGTCAGCGTCCACAGACACAAGGTCACGGCCAGAACTTTGCCGGAGAGACGAATTGCGGGCAGGTGCATGACACTTCCTTCAAT